>DCBA01000017.1 GCA_002313255.1 Gammaproteobacteria bacterium UBA1119 | reverse complement strand
TTGATTCTTGGATGGAACGAAAACATCGGCCAAATTGTTGAAGAAATCGACGGGCATGCCAACGAACCGGTGGATGTCGCGATCGCCAGTGCTCAAACCGTCGAGTTTTTCGATGAATATAGGGATCGGCATATCGCAAGAGGGATTCGTAACGTTCAACTTACGCATATACAAGAAGACACCGCGACCGAGTCAGCATTGCGCCGTCTCGGAGTTCAAAAGTACGACGTGATTATTCTTGTCGCCGATCACTCACAACCGGGATATGACTCCGATTCGCGGACCACGTTGACGTTGTTATTGTTGCGAGAATTGCGGGGGGGAACGAACCAAGCGTTTCCTCGAGTTGTTGCAGAGTTTTACGACAAAGAAAGTCATGAACTGTGTCGTGAAACACCGCTGACGGATGCGGTGATGAGTCCAGAATTCGTCAGCATGCAGATCACTCATCTCGCGCGTGAGCCCGTACTTGCGTCGATTTATAACGAATTACTAAGTGCGGGCGGTATAGAAATCGGGCTTCGTCCGATCGAGCGATATGTCCCGTTACGAACGCGTTGTTCGTTCGCCCAATTGGTGCGTGCCACCCAGAACGCGAGTGAAATTGTGCTCGGTGTACGCATTGGCGGAATCCGCGGAGAGCCTTGCCTCAATCCGGGCAGCGCGTCGGAATTTGTCTTTGAGGAAGGCGATGTGGCGATCGTTCTTGCGCAAGAGGTGTACATTTAATATGGTCGTGAAGGCACGTGGGTGCGGTAGTTGCAGCAGTACGGAGGGGTGTATCAGCGGGCATGAATAAGATTTTGATTGTCGAAGATAATGAGATGAATCGCGACATGCTGTCGCGGCGTCTGACCCGGCGTGGGTACGAGATCGTGGTTGCGCAGGACGGGCAAGAGGGCTTGGACAAGATGCGTTCTGAAATGCCCGATTTGGTGCTGATGGACATGGGGTTACCCGTGCTTGATGGGTGGCAGGCGACCTCCCAGGCCAAGGCCAGCGACGATATCTCTGGTATTCCAGTTATCGCACTGACGGCACACGCGTTGGAGCAAGATCGCGTCAAAGCGATGGAAGCAGGTGCAGATGATTACGACACGAAGCCCATTAACTTGAGCCGGTTGATCGAGAAGATCGAGAGTCACTTACCGTCTTAGTGCTCGGGCTTGTGGCTGATCGAGCGATTCGTTGGGAGACGAATTCGATGACAATATACGACCTACATCGAGGTCACTGAGCGAGGAGGATGTTCCCATGATTGAACTCAAGGTTAACGGAACCACATTTGATCTTGACGCCGATCCGGAGACCCCCCTTTTGTGGGTAATACGCGACTACTTGAATTTGACCGGTACAAAATTTGGGTGCGGAATTGCGCAGTGTGGTGCCTGTACAGTGCATGTGAATGGATACGCGCAACGTTCCTGCCAAACCAAGTTACGTGAAGTTGGTGGCAAGGAAATTACGACCATTGAGGGTTTATCACCTCATTCCAATCATCCCGTTCAACAAGCATGGATCGAACACGATGTGCCTCAGTGTGGGTACTGCCAATCGGGACAACTGATGGCCGTAGCGGCGCTTCTTTCGGAGAACCCCGATCCGGACGATGAACAGATTGATGCCGCGATCGACAACATTTGCCGGTGTGGAACGTATCAACGGATCAGGCGCGCGATTCATCGAGCGGCCGAACTTGCGCGGGAGGCTTGATATGAATCGCCGAAATTTCATCCGTGTGGCGACGTCATCTGCTGGCGGCCTCATGCTCGCGTTTCATTTACCGGGATGTTCGAAAACAGGGCAGACCGTCAATAGCGGCCTTCCGACCGAAATCAATGCCTGGTTGGTGATCGATCCAGACGATAGCGTAATCATACGAGTGGCCAAGTCTGAGATGGGTGAAGGTATTTTTACTAGCCTCCCGATGATCGTCGCCGAGGAGCTCGGTGTTGATTGGAATCAAGTGAAGACCGAATACGCGGACGCCAATCGAAATCTCAAAGAGGATTCGGTGTACGGAAACATGAACACTGGAGGTAGCCGGTCTGTCCGGATGGGCCGTCCTGCGCTTCAACTAGCCGGTGCCACCGCGCGCGAGCAGCTAATTAAAGTAGCGGCTGATCGTTGGGAAACTGACCCCAAACTTTGCGAAGCCTCTGGTGGCAAGGTCTCATGGAAAGGTAAAAGTTTCCGGTATGGAGAGCTCGCGGCGGATGCGGCGTTGATTGACGTTGGCGACGTCGTGATCAAAGAGCCCGCGGCGTATGAATTGATCGGTCAACCGACGTTGCGGGTGGACGTGCCTCTGAAGGTAAACGGATCCGCTATCTACGGGATGGACGTTCGTCTAGATGGGATGGTGTATGCGGCGATCAAGCATTGTCCCGTGATTGGTGGGACCGTGGAAGATTACAATGATGATTCCATCCAAAACCATCCTGGATTCATTCAAGTCGTAAATCTTGAAACGGCGGTGGCCGTGGTTGCTGCCCACTATTGGCAGGCCCAGACGGCCGTTGATGCGTTAGTGATCAATTGGAACAAGGGTTCGGGTGCCGGCACATCGACAAAGAATTGGGAGACTGAATTTCTCGCAGCGCTAGAGGAAGAGGGTGTAGACGCGTCTCCGAAGCAGGCTTCTCTAGACGAAACAAAAACCGCGCTCGAAGCTTCGGATTCAACCCTCACGGGGGACTATTTTGCGCCCTATCTCGCGCATACGTGTATGGAGCCGCTTAACTGCACGGTGCATGTCCAAGATAATCGGGTCGATATTTGGACGGGTACCCAAAACCCTGAGGGGGCGACGACAATCGGTGCGGAGATCTCGGGAATTTCAACCGACAACGTTTATACGCATAACTGCTTTCTCGGTGGCGGTTTTGGGCGTCGTTCGAATACGGATTATGTTGGCGATGCGGTGCGTATTGGCATGCAAGTCGAGCGTCCTGTCCAGCTCATTTGGTCTCGAAAGGAGGATGTCCAGCAAGGACGATTCAGGCCGATGTCGGCGATACGATTTACGGCGGGTTTCGACGAAAAGAAGGAATCCGTTGTTCTAGCGAATCATTCAGTAACGCATTCGATTTTAGCGGGCATTAATCCGTGGATCGTTCGTTCAGGAATCGATCCGACTTCGGTTGAGGGATTGGCGGAGATTCCATATGCGATTCCTAAAAAGAGGGCGACGCACACCATTAAGAACACGCATCTAACGACGTGGTTTTGGCGCTCGGTGGGTAGTTCACAAAACGCCTTTGCCATGGAGAGTTTTATGGATGAGATGGCCGTGCATGCGGGCGCGGATCCTTTTGCGTTTCGACTGTCTTTGCTTCAGGAAGAGCCAGATTTGTCCCGAGTCCTAGAAGTTCTCAGAGAAAAGTCTAGTTGGGGGAAAAGCATGGCTTCGGGTACGGCGCA
>DCBA01000061.1:2864-5342 GCA_002313255.1 Gammaproteobacteria bacterium UBA1119 | reverse complement strand
TGCGCCGCAGAAATAGGCTATTTCGAGCGCCTCTACCAAACGTCATCGTATACGGGCACACGCACTACGACGAAATTCATCTCGTCGACCAACTAATGTGCGTGAACCCTGGTTCGCCAACGCTCCCAAGGAACCAAGATCTGCGGCACGGTACCATCGGTTTCCTTGAAATTGAGGGACGGCGCGCGACCGCCACAATCAGCCAGATCACCAGCGACGGGATAGAAACGATCCACGAGAAAACGACCGAATTCCCTTAACGTCAACTTGACGCGGCCTAAGCCCAATTCCTATCCAGAAATCTTTACTCGCTCTCGTGTAGACAAAGACGACCCCATACGCATAGTTCGTCGATTCCAATCCCACGCGATCGTCCCCATCACCACGTTGGTGAGAGCCGTGGCAGCAAATATCCCCGGGTACCCCCACACCCAATTCGCCAAAATGGCGATTGGAACGTACATAACGAAGGTCCTTAACAACGCGATAATCAGTGGTGGCGCGGGCCGGCCTAGCGCATTGAAGCAGGTGCTGGCGACCTGCATCACGCCCATGAACCCGATCGAAAGCGGCACGATCAGAAAAAACATTCGGGCCACCGCCCCCACGGTCTCGTTGTCATCGATGAGGCGGACAAAATAGTCACCCCCCAGAAATAACACGACAAACGTCACCAGCCCCCACGCAAGACAAAATCGGTTGCTCAACGAGAGCGCTTGTCGCGCTCGTTGGAACTGGCCTGCGCCCCAGTTTTGGCCTACGAAGGGGCCAACGGATGAAGATACGCCCCAGAGAACCATGTGCACCATGGTTTCTACGCGCATGGCAACGTTGTAGCCCGCCACGACTTCATGGCCGTGCGCCGCAAGGAGACGGGTAATAATGAGCATGGACACGGGCTGGATTAGGCCGCTCGCTGTGGCGGGTCCACCCACGTGAACAATCGCCGCGAACGACTGCCAGAACCCCTTCATCGAACGGCGGATCATGCGTGCCCTGACCAACAACGCCAGATAGATGCTGACGCTAAACACGCGGGACAACACGTACGCCCATGCAGCGCCCGCGATTCCTAACGCCGGTAGTCCAAACCACCCAAAGATCAACACCGGTCCGAAGGCCATCTGCAGGACCGAACCCGTCGTCATGACGATGCCTGGGCTTGCGGCTCGACCGGTTGCTCTCAGCAACGTCGACCCGACCATGGAGAGCATAAATAGCGGGAACCCCAACATGTATACCGTCAGATAATCGACCGCCATCTCACGAACTTCGCCCGTCGCTCCAAGCGCAGTAATCACGATTTCGGCATACCAGAAACCGAGCAATCCTATGACGCTACCGACGACAAGCACCAATAACTGCGCGTGGGTCACCAGCACGGCAGCGCGTTCACCGTCACCGCTTCCGACCGAACGAGCGATCACGGACGAAGCCCCCGTCCCAATCCCGCCGGCAAACGCAAACAACGTGATCGTTACCGGGAAAGCAAAACCAAGAGCAGCTAACGCTTCGGTACCAATCCATCCGAGATAGACGGCCTCAACCAAACGGGCAAAATTCATGCTCAACGATCCCATCGTAATGAAGGACCCTAACCGCAAGAGGTGGCGCCCGACGCTACCCTCGGTAAACGTTGCGCCTGTATGTCGATCGCTCATAGAGTTCTATTTTTCCCATCGCCGGTGCAACGGCGTAAATGAGGCACCATGGCAGAACAAGACACCGCGGCCCGTATTGAAGATCTTGAAACCAAATTAACCTTCCAAGAGGACACGATCCAGAAACTGAACGACGTCATTGTCACGTGCCAAACACGCGTGGACGAACACGACGCCATGATCCGCATGCTTATGGAACAAGTTCGAACGGCGGAACATATCATCAACCCGGAGGACGAACCTCCGCCACCCCATTACTGAGCCAAGCGTCTGATTATCATACGGGGAAACGCACGCCGGGTTGGCAAACCCCGCTGGACCGCAGAGAATCAACAATGAAAAAACCAACAAAGGAACCACCCCCTCCGATGAGTTATGCCGGTGACCGCATCATCCACGACGCCGACAGTCACCTGATGGAAATGCCCGATTTCCTGACGGCGCACGCAGATGCTTCGGTCCGAACCTCCCTTCCAAATCTTGGGCAAACCACAACGGGAATATTCGACCCGGGCGAGCACGTTGGATTAAAACGGCATTCGCCCGAAACCGTGGCGCGTCTGCTGGAGCTCGGCGATCAACTCACTCGAGGTCCGAAGTGGCACGACGCACTGGGTGCATTCAACGGCGAGGAAAGGGGACAGGCCCTCGACCTCTTGGGGTTTCAACGACAAGTGATCTTTTCGTCATTTTGCGGACGATTGATCTTTGGCGCCTCTGACGACGCCGTGAGTTACGGGGCTGCAACCGCTCATAATCGGGCCATGGCAGAGTTCGTCGGCGGCGATGCCCGGTTGATCGGCGTGGCCATGGTGCC
>DCBA01000061.1:0-2485 GCA_002313255.1 Gammaproteobacteria bacterium UBA1119 | reverse complement strand
TTGGGCGCAGTTTGGATCAGTGCGGATCCTCCTGGGGGTCGATCGCCCGGACATCCTTTGCACGATCGTATTTGGGCTGCCCTCGAAGAGGCTCGTGTGCCGTTTATTCTGCACGTCGGAAGTGCACCGTTATCGATCGAGGAACCATGGATGAATGACGGTCGTCCGGACCGGACCACGGCCCGAGGGGGTGCAGAAGTCATTGGTTCGAAAGACCTGACGGTGATTCATCATGCAGCTCAGCGCTTTATTTCTACGCTCGTACTCGATGGAGTATTGGAACAATTCCCATCGCTCAAGGGCGGCGTGATCGAAATTGGTGCCGGCTGGGTACCGGATATGATTCGTCGCCTCGATTACGCAGCAGACATATGGTCTCGCTCTGAACCCCACTTGGCTGACATGTCCAGAACACCGGGGGAACAGATTCGAGAGCAACTCCGCTTTACACCCTACCCCTTCGAAAACGTGGAACAGCTCGTTAACGAGTCGTACCCCGAGTTGTATTTATTTTCGTCCGACTACCCTCATGCCGAAGGAGGTCGTGATCCGCTCGGTCGATTTGATCGCGCCACGGCATCTTTGAACGCAACCGACCGTGACCGCTTCTTTCGCACGAATTTTCTTGACCTGTATCCTCGAGATTAAGCCGTGAGTATGTTGAAGTTCGAGATCTCCGAATCGATTTACCAACGCGCGTTTGTCGCGTCGCAAGCCAAAGTAGAAACCAAGTATGTCCAGTCGAACCATTGAGTTAACCGAATCCCTTTATAACTACCTTCTTGAAACAGGTATTAAGGAATCGTCTATCGCCCGCGAGCTCCGTGTGAAAACGCAGGAGTCCACGCCCTGGCACAGGATGCAGATCTCTCCAGAACAGGGAGCCTTTATGGCGCTTTTGGTACGCCTAATCGGTGCAAAAAAAACTATCGAGGTAGGCACATTTACCGGATACAGTGCGCTTGTGGTGGCAGAAGCCCTGCCCGAAGACGGTCGCATCACCGCATGTGACGTCTCGGAAGAATGGACATCGATCGCCCGCGCTTTCTGGGAACGGGCGGAGTTACAAGGGAAAATCGACTTGCACCTGCGACCTGCCACCGAAACGCTCGACGAACTTATCGATCAAGGCGGAGCGGATTCTTTCGACTTTGCTTTTATCGACGCCGACAAGGCCAACTACGATGAATACTATGAGCGATGTCTCGTTCTGTTACGACCAGGCGGATTGGTTGGAATCGATAACGTTCTCTGGGGAGGTCGTGTCGCTGACGATACCGACGACGACGATACCCGAGCGATCAGAACGTTAAACGAGAAAGTGCGGTCCGACAAACGAGTGTGGGCGACAATCCTCCCGATTGGCGATGGTCTCACCCTAGCGATCAAGCAATAGGCACTTAAGCACTTAAACGCAGATTTTCGGAACGCAGAGCACCGGGATCGCCTGACCAGGGAATCGGGATTTCCCCTTGAGCCGTGACTCGGTGGCCGCGTCTTTCGTGAGGCCAATAGTCCCAGACTGCGTGATGCTGTACGCATCGATTATCCCAAACCGCGATCGCATTCTCAGACCAAACGAAACGGCATTGGAACGCGACCTGCTCGGCGTGGTCTAACAAAAATCCAAAGAGCGCGCTTGCTTCCAAACGCGGGAGGCCATTAATTCGTTCGGTAAATTCGCGGTTAACGTACAGGGCCGGTCGGTGGCTATCAGGGTGTTCCCGTACCAAAGGATGGTCAGCTTCGGGCCAAGTGGCCTCGCCCGGTTTGTCGAATCGAAATAAACGTCGATAGGCATCTTCGCCCGAGTGGTGCGCGGTCAAACCGTCCAACAAGGTTTTCATCCGTTCCGACAAAGCGTCGTACGCCGCATTCATGCTCGAGAACAAGGTATCTCCACCGCTCGGTGGAATTTCATGCAACTGCAACGTCGTCATTGAGGGCGGAGCTTCGTCACAGGAAACATCGGAATGCCAGCGATTGCCGGCTGCCACATCGGTCTCTCGCGTCGTTCGTATTTTCATAAGCCCAGGGTATTCGGCCGCGACGCCCCGCGACGCGGGGTGCACATGTACGGGTCCGAACCGACCGGCAAAAGCAATCTGTTGTTCTGGCGAAAGTCTCGGTTGATCTCTGAAGAAAATAACACCATGGGCAACCGATGCTTGGTGAATTTCCCTAAATTGTTGATCGCTCAAATTCGCCAAATCGGCGCCCCAAATTTCGGCGCCTATAATCGGGTTTAACGGACGTATATCGATCGTCATGGCCGTCGCAATCCTCCGCCTTGATGGCTACATACCTGTAGAGTGGCACGTTGGTAGAGCAGGTCAATGGGCGAATTTGCACCGTGCTGTCGCATCAAGGGCTCAAAAACATTCGCCAACACTTATCGATTAGCCATCAAATCAGCAAGCCATGAGGCGTCGATTGCGCCCAACTAGTACAATGCGCGGTTTTTCGCGCGCCGTATGCCCGTACC
>DCBA01000029.1:2406-6289 GCA_002313255.1 Gammaproteobacteria bacterium UBA1119 | reverse complement strand
GAGTCCGTAATCAGGCCCAATGACGTCCATCGATGATCCGTACACAGGGCTCGCAAGCGCGATGACTGCAAATAGTTTCGTGAGCAGATTCATGTCGTTAGCACGTGTTGATGAAGGCTTTTTGCATCGGCTAGAGGATGGGGTTAGATCGTTCATTGCTCACCGAACTGGGTTTTGACGTAATTAATGACGTGCCACCTCTCTGCCGCGCTTAATGCATCGCGATAGAGAGGCATGAGTCCTCGGCCTCGGGTCAGTGTGAAGAAGATCTCGCCATCGGGCTGGTCTTGGGTGTAGGCCTCGTTTAAATTAACCGGCGCCTTGGTTGCAAACTTAAGACCGACTGACCCGTCGCCTTGCCCCCCCCTTCCGTGACAGACGCGGCAATTGACCTCGTACAAATTGCCACCAATCTGGATGGATTCGCGACTCGCTGGGAACGGATTGGCCAATGACGCGGCTGCTTCTTTTGCCGCAAGCATGCCTTCTTCGGTGGTCGGCGCGGGTAACGTCTCACCACCGTTGACAGGAACGGCACCGGTATCGCCGGGTCGGGGAGCTTCCTGTGCTTTGATCGGCGCTTGATCGACCATGTCCTTGTCCCATGGAAACGTCCATCCGCTGGGCGCATAACCGACAATCAGGGCTATAAGGCACCCTCGATGAAGTAGCCGAACCAGCAGGGAAGCACTTTGCTGATTCATCAGCTTGCTCCCTCCGTACCGTCGCGGATTGCCTCGGCTCCGGCTATACGGAGAATCGTTTCTGCACGTTGAACGTCGTCGACCCCACAGCCAATCGAGACGGCAAATTTATCGACGGCGGCCTCGGGCACGTACGGGCGGTTTTCGTCTTGCTTCCAGAACGAAGTCCAGAGTCCGTTAGGTAGCCGCGCGCTAACGAAAAAGCCAATCACCGTGAAAATAATGCCGAATAGGATCGTTAATTCGTAGGTAATGATGAGGTAGGGCGGAAACGTGATAATGGGGCGGCCGCCTACGGGGTGGGCATAGAGTACCGCCGTGATGGCCGCCAATAGAAAACCAGAAACTCCGCCAAAGATTGCCCCGAAAAGCGAAAAGCGCTTGATCACTGATCTTTTCTCACCGAGGACCTCTTCAACGCCCTCAATGGGCACCGGCGACATGAGTTCTGGGGTGCCGAGATCGGCGCTTTGAATCGATCCGGCCGCTGAGAGTGCGGATTCTGGATCCCCAAATAATCCGACGACGAAGTGTGTCATGCGAGACTTCCTCCGGATGCAGCAACGGGAATCTTCTTGGGTGTGTTCATGGTCTCTTTGACTTCGTACATCGATACGCTTGGGAAGATCTTCACGAACAACAAAAATAGGGTGGTAAACAACGCCAATGTGCCAACCAAGATTGATATTTCAACCGCGCTAGGGACATACAGACCCCAGGCATCGGGTAAGTACTGGCGCGACAAAGAGGTCGCGACGATTAGGAAGCGTTCGGTGTACATGCCTATGTTGATGGCAATAGAGAGGTAAAGCATGGGCACGAACGAGGTGCGAAACCGCTTAAATGCGCAAAGCAACGGTAAAAAGGCGCAAAACGTGATCATCTCCCAATAAAGCGGCGCATAAAACCCAAAGAGACGGTAACGCAGTGCTTCGGTCTCTCCCGACGCACCGCTATAGAAGCCGGTGAATACCTCGACGATGTTGATATACGACCAGAGTAAGGACAAGACCAGTAACAATTTGCCGAGATTGTCGAAATGAAGTTCGGTGATGTACTCCCCGAAATCCATGAATTTTCTTAACACGAACATCACTGTCACGATGCCGGCTGTTCCGGAGTAGATCGCTCCCACAACAAAGTATGGGGCGAAGATCGTTTGGTGTAACGCCGGCACGATCGACATCGCGAAGTCCCAGGAGACAATACTGTGGACCGAAACGGCGAGCGGAATGATCAGGACCGCAAGAAACGTATAAGCCCAATGGAGACGATGCCATTCCGTGTCGGTACCACGCCAACCGAGCGACAGCAAAGAATACATGGTGTTGCGCCAACCTCGAGTTCGGTCTCGAACAGCGGCAAAATCGGGGATAGATCCCATGTAGATGAAGACCGTGCTGCCTGTGATGTAGGTGGTAATCGCCATGACATCGAACAACAATGGCGAGCGAAAATTTGGCCACATTTCCATCTGGTTAGGGTAAGGGAGGGTCCAGTGAATGAACCAGGGTCTGCCAACATGGACCATTACCATCATGGCAGCGACCACGAGTGAGAATAGCGTCATGGCTTCGGCACTTCGATACATAGCTTTGCGCCAGGAACTGTTGGTGATGTGCAGCACACAGGACAACAGCGTCCCCGAATGGCTTAGGCCAATCCAAAAAATGAAGCTTGCAAGATAGGTTCCCCAAACATTGGGATGGTTCATCCCGGCGGCACCAATGCCGTAATACAGCTGATAGAACCAGGGAAAGAAGAAGCAGATTAACGTCAAGGCGAAAGCCGTGGCTAATGCGACATAATAGTTGGGCCCAGTTTCGACGATCGATCTGACCACGTCTTCGTGAATGTCCGTGTATTTCAACTGGTTTGGTTCACCCTGCATGGTTATCTCTCGGCCTCGACTTTCTTGAGATAGACCACGGACGAGTTGGTGTTGAGTTCATCCAACACTTTGTAGGCACGTGGATCCCTGAGCGACCGAGATACTTTGCTTTTGGGATCGTTTCGATCACCAAAAACCATTGCTTTGCTGGGACACGTTTGGACGCATGCAGGTTGTACTTCGCCATCTCGAACTCGGCGGCGGCCATCATCTTTGGCGTTGTCCTTGGCTTGGCGGATGCGCTGAATGCAGAAGGTGCATTTCTCCATGACGCCTTTTTCGCGAACGGAGACGTCAGGGTTTAGTTGCTGATCCAGCGGACTATCCCACTCGTGGTCGTTGTAGTTGAAATAGCGCACTTCGTACGGGCAATAAACTGCACATGAGCGTGTGCCAATGCATCGGTTGTAGATTTGCGTATTGAGCCCATCCTGGTTGTGGTAGGTCGCACTCACCGGGCAGACCGTCTCGCAAGGCGCGCTGTCACAGTGCTGGCACATCATTGGAATGACGTTGAGCTTGACGTCGGGGTACTCACCCTCCCAGTAATGCTCCAATCTCAGCCACTTCACTTCTCGGCCTTTTACGAACGCATCCTCTCCGACAATGGGTAAATTGTTTTCAGCCTGACAAGCGGTAACGCAAGCCCCGCAGCCACTGCATTGATCGAGGTCGATGGTCATGGCCCAGTGGTAGTCAAAATTTTCGTAGTAGCCAGGCTTGCGGTTCTTCCGCCAACCCTCGGTTATGCGATCGAGGAAACTCATGTTGGTATTACCATTATCGGGATGCTGTTGGTTTGAGCGGTGTGATCACTGCCGCCCGTCGTTTGCACGATGTCTCGCCCGAGATCGCGGGATTTACCGCTGGTCTTGACGATTTCGATGTGTTTGCCGGTGGCTACAACCTTCACGCGTGTCGCGTTGGACGCGAGGTTGCCGGAGCTCTCGTCCACTAATGGACTAAGTATTTCGAGGGGATTGGTTCCCCGGTTACTCGCGTAGCGACCGTAATTACTGTGGCCTTGCCCGATGGGCATGGCGATCACGTCGGGGCGGATGGCTGGGTATACCAATATCGGCGCTCTGACCGCACCCTCCGTTGACTCGATATCGACCAGATCACCTTCGGCTAATCCCAGGTTTTCAGCGGTCTTCGGATTCATTTCTACCCAGGAGCCGTAAACGACGCTGGTCATGGCATCCGGTAGTTCCTGCATCCACGGCAGATTGGCGGCGCGACCATCGTGCAAGGTTGAAAGGAACGGCTGCAAAACAAACGGATAAAC
>DCBA01000029.1:0-2018 GCA_002313255.1 Gammaproteobacteria bacterium UBA1119 | reverse complement strand
TTCGGCCGAAAGGAGTCGTTACTGCGATGGTTTTTCTCACCCCAAACGCCGGCTTTCAACAAGGCTCTCCAGAACGATTCGAAAGAATCGGTCTGTGTGTCCGAGGCGTTGCGCTGGTAGATTTTATTCCAGCCATCCTTAATGCAATCTTCCAGTGAGTCCCAGGGCATGGGATTGCCGATACGACGAGCTAGGTCAAGGACGATGTCGCCGGTGGCTTTGGTGTCGTACAGCGGAGCAATGACAGGCTGCGATACTGCGCCGATCGAAAAGCCCATGCCGTGTTCCGGAAATGCATCTCCCCAGCTTTCTAAGTACGTGTGGCTTGGTAAGACGACGTTGGCTAATGCTGATGTTTCGTCCATGAAGCTCGACAAGCTGACAATGAACGGTATTCGTGCCAACGCGGCCTTGAATTCAGAAGCGAGTGGCATGGTGAAGACGGGATTCGCGTCGTTAAGAATAAGTACGTCAATGTCACCGTTGCGTGCGCTTGCGGCGAGCTGCGCCAAAGTTCGATAGTTCGCTTGGTGGTCGTGCGAAGTCGCACCGGCAGGGTTCGGATTGAAAACGACCCCGCCAGCGGTGCCGACATTACCGGCTAGATAATTCAAAGCATTGATTGCGACCAGCGTATCAACGCCGTTGCTGTTGTTGGCGGCACCGTCACCACCAATGGCTAGGCTTGGACTTGCGTTTGCAAACGATTCAGCAAGGCGTCGCAGCACGCTCTCGGAAACGTCGGTCTCTTCTGCGACTTTTTCTAGCGTGTACGCCGACAGCACACCTTTCCATTCGTCGATGTCATCGCCGTCGTAATGACCGCTCGCTACGATGTGATGTGCCAAACCCAAAGCTAGGATGCCCTCGGTGCCCGGTTTCGCGGGCACCCACTCGTCGGCTGCGGCGCCACTTGGGGACATGCGGGGTTCGATCTGAACAAAGTATCCGCGGTTATCGCCACCGTGTCGGCTGTTCGCAAAACCGAGACTATGGTGAACGGGCGATAGCCATCCGGCCAAATAGTCTGCTCCGAACGAGAGTAGGTGACGGGTATTGCTCAGGTCGTAATACGGTAATTGCTCTTCACCGAAGAAGCGCTCGTTTGCGGCGTACAAAGCATGCGGATGGGCGTAGTCATAGTGAAAGAGTCTGTTTGTACCAACCCCTTTGGCAAAGCTCTCCAGCAGCTCGGCAAGATGTCCGCCAACGCCTCGCGTCAACAGCGCGATTCGATTTCCTCGGCCCGCTGCTCGAAGCACGTCGAGCTGAGATGCGACTCGAGTTAATCCGTCTTCCCAGGTAATTTGGGTAAAGCCGTCGGCGCCACGATCGGCCGACTGAAGCAGCGGACCGGATAGGCGATCGGGGTTATAGAGGACTTGCAAACCAGCCTGCCCGAGCGCACACAACCCACCTTGATTGACGGCATGCGACGGGTTGCCTTCGATCTTCTTGGCGCGACCCTCACGAGTACGTACGGAAATACCGCAACCAGCACTACACATTGAGCATACGCTGTTGTACCAGGTCGCTACCCCGCTGCTGTAATCTTCTGGTGCAAGCACATGAGGAATGAGATGTTCCCGTGGGTGCTTGTTGGATTCTCTCAGGACAACACCTGCACCCACACCGACGCCACCGGCGCCAACGAGTTTAATGAAGTCTCTGCGATCTATGTTTGGCATCGCGTTAATCGCCTACTTGTGACAGGTCCAGCAGTCGAGGCCGTTGTCAAAACCGCCCTCGTCCACTCGGACGGCTTTGCCGTCCACCACATCGTGTTGTTTGTGGCAGTTGAGACAAAGTCCCATCTCCCAATGATCGTTTTGTGTAGCGCCCACGTCGCTCGTTTCACTGTTTATGATCTCGCCGGTGCTACTCGCCAGAAGTGTGGGCCCTTCGTTATTCCTGCTGTGGACTGCGATCTTGTCCATGGTCTCGACTGGACCGTGGCAGGTCTGACATGCAATACCTGCTTGAACGTGACGTTTATGGGTGAAGTGGACGAAGTCAGG
>DCBA01000089.1 GCA_002313255.1 Gammaproteobacteria bacterium UBA1119 | reverse complement strand
GAAGGGAATATGTCTAAAGAGGCTCAACAATCTGAACCTCTAAGACATTGATTTACAAGGAGTTAAATGGCTCCGCCTGCTGGGCTCGAACCAGCGACCCGCTGATTAACAGTCAGCTGCTCTACCAACTGAGCTAAGGCGGAATAACGATGATTTATCGCCCCGCAATTCTAATCGCTTGATCCGGAAGTTGCGAACAGTGCTCGAAGGATTCGATTGCTTGGGCCTGGCGAATTTGATACTGGTGTGTCTGGTCGTTTTTTGGTTGTATACGCGATCGCCGCGACGGGTAGGGTTATGTCGAGAATTACGTTTGTGGAACATGATGGAACGGTGCATGAAGTTGATGTGGAATCGGGCTCGTCGTTAATGAAGGCAGCGATCGATAATTTGGTGCCCGGGATTGACGCGGATTGCGGAGGCGAATGTTCCTGTGCAACCTGCCACGTTGTCTTAACAAACGATTGGTTTGAAAGGTTGGGTAGTCCGGTGGATCGAGAAGAAGAAATGCTCGACATGAATCCCGAAAGACAAAGGACATCTCGACTCGCCTGTCAGATTCCAGTTTCGGAGGAGCTTGAGGGTATAGAGGTACAGTTGCCTGAATTTCAGTTTTGAGAGATGCCACTCGCCCATAGGCGGCACGCACGTATACGACTTATATACACTGCCTAGATCCAACCTTGAGCCACTGCCGCCTCTTCGCGCACCACTTCGGGTGCTCCTAGGAGTTGACGATCAAAACCGATCCTTTTGAACCAGTAGTGCAATCCGAGGAGGTCGGTAAACCCCATTCCGCCATGCACTTCTGTGGCCTTCCGTGCTACAAACCGTCCGGTTTCGGCGAGATGCGCTTTAGCATGACAGGCCATGAGGGTAGCTTCGTCCGGTATCGCACGTATGGCGTGGGCCGCGTACCAAACTAGCGACCGGCAAGGTTCGAGATCGGCAGCCATTTCGGAACACATGTGCTTGACCGCCTGAAACGAACCAATAACGCGATTGAACTGACGCCTTTCCTTGGCGTATTCGATGGCTTGTTCCAGCATCGTACCAGCTGCACCCAGAGTATCGGCCGCTAGCATCACCCGACCCGCGTTGACCATGTCTTTTAAGTGTTTTCGATTGTTTACGGAGCCGGGAAGAATTTCGGCGGACGTTTGGTCAAGGATTATTTCGGCCACGGATCTAGTCCGGTCAATGGTTTTCAGCTTGTTACGGGTCACATCGCTAGCCTGAACTAGATAAAGTTGTGCCTCGTTGTCCGCAACGAGCAGCGTATCCGCGTCCATGCCGTCTAAGACGAACATGGCTTTCCCGGTCAATGTATCGTCATCGGCGAAGATTCCATCGGTTTCGCGACGACTGATGTGCTCGCTAATACCAACGCCGATGATTACTTCCCCGCTGGCTATACGGGGTAGCCATGTTTCTCTTTGTTCTTGGGAGCCGGCGCCAAGCAACGCAACTGGCGCCATGACAGACGATGCGACAAAGGATACGGGTGCTATAACGCTGCCGAGTGCTTCGCTGATCAACGCCGCCTCCAAGAATCCCATTCCAACCCCGCCAAGTTCTTCCGGGATGAGGATGCCGACTGCTCCTAATTCGGCGAGCCCTGCCGCAATCTTAGGAACGTGGGTAGAGCCAACTTCGGTAGCTTCTCTAACAGAATCGAGAGGGCAAGCTGATCGGAGGTAGCCACCAATACTTTCTTGCAACATGAGCTGTTCTTCTGTGAGTCCAAAATCCATGGCGCGCCCCCTAGTTAAGCGGTTTCTCGAACTTGGGTTCCTTTGGCAGACCCAACGCTCGTTCGCCGATCATATTTTTCTGGATCTGAGCGGTGCCCCCGCCAATGATGAGCCCGAGATCCATCATGTAGCGCTGTTGCCATCGACCTTGATCACGGAGGTAGGGGCCGTCGTCGTAAAGGATGCCGAGCTCCCCCATCGAATCGATAGCCATGGCCGCCATCTGATGGTTAAGTTCGCATCCCTGAAGCTTGATGATCCACCGTGGAAGACCAGGTTCTTCTTTTTTAATTTGGCTGGTCAGAACGCGCATGCCGTTGAACTTCATTGCTAGCATTCGCCCTTGAAGGGATAACAAGCGGTCGCGGTAGGTCGGATTATCGATAAGTCGATTGCTATCTATTGTTTCTCGTTGCATTAGATCGACAATTTCTCGGAAACGATTTTCTGCCTGATTTGGATCCCCGAGGCCTTCCCGTTCGTGCTTAAGAGTATTGTTTGCGACAAACCAACCTTCGCCACGGTTCCCAATGATCTGATGTTTAGGAACGCGGACGTCAGTGAAAAAAACTTCATTGAATGTGGCTTCACCCGTCATGGTCACAAGTGGCCGGACTTCGATCCCTGGCGTATCCATCGAAAAAACCAAATAACTAATGCCTTGATGTTTTGGCGCGTCCGGCTCGGTTCGAACGAGGCAAAAAATCATGTCGGCATGCTGTGCGCCCGATGTCCAGATTTTTTGACCATTGATGACAAAGTCGTCACCGTCAATGACAGCCCTGGTCGACAACGATGCCAGGTCGGATCCGCTGCCCGGTTCAGAATAGCCCTGGCACCAAATCATGTCGCCGCGCACTGTTGGGGGCACTAGCCACTGCCTCTGTTCTTCCGTTCCGAGCTCCAGAACAGTAGGTACCAGTCGATTGTCGCCGGAATGACCTGGACGTACAGCAGCACTCGCGAATTCTTCCGCAATTATGTGTGACTTGAGTATGTCGGGCTCGCCACCAAAACCTCCGTACTCCTTGGGGATAGTGCGAGCGGCATAACCGTTTTCAATCAGGAGTTTCTGCCAATCTCGCGCTTTGCCATCGCCGTTGCCTCGTCCGTATAGGGGCGGCGACTGATCTTTATTTGTGTCTAAGAATTGCCGAACTTCCATCCGGTATTGTTCGTATTCGGGGCTATACGCAAGATCCATGGTTAGGCCTCCGTTGGTGATTCCTATGCTACTACACGCGAGCTGAACGTCGATCTGGGGTGGATGGGCCCTTCACGCTATGCTGTTGTTTCCTGGAGTGTGTCGGATTTTGCGATTGATTAAGGGATTTCTCTTCGATGTCTACGGTACGGTATGCGACTGGCACAAGCCGATGACCGAGGCGATCGAGTCCTACACCTCGGCAAAGGGGATTACTGAGGATGCTTCGGAGTTTGCGCGTCAGTGGCGGGGCGCTTACGCCTCGGAAACCACTCGCCGAGCTTCTTCTCGCCAACCTTTCGTTCCGCTCGCAACGCTCACTCTCGAAGCGCTCAAAGAGCTGGCCAAGGTGCGTCTTTCGATGGAGCTGACGGATTCAGACGCGGGAAGTTTGAACGGAGTTTGGCGCCGGCTGCGGCCTTGGCCTGACACGGTTGCAGGTCTTTCGGCACTCCGATTGATTGCCCCTTGTGCGACCTGCTCCAACGGGAGCTACGTCGACATGACACCGTTGGCGGAGCACTTAGGCATTGTGTGGGACGCGGTTCTTGGTCCAGAAGCTTCGGGATTTTATAAACCGCACCCTCAAACGTATCTGCTCTCGGTCGAGGCATTAGCGATTGATCCCTCAGAGTGCGTCATGGTGGCCGCGCACCAGAAAGACCTCGTCCATGCTCGAGCGCATGGATTATTAACTGCCTTTATTAAACGACCCGATGAATTCGGGGGTGTGGGTCAGGGAGAAGAACTTGAGCCGACAAGTGATTGGGATTTCGTAGCGTCTAATTTATTAGAACTCGCCGAATTAGTTCAAAAGCGAGTTTGATGGCAGATTTACGATATTTATTGGGAGCGCTGACGGACCCTACCGACTGTTTCGCGCATGCCCTTCCACTCAAGCCAGTTATCACACAACGCATCTGGATAAATAGACTCGTGACTTGCCGGTCGCGCCGCCGACGTTAAGCGAAAATACGCCATGAATCGAGGATCAGGGCCCTCGACGCGAGATGCGCCGTGGGGCGTTGAGTGCAAAACTAGCACGGCGTCGCCCGGCTTGACTTGCATGAAGGTGGGTGCCGGCCAAATTCGGCCGTCGGCGGTCTCGGTAGCATTTTGTCGAAACGCATCCCGCACAGCTTCTGGATAGTGCCTTAAACCGCATCCGTTGGGAGCTTCAAGATCGAAGCGTTCCCACTCAGGACCGCCCGGTCCGAGCGGTCCTCCAGCGTTACGCTGTTTTTGAAAAAAACGTTCGATGTGGTGGTGGGCGCCAGCCAACAGCCCTAGGTTTCCACAACCCAATACAGACTGATCAGATAGCGGTATTCCCAAGAGGCCGGTGAAGTTGGAAATGGAAGTTCCATGATCAGGATAGGATTTCATTCCGCCATTTCGGGCGGGTTCTTGTAACCAGTCCTTCCATTCGTTCTCCGTCATGGGCGTTGAGGTATCTTGATGGATTGATGTGGCGCCGTTCCAGAGTCCGTCGAGGTGTCCGTGCCAGCCTCTAAACGGGGTGTCTTCGTCCGAATAACCTGATTCGTTGATTTGGGGTCCGGGATCAGCAGGAAAATTGGTCGCAAGTTGTGCACCGGTTATTTCGCAAACCGGACCGCCGAGCGCTTCTTGGATCACGCACATGAGATTGCTTTCGGGTGCGACAAGGCGCATGAGACGGGTGTCCGTGCCGGCACGCATCGATTGCAGAGTAGCTTCTTGAATACGCTCAATACCGTGAGCGTCGATGCTCGTTCCAGCGGCTCGGGCGATCATCGCTGCCGTTTGCGCTTTCGATCTCAAATTACCTAATCTGCGATTGACCAAACGTCGTGCCGCGTTTGCGGCTTCGATCGGGACGATATCGCGTAGAACAACGTACCCGTTCTCGTAGAAGGACATTTTTTGTTCAACGGAGAGGATACGCATAACTAAGAATCGTTTTTAGAAGATGATTCGGCGGACAGCATAGCCGAGCGCCTTTCGTTGCGTATGCAATCCGTCATTTTGAAGAAAATAAGTAGCACTAATCTATACCGAAGAATAAGTTAAATTAAGGTACTTATGCGTCACATTGTCGCCTTTTCTGGAGTAATCAAACATGGAACCGACACTTGAACACCTACCGTCTACTCTCCCTTTACCATTTTCTGCGGCCGTTCGAGCTGGATCGGTTTTGTACCTTTCCGGCCAATTGGGTATCGGCGCCGGAAGTACTAAATTGGTACAAGGTGGAATCGCATCAGAAACCAGGCAGGCACTCGAGAACATCGAGGGCGTGCTCCTTGAAGCAGGTAGTTCGAAGGAAAAAATTGTCCGGTGCGAGGTGTTCCTTTCGGACTTTGCCGATTTTATGGCGATGAATGAAGCCTATAAGGACTTTTTTGGCCCAGGACCGTACCCAGCACGAACAGCAGTCGCTGTAGCCGGAATGGCGCTGAACGCGAAGATCGAGATTCAAGCGACCGCGGTCCTTTAATTCGAGTTCAGTCTTTTTCGGTTTTGCCGGGTCTCAGCTTAGGTTTCAGGCCGGTGCTGCCGTACGTCATCCCGATCCGGGCCCCGGGCCGGCGTCCACCGCCATCGTCTTCGGGTCGAAAAATGCGTGGGCCCCTCGCGAGAACACCACCATCGCATAGGTAATTGGCGCCGGTAATGAAACGCGATTCGTCGCTCATCAGAAATAGTGCCAAGTTTGCTATGTCTTCGGACTGGCCGGCTTCGGGCCAGGGCTGCAATTTCGCCGCGCTATCGTCCTCCATGCCGCCTCGTGCGGCGAGGGGCGTCACGATCACACCCGGCGCAATGGCATTCACGCGGATTCTATGCGGGGCCAATTCGACCGCCGCGTTTTTCGTGAGATTAATGACGCTGGCTTTCGCCGCCGAATAGGCTTGTGGTCCGGCGCCGCCCGCCATACCAGCGACGGAAGCTGTCGAAAGGATCACGCCGCCCTCATCTTGTCGGATTAGCGCCCTTGCGGCGTGCTTGATACCGAGGAAAACCGACCGCGACAGCATGGCAAACGTTTCATCCCAATCGTCAACCGAAATATCGGTGATGGGGCCGATCACGCCTCCGATGCCGGCGTTGTTGAAAACGCCATCCAGGCGACCAAAACGATCCAATGCCGTAGCGATCATGGCCTCAATATCGGATTCTTGGGTTACGTCCGTACGTACGAATTCAATCTGTTTGTGGCCGGCTTCGCGTGCCAGTGCCATCGTTTCGTTTCCTGTTTCTACGTTGAGATCCGCGACCACGACTGCGGCACCTTCGTCAAGAAATCGCAGCGTGGCCGCTCGACCCATGCCACTCGCTGCACCCGTAATTACGATGACTTTGTTATCTAAACGATTTCCCATATTCATTCCGCCAGTGGGTTGATGATGTGTCGAGGGACGTCTCCTTCGAGATGCTTGGAGAGGAAGTCGATTGCCGAGTTAATTTCCTCCTCTGGGATTTCGGGATGAAGCCCGGGATTCGCGTGCATGCGCTTGTCCGGGGACCCCAACGAATCGAAAAGTTCCAGGTACCCGTCACGCGGAAAGAGCTCATCTTCGAGTTGCATAAGGTAGAGAAGAGGGCAGTTGATGGCATTGGCGTCGTCGGTCAGACGGTCCGCAAATTTTGCGACCGCCCCGGTCGTCCCGAGAAGTCCCAAAACAGCCACAGTGACGTTGTATTGATTTCGTGAACGTTCCGCTAGCAGCGGGATACCGAAGATAGAACCCATCGATAATCCAAAATATGCGAAACGGTTGGTGTCTGTTGCATTTTTACGTTCGACCGCATCGATGGCGACTTTCCAATCGGCCACCATATCCTCGATGACAGTTTGACGCTCTAATTCGAGACCAAGGGCTTCGCGTCCACCGGGACCAACCTGCCGCAAACCGTGGACTGGGCCATCCAGCGCGACGCTGGTGTATCCCAACTGCCCCAGTTTATTTGCCATATATGGAATCGGTGCTTGGTAGCGATCGCCCGAAGCGCCGTGGCCGAACGCAATGAGTATGTCGTCCACCGGGTCCTTGGGTGTCCACAGTGCACCGGTGACGTTGCGTTGCGAGTCGCGCGTAACATCAAACTCCTCGGTAATCCGTCCGCTCGGATCCTTGGCCGTTTGCCATAAGGTGGATGCCACTTCGTCTTTGCTCGCTCGCGATGGAATTTTTCGTTAGTTGAAGGCGGGAATGACGTCGGCGGCGACGCGTTCGATCACGTCAAAACGGGTGTCGAAATTGGGAAGGATCATGATTTGATCGAGTCCCGCTTCGTCCAAGGCCGCCAATTGATCGATCAACTGATCACGGGTACCAATGAGGCTAGCGGCCTGGAGTACGTCCGGCGTAAGAAAGCGTTCTTCTTCAGGAAGAACCCAGCAGTTGTGTCCCCCATGAATCCGCTGATGCCGACGTTCTTCGGGGTAGGCTTCGATCATTTCGCGGTAGTCGTCCCAGATGTAGGCGAGTGCGCCAGCAGGCTGGTGACCGAAATTACGCACCTGTTCATATCCATAATGGACAGCGGCCATTGCCATGGCACCGCATTCGGCCTTAACGCGATCTGAATCGACGGCCTCTCCGGTGTCTAGAACGACAATAGTCGAGAGTGCTGTGGTGTAGTAATCGTCGCGCTCGATACTTCTACCAGCTTCGTTCGCGCCTTCCTCAATCATGCGCCAGATGTTGGCCATGACTGCAGGATTTGCCGGTATTCCTAGCACGGCGCCATCTCCATGTTTTCCGGCTAGACCCAGCGATCGAGGTCCGAAACCAGAGATATAGAGGGGGATTTCTTCGTCGAAATTAACAAAACCCTTGTCCGGCATGATATGGCGTATGGGAATATCACCCTGGTCGGATGGGAACAGGGCTTCTTCGCCACGAAGAAGCGGTCGCAATGTTTCAAGGTACTCGTCAAATTGTCGGATACGCATGGGTGGTAACCCCATGACCCGCAATGCCGTATTACCCGATCCCACTCCAAGAAATGTGCGGCCAGGCGCCAAAGCATTGATCGTGGCGATACCCGCCGCATTGACGGGCGCTGGTCGCGTACCCGCGATGGCCACCCCTGTACCGAGCCGTATTCGGCTGGTACGCGTTGCCGCAATGGCCAACGTTGCGTAGCAATCTGACCAGAGCATTTGACTATCCGCGAGCCAAGCGTGGCCGTACCCTAATTGTTCCGCACGGACGACGTAATCGATGTCGTTAACGTGGGACGCAACACAGATTCCGAAATCCATAATCGTTCCTTTTATGGTTAGGCTAGATCCAACCGCGTTGGCCGGCGACGGGTGGTGTTTCAGGCGGTCCAGCAAAACACTGAGCAATACCCATCCAAGCGGTCGCAGATGGACCGCGTACTTCTAGGTCCGCTTCCGCGATGTTTCTTCCCTGCGTGACGACGTGCGCGAATTCAACGGCCGCACCTTTGATGTAGTCGTGTTCGGATGGTTCGTTCCATTCCCAGATCGCCCCTGAAGGAGACTCGAGTCGTACGTACGGGATGGGGTTGGGTATCTCAAGTTTTCGATTGACGAAAGTCCAGCCGAACGTGCGGACGCCGATGTGGCAAATGTTCTGAATTCGGTCGGTATTTGTACGAGCGACGTGAAGTAAGTCGTAGATATCCTGGCCGTGAGCCCAAGTTTCCATTTGGCGTGCGGTGGCCATCATCCGGATACCCATATCGGGTCCAAACCAGGGGGCTCGAGTGTCAGGATCCGCAGCTTCGAGCGCGGCACATAAATCTTGAAAATAACTGCGCCAGCGTTGCAGCAGTTCGTTCCCTTGCAGCACGTCGGGATCTTTAACGAGCGATCGATCTTTCATCCAAGCACGGAAACCGTCTGGGTCGGTGACGGAATGGACTGTCCATCGATCGGCGTCGTGTAAATGTTGAACGACCCAATTGACGGTCCGATCCTTGAAGGGTGTTTGTATTTCCCAATGGTGATCCTCCAACGTTTCTAGAAATT
>DCBA01000043.1 GCA_002313255.1 Gammaproteobacteria bacterium UBA1119 | reverse complement strand
GTTTGCGATGGAGGTATCCCACGGGTGGTCCTTGTATCGGCCATCTTGCATGCTGTTTTGAATGTTGCTCACGATGCGCGTCGCAAACCACGCGAGTAACACGATGACGCCTACTTTCCTAATCGGGTCGACGAATTGGAAGATGTCAGATGGTTCGTCCCCACCCACGACCTCTGCCGCCCATAGAATGCCAAGTAGCATAACGCCCCAGCGTACGGGTTTACGCACGGATTCCAGGAGCGCGTCGTCCCACAAGTTGCGAGTGTTTTCGAGTCTTCGTGCTATACGATTAAAGATCAAGCGCAATACGGCATCCAAAACAAAGGTCAGCAATACGATCCCGAGGACCTGCCATAAGGTGCCCTCAATGGTGGTGACCCGATCAATCCACGTATCAATCATCTTGATCCCCGTAGGCGGTTAATTTTTCCAAAGTGTTGCAAGTAACAATTTAGACCAAGTCGATCGTCTAAATCTTCGTTTTCTTGCATGTGGAGAGATTCTGAAACGTTGTTCCAAAGATAAACAATACTGTATATAATCACAGGCACTGTATATTTGGACAGGTAACTGGGTAGACGCACGTTGTATACCCAGGAGTCGCAGAGGACTCTTATGGAAAAGCTAACCAGCCGACAAGTCGAAGTTCTGGACGTTATCCGATCCCACATTTCAGATACCGGTTATCCGCCAACGCGTGCTGATATTGCAAGCGAGCTCGGATTTAAGTCGCCAAATGCCGCCGAGGAACACTTGAAGGCGCTTGCTCGTAAAGGCGCGATTGAGATGATCCCAGGCACCTCTAGAGGTATACGGCTTCCCGAAAGCGGCGGGCTGCCGATTGTTGGACGCGTTGCGGCGGGTAATCCGATTCTCGCTGAAGAAAATATTGAGGACACTTGCGAAGTTCCCGCATCTCTATTTCGTCCTCGCGCGGATTTTTTGCTGCGGGTCCGCGGCGATAGCATGATTAATGCGGGCATCCTGAATGACGATTTATTAGCCGTCCATAAGACCCCTGAAGCCCATGACGGTCAGATTGTGGTGGCTCGAATCGACGACGAGGTTACGGTAAAACGGCTACGGCACGCAAAGTCAAAACGCACCATGTGGTTGATGCCCGAGAATGACGACTATCAGCCGATCGAGATTGACCTAACCAGACAGTTCTGCTCCATCGAAGGCGTTAGTGTGGGTGTGATACGGAGATAATCGTGGATCCGGCAATCCCACTTTATCGGGTTTGCGAACGTATAAGAGAAACGATATGAACTATTCTACGCGGCTGTTTTGGGGCGTTTCTTCGTAGGCTTCTTATCTTGGTGCTGCCATTGGCCGTTGCGATAGTGAGCCGTCCATCCTGTCGCTTTACCGTCTTCTTCGGATGCGATGAACTGTTCCTTATTCTTGCGTGAATATTTAATCACGGTCGCGTTACCGTCGGGATCTGTATCGGGCGCGGACAACAGGAATCGGTATTTCGGGTCAAGCTCGTTACCGTGGACTTGGATTTCTGAAACCAACGGAGCACGCGTTTCCCGGTTTTTAGGAAACGCACTCGCAGCAAGGAAAATCCCTGCCGCCCCATCCCGGAGGACGTAGTGGTCATCAACGTTGCGACATTTTAACTCTGGCATCGAGATAGGGTCGGCTTTGGGCGGGGCTGCCTCTCCGTTTCTTAACAACTTGCGGGTATTGCTGCACTTCTCATTGGTACAGCCGAAATACTTCCCGAACCGACCGCTTTTCAGTTGCATTTCGGCACCGCACTTATCGCAATCAAGGCTGGGTCCCTCGTAGCCCTTTAGTCGAAATTCCCCAGTCTCGACTATGAAACCTGAACAATCGGGGTTGTTACCGCATAGGTGCAAGCGGTGCTTTTCATCGATCAGGTAACTGTCCATAACGGTTGCGCACTCTCCGCATCGGCTTTTCATGCGAAGAATTTTGCTCTCACCTTCTTCATCAGCATCAATGTCTACTATTTCTTCGCCGGGCGTTAGATTAAGTGTGTAAGTGCATCGTTCTTTCGGTTTGAGCGAATATCCGGAACATCCTAAAAACACACCGGTACTTGCTGTCCGCACCTGCATCGTTCGGCCGCACTTACGACATTCGATATTCGTTTCGGTTGGTGCATTCGGGCGCATGCCCCCGTCAGGATTGGAGGCAATCTCAATTTTCTCTGAGAAGTCTCTATAAAACGTATCAAGGACGTTCTTCCACTCGGTCGAGCCTTCGGCAATTTGGTCGAGTTGTCCTTCCATGCTTGCGGTGAATGAATAGTCGAGCAGTTCTTCAAAACTCTCAATTAAACGATCGGTGACCAGCTCACCGATCTTTTCTGAGTAGAATCGGCGGCTTTTAAGGGTCGCATAGCCACGATCCTGAATGGTGGAGATGATCGCCGCATAGGTCGAAGGCCGACCGATTCCGAGTTTTTCTAGTTCTTTCACTAGGCTGGCCTCACCGAATCGCGGTGTCGGTTTGGTAAAGTGTTGCACCGCTTCGGTATCAGCGCAGCCAAGCACATCGCCGACCTTAAGATCGGGTAGTTCGACTTCGTCTTCCTTCCTAGATGCTGTTGGCAGGACACGAGTGAAGCCGTCGAATTTTAGGATGCGCCCTCTAGCCCGCAATTCAAACGGTCCGGCTTGCACGATATAAGTTGTGCTTAGGTACTCTGCCTGAGTCATTTGGCTGGCCACGAAATGCGCCCATATAAGTTCGTAAAGCCGCTGCGCGTCAGGCTCTTGCTTCTCGAGATCACTTCGAGTGACGTCAACGTTTGTTGGGCGAACGGCTTCGTGAGCTTCTTGGGCGCCTGCTTTGCTGGTATAGGCGTTCGGTTCATCCGGCAGATACCGTGGTCCATAGGACGCCCCGATATGATCTCGTGCGCCTTTGATCGCTTCTGCCGAGACATTGGTCGAATCCGTTCGCATATACGTGATGTAACCGCCTTCATACAGCCGTTGCGCCATCATCATTGTCTTACGGACACTAAAGCTTAAGCGTGTTGATGCGGCTTGCTGCAATGACGACGTGATGAAAGGTGCATTGGGCCGGCTAGTGGTTGCTCGGGTGTCTTTGTCAGCGACTGTAAATGGATGCTTACCCAAGGTCTCAATCGCTTTCTCAGCATCAATATCATTGTCCGGGCGAAACGCGACGTTCGTTTCTCGAACGACTTGGAATCGGTTGTATGCATCGCCCCCGGAAGGTTTGAGATCGGCGAATACTTCCCAGTACTCTTCGGGAACAAAGGCTCTGATTTCGCGTTCTCGTTCAACGATTAGCCGTACGGCTACCGACTGGACGCGCCCTGCAGAGAGGCCGCGAGCAACTTTCGACCACAAGAGTGGGGAAACTTCAAATCCGACTACGCGATCAAGGAATCGCCGAGCTTGTTGAGCCTCGACCTGGTTTTCATCGATTTCGCCTGGATGTTCAAAAGCTGCTTGAATCGCATTTCGAGTAATCTCGTTAAAGACGACTCGTCGAAAGCGCGCGGGATCGCCACCGATGAGCTCGCGAAGGTGCCAAGCGATCGCCTCGCCTTCCCGATCTAAGTCGGTAGCCAAATAGATGAGGTCAGATTTTGCAGCGAGCATTTTTAGTTCCTGCACCACTTTTTCTTTTCCAGGAAGAACTTCGTAGTCTGCTTGCCAACCCTGATCTGGATTAACCCCCATGCGGCGTATAAGTTGGGATCGCGCTTGTTTCTTCCGGTGCGCCTGTTTTTGCGCTGGTGATAGCTTACGAGTTATTGCGGCTTGCTTTGCCCTTTGTTTGGGATCGCTACCCCTCCCCCGCGTGGGTAAATCCCTGACGTGGCCAACACTCGATTTGACGACAAACTCCTTGCCTAGATACCGATTGATTGTTCGGGCTTTTGCGGGTGATTCGACGATAACAAGAGAACGAGCCATGGTGCTTCTACTCGTCGGTCGCGTAGTGGTGCGCTGCGGTCATTTTTTATTCAACGGCCCTAAAAGCGCGCCATATATACGTGCCCGCCTCCGTACATGTCAACTTACGCCACATCGAAATTTACGTTCTCGAAGGTGGAAGTTGGCGTTCTTTGTCGATCTGACGATGCAATTTAGCGATTTCTTCGAGCCCAGCCTTAATATCCACGACGACCTGATCCATGGATTGCCCGTCAAGGCGCTCGAGACCTTGCCAGCTCACTTCGTATGGTGTCGCTCTGACAGCAATGCATGCGCCAGGAAGCGCTTCAACGATCGTACGGACCGTGTTCCAGTATCCGCTGTCCGAATTAGATATGCGGTGGACCGCGCCAATACGTCCCCACCCAGCAATTAAAAGGTTATCCGTTTCAGAGCGCGCAAGATGCCAACCTGGTGCTTCTGGCATCTGTTTAGGGAGGACCAAGGTGTAGGTTGTGCATTTGATCCTAGCCTCGCGTTTTTTCCCGCCCGCGGAGACTTTGTCGCGCCCTGTTGCGTTGAGATTGGGTATGTGGCTGATATCCACTGCCAAACCAGACACACGGGCGCGAGCTCTGAGAGCAGCTAATTGCTTGTCCCGTTTCGATGGCATGACGTAAAGCACTGGTCCGATGGCGACCAGCAGTACCCCGATGATGACAACCCAGACCACTTAAAGGCCACCCATTTCAGACCGAAATAACCACTCAGTTGGATATTGAGTCATGCAAATGTGTGGAGTATGGTCCCGACATCTCGACTGCGAAAGTGACATGGGCGCATATTCCCGAATCCTTCTTGCCGTTGATCTTACTGAAGATTGCAGGCACGTTGCCGAACGGGCAACGGCAATCGCTGGTCAATCGGACGCGGAGCTACATATCATTCATGTGATCGAACCCCTGAGCCTTGCGTACGGTGGCGATATTCCTATGGATCTATCGTCAGTGCAGGATCAGATTCACGAGCAGGCGAAATCTCATTTGGCGGAGTTTTCGTCGGAAATAGGTATTCCGGAACAACGGCGACATTTGGTATTCGGCCGACCTGACAGTGAAATACATCGAATCGCTAGCGAGGAGGGAGTAGACGTCATCATTGTTGGCAGTCACGGACGTCACGGTCTCGCGCTGCTGCTAGGTTCGACGGCGAACGGGGTATTGCATGGTGCGGCATGCGATGTCCTTGCGGTTCGCGTCGGTGACGACGCCCGCCACCACTGATCGCTCTAGTGGTGCCGCGAACCTGGCTTTGGCTAGTACTTTCCCTTTGTGTCGGTTGCCCCTCTGTCTGGGGAGATATTTATGAAGATCGACGAGCGTACAAGCGTGCAGTCTTCGCTATCGAAACAGGCCGTCTTCGAGAATTTAGGCGACTTCGAGAAGAGCTCGGGGACTATGTTCTAAAGCCATACCTTGATTTTTTCGAGGCCAAGAGGCGTATTTCTTCCCTAGGTACTTCGACTGCAACAAAGCTTCGCGAACAATGGGAAGAAACGCCGTTAGAACAGCGTTTTTTTCGCCTTTGGCTAGCTACTCAGGCGAAGCGAGGACGCTGGTCACGCTACCTTGAGCACTACGAGCCGTCGGGCGGCGCAGAGGCTCAGTGTTACTACCTCAGGGCGTTATACCGAGACGGTCAACGCAAAGAAGCTTTGTCCAAGGTTCCGACGCTGTGGAAAGTGGGAACGTCTCAGCCCAAGCCTTGTGATCCATTATTCAAGGCCTGGATTGATAACGGCGGGGTCACAGATGAAATTGCTTGGGAAAGGCTTCAGCTCGCCTTAGAGGCGAATTCCGTCACTCTCGCTAAGTACTTGCTGCGCTTTTTTTCCGATTCGGTGTCGGCGGCCGCTGGAACCTTTTACGACGTCCATGTCAGACCTTCCACGATCCGAAATATCGATAAATTCAGAGATGACCCATACGGCCGCCAATCCATAGTCCATGGTCTTTTACGATACGCGCGGCGGGATCCTGGCAAAGCCATGGCGATGTGGCAGCGTTACCAAACGGAATATAGATTCGCTGACTATCAACGCCAATATATCGAAGAAAATCTAGTCATTGAGCTGTCAAAATTTGGGAATGACGTTGCTCTTGAATTGCCCTGGTATTCTGCTGAGGTTCTTGAGGCGTTAGCAGACCAAAGCACACGTACCAGGAACTATCGTAATCTCGCGAAATGGATTGGTGCCTTGCCGGTGTCGTACCGCGACACGCCCAAATGGAGATACTGGTACGGCAAAGCCCTAATTGAATTGGGCGATGCTGAAGGCGCAAGTGTTCTAAACGAACTTGCTAGCGAACGAACCTATTATGGTTTCTTGGCCGCGCTCTTAATGAATTTGGAGCCAGCCTTGAACCAAGAACGACTATCAATTGAACCTGCGAACGCCCTGACACTACGGGGATTACCGAGTGTCCGTCGAATGAGTGAGCTCTACGCGGTTGGTGACTTGCCCAACGCGCGACGGGAATACTTGTATCTCTTTGAAGGACTAGAGGAAGAATTTCGACCGGAACTGGTTTTTTACCTCGTCGAAATGGGCTGGTTCGATCAAGCCGTCGTCGCGGCGAACCGTGCCGAATTGCATGATTTCTTGGCTGTCCGGTTTCCGATTCCATTCATAGATACCTTCCGTCGACACGCATTCGAAACGTCGATTCCGCTACCGATTCTCTTCGCCATTTCACGGCAAGAAAGTGTATTTGATCCTTCAGCGGTTTCGCCGAAAGGAGCAAGAGGTGTTATGCAATTGATGCCAAGAACGGCGCGATCAACAGCGGATAAAATTAGAGAAAAACAACCTGATTTGGACGCTCTAATGGATCCGCTAGTCAATATTCGTTTGGGCGCGCATTACCTTGCCGAGTTGATGACACGATATGACGCGAACCGAGCAGTCGCAGCGGCCGCGTACAACGCGGGTCCGACGCGAGTCGACGAATGGCTCCGGCGATTTTCTGGAATCGAGACAGTTGCTTGGATTGAACAAATTCCACTCCGCGAGACAAAAAGTTACGTTAAGAACGTATTAGCGGGTAGTTACGTCTATTCGCAAATACTTGGAAATCCTTTGCCCGTCCTTGCGGCACACGAACGACGAGTCCCCTCGCTCCATGATTGACATTGGGGCCAACCTAACGAATTCAGTATTTACTGACGATTTGGGGGAAGTATTGAATCGAGCAAAGCGCGAGGGTGTGCAACACATTGTCGTGACCGGTACCAACATCCAGGAAAGTCAGCACGCCATCGCTTTAGCTACAAAGCATGGGGCGTACTTGTCTGCAACCGTCGGTATACACCCCCATGATGCAGATCACGTTAAACCCGATTGGTTGGATACACTCGAAGGGTTGACTTCGTCTCCTCATGTCGTAGCAGTAGGAGAGATGGGTCTTGATTTTTATCGTAATTATTCGGAACGCGATGCACAGCGGCAGGTATTCGAGGCGCAACTTGATCTTGCGGCCCGGATCGCACTTCCGGTCTTCGTCCATGATCGCGACACGGAAGGTGAAGTGTTGGCGGTGCTTCGGCGTTACGCACCAACCAAGTGTGTCGTGCACTGCTTTACCGGGAATTCCGACGAACTCGACGGATTTATAGCAGAAGATTTTTACATCGGGGTTACCGGATGGATTTGCGATGAGCGGCGCGGCGAGGGACTCCGTCGATTAGTCGATAGGATCCCGATTGATCGTTTGCTTGTTGAAACCGATGCGCCCTACCTTCTTTCTCGAACCATGTCGAAAGTATTAGGGACGCGTCGTAACGAGCCCGCATATCTGAAATTCATTATCGCGGAATTGGCACGATTGAGGCGTTGTCCCGAGAGCGTGATTCGCGATGCGTCTGTCGAGAACGCTTGTCGATTCTTCGATATTGAGCTTCCTGTGTGAACGAACGGTGCTCGACGTAGTATCTGCACAATCGTTTTTGAGTGTAATTTACTCAGCATCTCGTGGAAGGGGCGTTGACGGGTTTGGCAATCAACGTTTCGATCTTTAAGGAACATGGCGAATTAGTGACTGATGGGGAATCTCTCCAAACCGTTCGGACGAATCCGATGTTGCGATAAATCAAACTGGAGTGTCGGCGGACTTTGTTCCGGACAGATTTGAATCGAGCATGAGTAACAACCGCGTCTATATTCGGGATGTCCGATCGTCTGACAGGCGCGAAGTTGTGACGCTCGCAAATGCTGGCGCCAAAGTTCATCAACCATGGATCTCACCGCCGCTGACGCTGCACATGTTCAAATCCTACCTGCGCCGTTGTCATCGAGACGACCATGAAGGTTTCGTGGTATGTCTCGTTAGAACCCAAGATATCGTGGGCGTTATCAATATCAATAACATCGTTCGGGGTTCCTTTCTAAGCGCATCGCTTGGCTATTACTCTTCCGCGACACATCAAGGCGTTGGGTATATGACAGAAGCGCTCCAACTGGTTTTACGTTTCGCGTTTGATGAACTAGGTTTGCACCGAATCGAGGCGAACATCCAGCCAAATAACCACGCGTCGAGGAATCTTGTTCAGCGTTGCGGATTCACTTTAGAAGGTGAATCGAAAGATTTTCTATTTATCAGTGGTCGATGGCGTGACCACGAACGTTGGGTTCGTGTTGATGCTCGCAATTCGCTTACACCCTAAGGCGGTTCAATGGACCATTCGCAAACTGAACAAAGTTATGGTGCCTGGAGATCTCCTATCACGGCAACGTTAGCCGTGTCGGGTTTAGTTAATATTTCTGAATTGCGAGACTCCGAATTCGGCCTCCTTTGGATTGAGCAACGTCCCTTCGAGAACGGGCGGAGCGTTCTCGTACTGGAGACACGAGGCGCTCGTCGAGACCTCACGCCTACGCCATATAGCGTGCGTTCTCGCGTTCACGAGTACGGTGGAGGGGCATACTGTGTCGCTGGCGATGGCGTTTTTTTTGTTAATGCGATCGATCAAAATATCTATCGGTGCTCTTTATTGGATGGTTTTACAGCGATCACCCAGCTGACTGCGGGTACCGAGAACGTCCGATATGCGGATGTGACGTGGGATACCGGACGCGAAAACATTATCGGTGTTCGTGAGACACATGACGCTGGTTCCGAACCGGTGAATCAACTCGTGGCGATAGATTGCCGGACTGGTGTTGTCGATGTAGTTCACTCGGGTCACGATTTCTACTCGTCTCCTCGCCTTTCGAGTGATGCTGAACGCCTCGCTTTTCTTGTGTGGGACCATCCTAATATGCCCTGGGATGGCAACCAGCTCTTTGTCGCAACTTTGGATACGACAGGGAGGATCGTGACGGAAACTTTGGTTGCTGGCGGTGTCGCTGAATCGGTATTTCAACCGGAATGGTTAACCCCCGAACGCTTGGTTTTTGTCTCCGATGCCAACGGTTACTGGAACTTCTACAGCTATGACTCGTCTGGTATTTATTGTCTCAACGAAGATGCTGCCGAGTACGGGACCGCTCAATGGGCCTTTGGGATCCGTACTTATATTCCCATTTCAGACCGCGTTTTGGTTGCGAACAGGATTGATAAAGGAGTTGCCGCGCTCGTATTTGTTGACGTTGATAACGGAATGGTTACGCCGCTTGAAGACCGGTTTAGTTCATACGCTAGTTTGAATCGAACAGCGACGGGTATTGCTTTTGTCGCCGGTAAACCAGACGACCTAAACGCGGTAGTTAGAATGGACTTGACAACTACGGAGATTACTAGAGTTGCTAGCCAAGGAACCCTCGATATTGATCGAGATTACTTTTCGTTTCCCGAACAACTTGTCTACGAAAATGCCGACGGGCTTGAGACGTTCGCCAATTTTTACCCTCCCCGACACCCTTTAGCCGTCGGTCATGTAACGCAAAAACCGCCGCTGTTGGTGATAAGTCATGGCGGCCCTACCGGCCATGCCGGCCGCGATCTGAATTTTCGAATTCAGTACTACACCAGTCGTGGTTGGGCGGTGGTAGACGTCGACTACGGAGGGTCGACGGGATACGGTCGAGCGTATCGGCAGAGACTGGACGGTCGATGGGGCATCGTCGACGTTGCCGATTGTGTTGCCGCGGTTACGCACTTGATTTCTTCGGATCGCGTTGATCCTTCGCGGGTGGCTATTCGTGGCGGCAGTGCGGGCGGCTATACGACGCTGCGCGCCTTAGTAACATCCCCAATCTTTAAGGTGGGCGCGAGCCATTACGGCATTGGCGACCTTAAAGCGCTTGCGCGCGACACGCATAAATTCGAGTCTCGATACCTAGATAAGTTGATTGGCGACGCTTTGGACGAGCGCTCTCCCCTTCATGAGGTTGAGCGATTTAATTGTCCCGTTGCTTTTTTTCAGGGGACGGAAGATCGGGTTGTACCCCCCGATCAGGCTGAAACCATGGTCGGCGCATTGCGCGACAAAGGCATAGCCGTCATGTACATGAAATTCGAAGGTGAAGGGCATGGATTTCGGAAGGGATCTAATATCGAGAAGGTGATCGAAGCGGAGTATGCGTTTTTTGCTCGCGTATTCACGTTTGAGCCAGCGGACGATCTATCGCAAGCTTTTGACGGGGCAGACTTGATGAACTTTTCATGAGCTTGAAAGTTGCAGTTCTCGCGGGAGGCGATTCTGCCGAATCGGCGATCTCTCGCTCTTCGGCAGATGAGGTTTTACGCAGTCTCGGTGAACGTCACTTGGTTGAACTCATCGAGCTCGACGAAAATATCACCAAGAACATTACGACATTTGGCCCGGATGTGGTGTTCCCGGTATTACATGGCCCGCCGGGTGAGGACGGTACCGTACAGGGGTACCTGGAAATGTTAGGTCTTCCATACGTTGGCAGCGACGTTCGGGGATCGGCCCTAGCGATGGACAAGTACGTTGCGAAAACGTTGTTCCGCCAGGTGGGATTACCTGTGCTTGAGGATTTATTGGTTTCCGTCGTCGATGCTCACGAATCGTCGGCTGCGATTTCAGAGCGTTTCGGGTCACGTGTAGTGATCAAACCGCTCCGGCAAGGATCTGCGCTTGGTGTGACACGGCTACCCAATGGCGGTGATGTGTCCCAATCCATCATGGATGCTCGAAGTTACGGGGATACAGTGTTGGTCGAACCTTATTTTGACGGAAAAGAGGTTACCGCCGGAGTTCTTGATCTTGATGGAGAGAATAAGTTTGTGTTTCCTGTCACCGAAATCGAATTACCGGATGGCGAGTGGTATGACTTTCGTAATCGTTACGAAGTCGGACGAAGCATCCATAAAATCCCCGCAACGCTGCCGGACCATGTCCTCGAGGACATAGCGAATTATGCGACTAAGGCGCACGAATGTTTGGGATTGCGCGATCTCTCTCGTTCGGATTTCCTCGTTTCCTCAACAAACGAAGTCGTTTTGCTTGAGGTCAATACAATGCCGGGAATGACCCCGACCAGTCTATACCCGGATGCGGCCCGAGCCGCTGGATTGTCCTTTGGGGATCTGGTGGACAAGCTCGTCGTAAATGCTATGAGCCGACCCAGAAACGTGTCGTATCCGCGCGGCGCATGATTTTTTCAATCTCAAGAATAACCGGCCAACATTAGCTAAACCCGCATCGCCTGCCTGTATTAACGAATCCTTTTGGCAACCCCGATCTATTTAAAGCGGTTTTGCTCTGGCCCTCTCAGGCAACCAGGCTTTTTTGGGTTATCTCGAGGAGATCTTTTGATTGGCAGTCGCGCCGGATACGTTCGAGGGCATCTTTCATCCGCTCCTGGCGGGCAACGTCAAACCTTTGCCAACGCGTTAGTGGCGCGCAAATTCGAGACGCGACCTGGGGATTAAGCGAATCGAGTTTTAGGATTTCGTTCGCTAGGAAGGTATAGCTTTTGCCGTCCGGCCGATGAAATTCGCGATGATTCACCGTCGCGAAGGTTACAAGCAACGCCCGAGCTCTATTGGGGTTGTGTAAATTAAATTCAGGGTGGTTTGTGAGTTCGATAATTCTTGGCAAGGTCCCAGACACCATGCAACTGGCTTGAGTCGAAAACCATTTGTCTGTTACTAGCGGGCTCGTATGAAATCGATCAAAAAAGTCTTGGATCAATAGCGATTTTTGTTCTGCGAACGAAGTCTCGAGTCGTAGCAGGCGCGAGAAAGCGAACAAGCGGTCCGTCAAGTTGTCGCATCGCTGGTACAGGTCGTAATACAAGTTCCATGCGGTTTGCGGTTCTCTTAACTGTACGCTGGCACCCAAGTAATCCATGGCGAGATGACTTAGTGAGCGCCGAGCTATTGATATGGCATCAGCACGATAGGGACTATCGTTGCGATTTTGATTAACGATCTGATCCCAACGGTTTTCGAGCGCTGCACCCAATTGGGTGTGTACGCGATCACGACTTTCGTCCAATTCGATGACGTCACGCCCTGGATTCTGATCGAGCACATAGATCGTACTAGGTAGTGTCATGGCGGAAGCCAATAGTGCTTTGGCTTCACCGTCATCTGGAGCGGACATTGCGGAATACGACAGTTTCTCGAGCAATGCCTTGGCGAGTTGGGTGTTAGATGTTCGTGTAGCGATCTGGGAGCCAAGGATTGTTTGCGCTGCATCCCATCGTACAAAGCCATCCGTGTCCTTCGAGGCGAGGTGGAGCGAATCGGCGTTGGACCTGGGAAAGTCGACCTTCACCGGCGCAGAGAATCCGCGTAAGAAACTCACCGCCGCTTTCGGCGGGGCACCTTCTATTGTGATGGTTGCCTCCTCGCGGTCGAAATGAAGTGTAAGCGTCCCATCGCCGTTCGGATTTTCGAAGTTCAAGTTAGTTTGAACCAAAATGTCGAACCCGTTCGATGCTCCAGCTTGACCAAGAATGTCTTTACCATCGATTGAAACCAGTCCAATCGCGATCGGGATATGGAAGGCTGACTTCGCTGGTTGATTGGGGCTTGGACCGCAGATTTGTCTCAAATGCAGCTCGATGGTGTTTCCCCGATGGCTTTCTTTCACTTCGACAAGAGGTGTTCCAGCTTGCGAGTACCAGTTCCGAAACTGATTTAAGTCAAGTCCTGATACTTCCTCCATTGCGACGACGAAGTCTTCTGTGGTTGCCGCGCTTCCATCGTGACGGGCGAAATAAAGATCGGTCGCGGCGCGAAACTTATCGCGTCCCAACATGATCGATAACATACGCACGACTTCCGCGCCTTTCTCATAGATCGTCGTCGTATAAAAGTTTGAAATTTCGATGTAGGAGCTTGGACGTACCGGATGAGCCAAAGGACTAGCATCCTCGGCAAATTGAACGGTACGAAGCGCATCTACATCCTCGATTCGTTTAACGTCCCGGGAATTCATTGCCGCGCTAAATTCTGAGTCTCGAAATACAGTGAAACCTTCTTTCAGACTCAGTTGGAACCAGTCTCGGCAGGTGACTCTATTGCCGGACCAGTTATGAAAGTACTCGTGGGCAACTACGCCTTCGACGCGCAGATAGGCGGCATCCGTCGCCGTGTTTGGAGAAGCGAGAACGCAACTCGTGTTGAAGATATTGAGGCCCTTATTTTCCATGGCTCCCATGTTGAAATCTTCAACCGCAACGATCATGAAGGTATCGAGGTCGTATTCTCGGCCGAAGGCGATTTCATCCCACGCCATCGCACGTTTGAGTGATTCCATGGCGTGTCTACACCCGGCTATGTTGTGCGATTCAGAGTAAATGCGAAGCACGATATCTCGCCCTGAAATCGTTGTGAAGTTGTCCTCAAGTACCTCTAAATTGCCGGCCACAAGCGCAAATAGATAGCTAGGCTTGTTGAAAGGATCGCTCCAGGTAACGCTTCTCCGGCCATCGGGGGTTATTCCATCGCGGATAAGATTTCCGTTGGCAAGCATGACGCTAAATCGACCCGAGTCGGCGATGAGTGTGGTTGTAAACTTGGATTGGACGTCGGGTCTGTCGGGGTAGTACGTGATTTTTCGGAATCCTTCGGCTTCGCATTGAGTGCAGTACAAATCGCCGGATCTATACAAACCTTCAAGCGCTGTATTGGACTCGGGATGGATCCTTGTTCGAATCGTTACGTTAAATTGCGCCGGCAGGTCGACGATCGATAGCGTCGTTGCATCGACTGAATATTCATTGCTGGTTAAAAGACGGTTATCGATGGCAACGCTCAACAGGTCCAGGTCAATGCCGTCAAGGCGCAATTCGTTTCGTTCGTCGCTCGTTCGACGGAAGGTGAGTGTTGATTCGACGTCGGTGTGATCTGCACCGATGTCAAACGTCAGATGGGTTGACTGCAGTTCGAAGGGGTAAGGACGATAGTCCTCTAGTCGCACGGTGTTTAAATCGGTGGTCATTTAGCGATTCCGTCGTGTTGGAGGCGTATGCGTTGGAGTGATTGGTGTTTGATAAGTTCCATAGCGATTAACCATAAATCTAGAGTAGAGAGCCTTCCACTCGCAAGAGGGCGGCTCGTAAACAATTATCGGTGATAAACTTATTTTTCATAGAGAGAGAATGCGCTTGAATGCAAGCAGTTGACGAAAAAGTCCTCGCGCGCGTTGCGGAGTGTTTGTCCGAAGGAAAGCCGTGCTGGCTCGCGACCGTTGTGGCGACATATGGATCATCACCCCGCCCAGTGGGATCGTTGCTCACGTGCAATACCGAGGGTGAAATCGTGGGATCACTATCCGGTGGGTGCGTTGAGGATGACTTATTAGCGAAGCTGACGCTCGGGCTGCTAGCTCACGAACGTGCACAGTTTTTCCGATACGGCGATGACGAAGAAGAAGCTGAAAAGCTTGGCCTGCCGTGTGGCGGCCACCTCGACATTGTCGTCGAGGCGTTGGAAGCCTCAATGCTGCCTCATTTTGAGAAGATTAAGCAGCGTCTTCAATCGCGCAATCTTTGCCAGCGGACGGTAGACCTCCGCGATCGCTCGATTGCAACGTTCGACGTTGATCGGTTTGAGGAGCTTCGTTACGAGGAAAACGCCCAGACACTCGTGCAAACGTATGGTCCGCGCTATCAACTGTTTCTTATAGGAGCGGGTATGGTTTCGCAGTATGTGGCCGAAATGGCACAGGCACTCGACTATCGCGTCGTGGTTTGTGACCCGCGACGAGATGTTTTGGATGGTTTTCCAGTTGCGGGTGTCGAAAAGATTTGTGATATGCCCGATGACGCCATCAGAGAATCTGCGAACGATTGCCACACGGCGATAATAGCGTTGACGCACGATCCTCGGATTGACGATATGGGTTTGATGGAGGCTCTAAAAACTAGCGCGTTTTACGTCGGCGCAATGGGTTCTTCGCGGACATCGGATAGTCGCAGGGAACGACTTCGAGCGCTCGATATAAGTGTCCACGAATTGGAACGATTGCACGCCCCCGTAGGATTGTCGATCGGGAGTAAAACGCCTCCCGAAATCGCACTCTCGATATTGGCTCAAATTACGTCGATTCGAAAACAACTGGAGACCGATAAAACTGATGTGTCGGTTCTCGAGAGATCTGTAGGGCATGAGTCGGAGCCAGCAGCAGCTCGCTCGGGAATTGTCGTCGGTTGACGGATGCAATAGAGCCACGCGGCGCGGCTCTTCTTCTAGCTGCAGGTGGATCCACAAGATTCGGATCAGACAAACGGAAGCTCTTATTTAATGAGGTGCCGTTGCTGAGCTATGTGGTGGCGCTATACGAACGAGTGTGTCCGAGGGTGCTTGTCGTAGTGAAGCCCGGCGATGAGAGTGTCCAGGGTCTAGTAAATGGGCCTTGCGAGTGGGTCGTAGCGCAGGACGCAAAAGCAGGTATGTCTCGAAGCATTGCAGCAGGCATAAGAGCGTTAGGAAGTGCACCTTGGGTCATCATTGGTCTTGCGGACATGCCCTATGTTTCGCCTGACACAGTCTCTCAAATTGCCTGTACGATGGATGCGGGGGCAGTAATTGCGCGTCCGAGTTCAAGCGGACGAACAGGTAATCCTGTTGGATTCAACAGTCGATTATTCGGCCCCCTTATGGATCTTAAGGGTGACCGTGGTGCACGGGCGTTAATTGACGATTATATCGGTGATGTCGTCGACGTTGAGGTTCGAGATCAAGGGATTTTTCGGGACATCGATCGCCCTGAAGACCTCACTTAAGGCCCGCCCCCAAGTCGGCTTGCCCAGTCGAGTTTGCTGCGGCACGCGTCAAAGAAACTATGCCCAATTGGGTAGGCCAGGTTGAGGGGGTGAGGATGTTTTTCGATTTCGACATGGTCACCCGCTTTAAGCACGAAATCGACTTGGGAATCTGCACTCACCATGGGTGTATCCGCTGCGTTTCCCAACTCAACCCTGATTTTCGAATCGCCACGGACAACCAATGGCCTTGAGGTCAGCGTGTGGGGGAACATCGGGACCACGACGATTGCATCCAGTCCTGGATGCATGATCGGCCCACCTGCCGACAATGAATAAGCAGTCGAACCCGTCGGAGTGGCGATAATGAGGCCGTCCGAACGTTGTTGATAGACGAATTCATTGTCCACAAAAAGACTGAAATCCATCATGCGGGACATCGTGCCAGCATTGACGACGATGTCATTAAGTGCAGGGCTGGATCCCCCGCTTTTTCCTTTGCTACGGACAATCATATCGAGCAAAAAATGTTTTTCGACGCGGTATTGGCCCAACAATACTTCGCGCCCCTGACGTTCAATTTGGTTTGGGGCAATGTCTGCAAGAAACCCTAATCCTCCACGATTAACGCCGAGAATCGGGACACCTGAGTGCGCGAGGTCGCGCGCAACGCCTAAGATACTACCGTCTCCTCCAACCACCACGATTAGATCGCAGTCGCGACCGAGATCGGCACGATTCTCAGTTGCGAGATTGTCCACCCCGAGCATCTGGGCGGTATCGTTTTCGACGACATATTCGACCCCAAGTTCCTCGAACAGTGTCCGAACACGTTGCAGCGAATCAACTACGTGGGGATTGCCTTGCCTGCCAACAAGACCAACGCGATTGAAGGGTTTCGTATTCATCAATATGCTCCGCGGACGAGATTATACGCACGCGAGCTCATCCAAAGGGCCTTGAAACCCAGTTCACGACACTTCACGCTAGGCGACGCTGATGTCTTTTGGGAAGTGCAGTTGCGAACAGATCACACAGCAACCTGGTTTGGAGGGTTTCAACATGACGGGTTCGGTCGACAAGACGGAAGACGATGTAGCGCTGGGTGAAGGTGTATGGGAGGTGATGCGGTTGGAAGCTGAAGCCAAGGCAGTCGAGGAACCTATTCTCGGCAGCTATTTCCATGCAACCATACTGAATCACAAAAGTTTCCGAGCCGCTCTCAGTTTTCGATTGGCGAGTAAGCTCGATAATCCGATGCTTCCGACCATGCTCATCCGTGATGTTATCGAAGAAGCGATGAACGATGATGCGGGCATCCTAGCTTCTGCCGAAATCGATGTGATGGCGATCTTCCAACGCGACCCTGCTTGTGAGGACTTATCTACCCCTTTTCTTTATTTCAAGGGTTATCACGCGTTACAGGCCTATCGAATTGCTCATTGGCTGTGGACGCACGGAAGACATACGCTGGCTCAATTTTTCCAAAGTCAGATCAGTGTGGGTTTGGGAGTTGACATACATCCCGCGGCGGCGATTGGACGAGGACTGATGCTCGATCACGCCACGGGAATTGTTGTTGGCGAAACCGCCGTGATCGAAGACGATGTGTCGATTCTGCATTCCGTGACTTTGGGCGGAACGGGTAAACAGGCAGGTGATCGACACCCCAAGATTCGACGTGGGGTCTTATTGGGAGCTGGATGTAAAGTGATCGGGAACATAGAGGTCGGCGAGGGAGCGAAAGTGGGTGCGGGAAGTGTTGTTCTCGATCATGTGCCGCCGCACGTGACCGTCGCCGGCGTCCCAGCGAAAATTGTGGGTCGACCATCTGAGGAAAATCCCTCGCTCGGTATGGATCAAACGATCGGTTCCGGTGAATAGGCGACGTGGATCGTTGCATGTATTGGTTGGTCTCCTAATTCGCGTGGACGACGATTTCAAAAGGCACGATCGCACACTGCTTTCCGATGGACATGAAGTGACTTTTGGATGGCCGGGATATTAACTAGGCCGGCGAACTCTACCCCCGGGACGCTTCACGTATGGCGTTTCGTTGACGGAAAGCTCGGGCATGAGAAGCAGACGCTCGGGCTAACTCAAGCTTTGGCGGAAAAAATGTCGGTGGATATTCGAGACTTTGACGTTCGAACATCAAACACTTGGGGTGCCGAGATTAAGGCACACCTTCAGAAACGTACTCACGTTCACTGTCGACCTGATCTCATCGTCGGTGCGGGCCACGCAACGCACTGGCCTATGCTGATGACACGGTTATTCTGTGGCGGACGTACAGTTTTACTCATGAGTCCTTCCCTACCTGTCGGGCTCTTTGATTTGGTATTTGCGCCTCATCACGATCGGCGTCGAGGGGCTAACAATGTGATTGAAACGTTAGGCGTAATCGGCCCGACGCAACAATCTGAGAAAGACGCGAATGCTGGGTTGATTCTACTCGGGGGCGTTAATCGTCACTTTGAATGGTGTGATGACGAGGTATTTTGTCAAGTCGAATCGGTGATGCGGGCTAATCCAGAGCTTAATTGGACAATCTGTGACTCTCGCCGTACGCCCTCCTCCATGAGCAGTGCGTTGAACATGCTTACCGACGGTATGTTCACGAGATGGCAGGACGCAGCGCCCGATTTTCTTGAATCAAGATTAGCCACGGCGACTCAGGTGTGGGTTACGGCTGATAGCGTCTCCATGTTGTACGAAGCGCTGTCCGCCGGGGCGGTTGTGGGCGTCATGGAGTTGCCACTCAAACGACCTAAGAGATCAAACAAACTGGTGCGAGGTTTGTTGAAATTACACGAGAATGGTCAGATACACCTATCCCATGAAAGTCCACGAATGGCCATAAAGGCTGCAAACTCTACGACAATGTCAGAAAGTCGTCGATGTGCTGATATCGTGCTGGAGCGGCTGTTCTTCCTGGCTTAGTCTATAAATGTTTACCCGAATCACGGGGTCTTCCTTCGGAACTTTTGTTAGAATACCGCGCTTGATGGTTCATTTGGTGATTCGGTGATCCCACTCATTTCGGAAATCTACAAGATGAAGATTTTTCTGTTCTTGGCGGCAAGCTTCTTAGCCGCAATGTCGTTTGGTGATGATGTTGTCAAAGTGCATCGGCTATCCGTCGAAGAAAGCCTCGCGGCAATTGAGGTGATTAATGTAACGGCCGAAAAGGTGCTGGATGAGAGCACGTTGGTCGACGTCGACAAAGTCGTAGCGGCTGTGCTGGAAGACGCAAAAGAGGCGATCGTCGAAGACGACTAAAATTCTTGGTTGTTTGCCGTTACGTCTTCCACCTGTTGACATAGTCCGTATTCGACAAAAAGCGATGTGCCATTGTGGCCGTCGCCGGCTGAATAGAACGTCCATCCTCCAACCGCACCACGCGTGAAGCGCATTGATTCTGGGTTTAACATAAGGATGTCTGATGGCGGCGAGTTACGACAACTGTACCCAAATGTATCACCCGTACCGCGTACAGTGTCGCATTGAAACTCGCTCACGTCGCCGGATTGCTGGTCCATCATTGTTACGTAAAGAGCAACGTTTTCTTGGTCCAAGAACGTAGCGAACGTCCGATTTTCGCGCAAAGTAAAACGGGATGCGAAAAAAATTGAAGGTTCATATATTTCGACCGGCTTACTTTCAGCCTCGACGTAATCGTGCAAGCCTACGGTTTTTTCGGCATGGCAATCTAAGGGCAACCACGGTGCTGAGGTTGGCGCACCCATTCCCAAGATCGGCAACAGCGCGAGCAGAGTGCATGCAATCTGTTTCATTCGATTGAGTTTACGGACCGTCATGAGGCGATGCTACCGTTGCCTTGCGTTCGCGGCGTGTTTGCCATGCCTAGCCTCGGCTAGTATCGCCGACCATCAATGGTGCCGAATAACGACACCCCATTTTGATCTTGTAACGGATATCGAACCGAATAATGGACTCGAGCTGGCGAGAGCGCTGGAAGACTTCCATCGCATGGCGCAGCAACTTTTGAACACCGACCGAGAACAAGTCAGACCCCTACGCGTCCTTGCTTTCAAAAACAAAGACGATTTTCGAGAGACTTTCGACAACGACCGAATAGCGGGGTTCATGAAGCCATCGTTTCAAGAGCACTTGCTTGTATTTGGTCCGGACGAGGGGGCTCGAGGGCGCTTTCAAGTCGCATTTCATGAATACACCCATTATCTGTTGCGACGGTATAGCTCATTGAACCTGCCTATCTGGTTTGAGGAAGGCTTTGCTGTTTACCTTTCCACGGCGCAATTTGTCTCACCAACACGTGCTCTCGTGGGCCAACCCGTCGTTACACCAAATGCCCGCCGGATACTCAATCGGCGACCTCGCGTGAGTCAGATTCTTGATGAAAGATATACGGTTGATTGGTCGCGGCATGTTTTGCCGGGTGTCTATGAGAAGGCGTGGGCAGTGGTGCACTTTCTTTACCACGGAAAGAATACACAAAATGAATCCATCGAAAACCACATTGACGACATGTTGGTGGCAATCGATGCCGGTATGTCCTCTGCCGAAGCGATCAGTAGGTTTACCGGATATAACTCAGACAATTTGGTCGTTTCTTTGCGCAGTTATTTCCAGCGCAAGGACCTTCCGATAAGGACGGTTGATTTTGAACCCGGCAACTCCCAACCGTTAGATGTTGATTGCCTAGACCCTTTGGAGGCACGCCTAAGCCTAGCCCGCGTAATCATGGCACGAAATCCTCTGCTGGCTGGACGTTTGTTAGAAGACGTTCTTGAGGATGCGCCCAACGACGTGCCGACCTTGGTTAGTTACTCTCAAGCCCTGCGTGGATTGCGTGGAAAGGCATACACAATAGCGGGGCAAGCTCTCCAACTAGATCCCTCTGATCCAGGTGCAAACGTTCGTATGGCTGAGTTAATTGTGTCGCGTTGTATGGAAGATATTGCGGCGCTGTGCAAACGAAACTGGGCTGACGCAGCTGAACTATATCGAAACGCGCTCAAGTCGGATCCGGAACGAGTCGACGCTGCTTTCGGACTTGGCGTCGTGTATGTGCACACCGGTAAACCAGGCGACGCGATCAATTATCTGCTCGTTGCCCATCGATTAGCGCCGTGGGCGCCACGCATTAATTACTATTTAGGCGAGGCGTACAGACTAAGTGGCAACGAGGCGTTGGCGAGGTTGCATTTGAAGAAAACTTATCATTGGGACGCGAGCGAAGATTGGCGTAAACGGGCAAGAATTTCGTTGTCACTATTGTCGCTTCCGATTTCGCTTTCATATTGACAAGGAATCTGGATATGCCGGTTGATGGGATGGTCGAAACCGACGGCCACACGACGTTCTACATAGAAGACGGGCCGAAAGACGGTCCTTTGATGATGTTCGTTCACGGTTGGCCGGAGCTGTCGTACAGCTGGAGGCACCAGTTGCCCGCAATGGCTCGGCTAGGATTCCATGCGGTTGCGCCGGATCTGCGTGGTTATGGCCGATCTTCAAAGTACGGTAGTCACGCCGACTATTCCCAAGCAAAAGTGGTTGAAGACTTGCTTGCCCTTATCAATGCCTTCGGTTCAGAAACGGCGATATGGGTTGGTCATGATTGGGGCAGTCCGACCGTTTGGAATATTGCGAGTCATCACCCAGATCGCTGCCGAGCCGTGGCGAGCCTTTGTGTCCCTTACGCTACGCTCGAGTATGGCGTTGGCCGGGTCATTGAGCTCATCGATCGAAACGTGTACCCGATTGAAGAGTATCCCGTTGGACAATGGGATTATCAGCTGTATTACCAAGAATGTTTCGAACAAGCTCAATCAACCATGGAGGCGGACGTAGAAAAAACGCTCACGGCATTATTCCGTGGTGGTAATCCCGATACGGTTGGCAAGCCGGCCTCAACTGCTTCGATCCGGTCTTCGGGCGGCTGGTTTGGGGGTGCGGGCCAAGCGCCAGATTTGCCATTGGATTCTCGGGTAATAAGTGCCAAAGATTTGTCCGTTTACTCGGGAGCGCTTCGCGAATCGGGGTTCTTTGGCGCAAATTCTTATTACATGAATCACGAAGTGAATACGGCATACGCGAACACCGCGCTTGATCGGGGACGGCTTGCCATGCCGGCTCTTTTCATAGCGGCTCGATACGATGCGGTTTGTGAATCGGTTAATTCGCCTTTAGGTCGACCGATGAGGGCGAAATGTTCCAACTTAACGGAAGCCATCGTCGATAGCGGGCATTGGATGGCGCAGGAATGTCCTGGCGCGGTCAACGAGGTGCTTGAGGCATGGCTGACTGCGGACGTAGGAACTTTGTGAAGTGGAGATCGTCCTAATACGGCACGGCCTTCCGATGCGGGTAGAAACGAAAGACGGCGTCGCTGCAGATCCTTCATTGTCGCGTATCGGTTTGATGCAGGCGGCTGAGGCGGCCGATTGGCTCGTTGGTATCAAGATTGAGGCCATTTACTCGAGCCCACTGCAAAGGGCGCGTGAGACGGCAGAGCCCTTTGCGCAGCGTTCGGGATTGGAGATCATGATCGAAGACGATGTATCAGAGTTCGATCGAGACAGTTCAACTTACATTCCAATGGAAGATTTGAAGGCTCAAGACTACGAAGCATGGAAAGCGTTTGTGGACGGTAGCTATGGCGACGACGTCGATATGCTTGCGTTCCAAGCCACGGTTGTTCGAGGCGTCGAATCCATCATTGAACGTCATTCGGGCGAGCGGGTTGCGGTGTTTTGTCATGGAGGCGTGGTGAATATGTGGGCATCGCACGTGCTCGGCATGCCGCCGCGGCTTTTTGCCGATGTTCGTTACGCGAGTGCTAGTCGCTTTTTGTGCGCATCAACAGGTGAGCGGAGCTTGGTTAGCCTCAACGAAACACAACACCTGCGGGGGTAGCTGATAAACCGAGTCGTTCGGTCCCGGACTTCCGCATTCATGGACACAAACAAAATACTGCGCACCCAGTATCGGCAGCTAGAACACGGGTCCGGTTGGATCGAGGCCGAGAAAATATTCTCCCACGGTCTGGTAGTGGGATTCGCGCCCTTGCACTTGTTGGGTGATGACGTGAGCATCTTGGAATCGTCGTTGGATTTTCGTGGAGCCAAATATAGCGCTCGAGCCGCTCAAGTTGTAAGCGATGTCGACGACGTCGGCGGATTGTCGGATCGCGTGCGTGCCGGCCATGCGCAGATGAATACGCTCTTCAACCGATATCGATCCCGTTGACTTGACCGACTCCCATACGGTCCCCATGCATTCATACAAAAGTGCCTTGGCGGCACGCCAGGTAGCTTCTGCTTTGCCGATCTGACTCTGAACGACGGCGTCGTGGGCGAGCGTCCTGCCATCGAATCGTGGACGTTTATCGCTGGCAAGTTCGATGGTGGCGTCAAGACCCGCGCGCGCAACACCGAGCGCGACACAACCGAAACCGCAGGCGAACAAAAGATGTTGCGGAATAATGTAGAGAGGCCCGGCCTCTAGCGGTTCGACGTCAAGTAACATAGTTCGTGATTCTGGGACAAATAAATCGTTGGCGGTGAAACTAAAGCTACCCGTTCCGCGCAATCCTTGAACATCCCAAACATCAATGAAATCGACCTCTTCGCGCGTCACGAGATGTAAACGAGGTGGTTCCCCTGATCCGCCGGAGACAGCGGCTATCCAATTCGCGTGTCGACATCCACTTGAGAACGCCCATTTGCCGGTGAGCCTGAAACCTTGATCCACGAACAACGATTTGGGCCCTTGAGGAGGCCCGTTAGCGACGACGGTCTTTGGGTCTCCCCACACTTCTTCGGCTAAGTGTCTGGGTGCCCTCCCGCTATTCGTGGCAAAAACAGCACCCTGGTTTAAGCACCAACCAGCACTGCCGTCCGCGTACGCGATTGTTTCTACAACATCCAAGTAGTCAAGAATGTCTATTTCTTCACCGCCGAGGGACGTTGGTACGAGTAGGCGAAAGAGACCTGCGGACACCATCGCGTCGACGATGTCGCGTGGTAGTTCTCTGGTTTCATCGATCTGCTTCGCAAGATCCTCAATGCGTGGCGCAATTGCTTGTGCTCTTGCGAGCGGTGTGTCGGTACCGTTGATATGTTGCATAGCGTTATGGCTCGATTCTACTAATTACGCCGGAAAATTGCCGGTGGAGAGTGTCTTGCCTTCCTGGCTATTTCTTCGATTCCTTCGGTGAGGTGACCAGAATCGGAATACGCATGAAAGAAAGCGGTTTATCGCGCGCTAATTGCGGCGTACTTAGAAAAACAGCCCAGAAGGCCCGTATTTACTGACTCGTATTGTATGAATGAAACACCCATCTGACTTTTCGGACACGCGAAACTGAATATTTATGCCTTTTGGAAATATATATCGTATTTTATATGCGATGAACATTGGGATTAAAGCACGTTTTTTGTTGCTGAGATGTAACAAATTTGCAATAGTTCGCGCCGAAAAACCCCTAGGTACAGGTGAGACGAGGCTATGAATTCATTTAGGTCTTTGAGAGCGGCCGTGTTTGCGGGAGTGCTGGCCGTTGTTTGGACGAATCCGGTTATTTCGGAAGAGTCCGATACCGATGCCGATATTGAAGAAGTAATCGTCACCGGATCCCGAATTGCGAGAAGTAACACAGAAACCACAGCGCCAATCAAGATTATCGACAGGTATGAAATCGAGAAGTTGGGGCAGACGTCCATTGGCGATTTCTTGCAGGATTTGCCGGAGAACGTTGGTGGTCTTAACGCCCAAAACAACAACGGTGGTAATGGATCAACCCAGATCAGTCTGCGGGGCCTCGGCTCGAGCCGGACGCTGGTGCTGATAAATGGTCGACGGCATGTGCCCTACTCCACAGGTGGCAGCGTTGACTTGAACGCCATTGCACCGAACACGATCGAGCGCATCGAGATCTTAAACGATGGCGCCTCCACGATCTACGGATCCGACGCTATCGCCGGGGTGGTCAATGTGATCACGCGGCGTGATTTCGAAGGTGTCACGATTGGTGGATACAGCGGTGTTTCAGCTGAGAGCGATGGCCAAATTACCGATATTAATCTCACGATGGGTTCGTCCAGCGACCGCGGTAACGTAACGGTCGCGATCGGCCATTACGAAATGAACGACGTCATGGCAGGTAATCGTGGTTGGGCAAACCAGGATCGCTGGTACGACTGGGACCTTAACGACGGTACCTTTGAAGGCCTGGGTTCGTCCGCAACGCCTGAAGGCACCATCATTGATCGACTAGGCGCCGAGGGGAATGAAGCGTGGACTGCCATCGCTGACCCAACATATCCCTACTTCTGGGGTCCTGGTGGTAACAACCCGAGCACAATTTGGAGTCCCTTTCAGTTTTCGGGGAATTCCGATGTGGGCGAGGGTTCGTACTACAACTACCAGCCCGAAAACTACATCTATACACCCCAAGAGCGGACCAACGTCTTTGCAACCGGGCATTACGAAATTCGTGACGCTCTAACGGCTGTCATGGAATTGTCTTACATCAATCGTAAGTCCGATCAGCTCCTTGCGCCGACGCCTCTCTTCATCATTTCCGAAGGTCTCACGATTGAGGCGGCTCAAGCACACAACCCGTTCGGTCGAGACTTTATCGACGTTCGACGGCGGATGGTTGAAGCCGGTAATCGAAACTTCCTCCAAGATATCGATACTTATCGGTTGGTGGGTAGCCTTGAGTATGAAATCGAGGGGTGGTCACTCGAAGCGTCAATTAACTATGGCCGGACCGACGGTACGGATACCAACGAGGGTCGGTTTATCCGGAGTCGGGTTCTGGAAGCGCTGAGCGGAACGTGTACTGATCCTTGCGTACCGCTGAATCTATTCGGCGGACCTGGAACGATAAGCCAGGACCAAATCGACTATATCTCGTATGTCGGTACCGCCAAGACGACTCAAGAACAGAAGACCGTTCAAGTCAACGTGAGCAATAACAACATCTATGAACTACCCGCGGGTAACCTCGGTTTGGCGATGGGTTGGGAACATCGCAACGAGCGTGGGACTTATGTTGAGGATCCCCTCACAGAAATGGGTGATACCACCGGAAACAAAGGTGAGAGTACGCGCGGTTCATACGAGGTTGACGAGGCTTACATCGAATTCCTCGCGCCGATTTTCGATACCGATCAATTAGGCGTGCTGGACCTTGAGTACTCGGTGCGTGCTTCCGACTACAGTAACTTTGGTCGGTCGTCAAACAGTAAGTACGGATTTCGTTGGGATTTCCGCGATTGGATCGCGTTCCGGACGACGGTTTCAGAAGCGTTTAATGCGCCATCTATTGCCTCCCTGTTCTCGGGTCAATTTGATAGCTTTCCGGCAGCGGTCGATCCCTGTTCCACAGTGGTCGGTCAATACGGCACAAACGCCAACGTGACGGCGAACTGTGACGCGGACGGCTTCGTTGGTGGAACGACGGATCCGGATACGCAGCTACGTGCAAGGCTTGGCGGTAATCCAAATCTTGGTGCAGAGACGTCGGACGCTTTCCTCTTTGGTTTTGTCATTCGACCTGACTTCATCGAAAACTTGGATATCACCATCGATAGCTGGGAATACGAAATCTCGAACACCATTGGAAGCATTGGTGTGGGAACGATTCTCGGTGGGTGCTATCAAGCCGATCCGAATAACCGTCAATATTGCGACAAGATTGAGCGCAACTCGGTCGGTCGAATCAGCAATGTATACGCTGCGACGGCCAATATTGGTGAAGTCGAAACCTCCGGAATCGATTTTCAGATCGATTACCGCTGGGATCATGAAAAGGCAGGTAGTTTCGCGATCAGTTGGGATTACACCCAGATCGACGAATTTATTATCATGTCTCCCGGTTCGGATGGTGTAACCGTTAATACGCAGGAATGTCTCGATATCTACGATTGCGGTACGGTACTCAGTGATCGCTGGATACTGGACGTCGATTGGTCAAAAGGCGACTACGATGCCAGCATTCGCGTGAACTCCTACAGCGATTTCCGCGAGTGTGAAGACGACTACTGTAACGGTGGTCCCGACGTCGCAAGTCGCAACATCGAACAGGTCCGCTACTTGACGCTGTCGGGTGGTTATGACGTGGGACAGGGTACGCGAGTTCGCCTCGTGGTATCCAATCTCCTGGATGAGGAGCCACCGCGAATCTTTAACGGCTTTTATTCTTCAGCTGATGTCAGCTACGACTTTATGGGTCGATACATCACCTTGGGAATAAACCATAGCTTCTGATTCCAGGTAGAAAAGTTGTATTAAGGCGGGCGCAAGCCCGCCTTTTTTTTGCGTTCGATACGACCAACATACGGCTTAACGCAAACCGCAGGTCAAAGTACTATCCCATTAAAGGGTGAGGGCATATTCGCGCTATGAGTAAAAGAACACGTACCAAACAACATCGATGGCCGTTGATAGTCTGCGGTCTTTTATTTTGTAGCGGAATTGCTGCAGCTGTTTCGCTTCCACCCACCGAACACTTCAGTAAGTTCGACGAGATCTTTTCGGTTCGTATTTCACCCGGCGGCGAGTATCTCGCGTTCATGACCAAGGTCGAGGGACGAAATCGAGTGATCGTTTACGATCGCGAAAAAAAGGACGCGGTCAATCAGATCTTTTTTACCGGCTCTAATGAAGAGGTCGGTGAATATTACTGGTCGAGCAACGAGCGTTTGGTCGTAGGGATTCAACGGTTTATCCCGTCGATGCGGGAACAACCTTTCGTCGGTGGTGAGCTATTTGCCGTCAACGTCAACGGAAGAAAGGAACGGCGAATCTTTACGTTCCGCCTACCGCCAGGTAAGAGAAAGTCCCGTTCGCCAAACAATGGGGTTGGCTTTGGCGGTTGGGCCATGATGCTTGATCCACTCCCCGACGAACCAAATTACGTGTTGATTCGAACCATCTCGTTCAGCGGTGCTCGGTCGGGAGTCTACAAGCTGCATACATTTAATTCGTCAATGCGTCGTATCGCCCAACTGCCATCGGGGGCGGGAGAGGTCTTGCTCGACGATGAAGATCAAGTGCGCTATGCCTGGGGCATGACCGAATATTATGAGCAGTTCTTGGCGTACAAGGCTCCGGATTCCCTCGAATGGGTCGAGCTACTGAAGATGCCGTACCCGGGCGGGATGTTGGAACCGGTCGCGTTCACGGATGACGGGAAGGCGATCCTGGCCCTCGACAATCGCAACGGCGGGACCAAGGCGGTGGTTAAAGCTTCATTGGACCTAAAGCGTGTTGAGATGATTTATCGTGATCCAGTTGCCGACGTGCTTGATATCAAGATTGATAAAGATGGCAACGCGTATGCATTTGTATCCGGTATCGGCAAACCGGAATTGCACTATCTCGATCCAAATCATGAACGTGCTGAGGTAACACAATCACTCCGCGCAACCTTTCCCGATTCCAGAGTTGAAATTGTGAATGCGACCAGTAACGGATCGTTGCAAGTGATTCATGTATCAAGCGACCGTAATCCAGGTTTTTACTATCTCTTTGATAAGAAAGCCGGTGGTTTAATTCCGTTCAGTGGCATGAGGCCTTGGATCAATCAGGATCTCTCGGGCAGCGTAGCGCCGATCGAATTCAAAGCGCGTGACGGCCTCCACATTACCGGTTTACTCACCATTCCCCCTGGACAAACGGGTGAGGCATTGCCTCTTGTGGTCAATCCACACGGCGGGCCGCACGGTCCTTTTGACGCGTGGGGATACGATAAACAATCGCAATTTTTGGCGAGCCGAGGGTACGCGGTTCTGCAAGTTAATTTTCGAGGATCAGGTGGATTCGGCGCGGACTTTGAGGCAGCCGGGTTTCGTGAATGGGGTAGAAAAATTCAACATGACGTCATTGACGCGACTCGATATGTCATTAAGAACTTTCCCATCGACCCCGAGCGTGTTGCCATCATGGGAGCCAGTTTTGGTGGCTATTCGGCGTTGCAAGCGTCCATCATCGAGCCCGATTTGTACAAGGCCGCCATCGGTGTCGTGGGCGTTTACGACTTTAATTTAATGTATTCGGCCGGCGATATCCGAGGTCGTTTCAGTGGGCGTCGTTACCTTGAGAAAGCGTTGGGAAAAGATAAAAACGAGTTTGCGGAGTTTTCTCCAATTCAACGTGTTGCTGAACTCAAGGCGCCAGTGTTATTGATTCAGGGAGAAGAAGACGACCGCGCACCCGTTGTGCATGCCAATAAGCTCGCGGCTGAACTGAAGAGACGTGGGCATCCGCACGAATACGTTGTGATCGCTAACGAAGGCCACGGATTCTATAAGCCAGAGAATCGCGTCAGACATTTAGAATTAATGGAGCGATTCCTCGACAAGTATTTGTAGTCCATGCGCACCGTTCTTGTGACGAATAATTGATGCGCTATGCCAATCCAAGAGGACGTAGCGGTTCCTCGGGACGTTGTCGAGAGAGCCTTTGGGGGTCCATGAAATAGGGCTGCGTTTCTTGCCTCAAGGGTATTCCCTTAATGTGATCGGCGATTTTTTCAGCCAGCATGATAGTGGGTGCGTTCAGGTTGCCGTTGGTAATTTGAGGGAACACGGAAGCATCGACGACGCGTAAATTTTCCATTCCGTGCACGCGACAATCCTGATCGACGACTGATTCTTCGCCGGTACCCATACGGCACGTTCCACAGGGATGGTAGGCGCTTTCCACATTCGCGCGGAGGAAGGCATCAATAGCTGCATCGCTATCGTGTTCAGCTCCTGGAGATAATTCTTTCCCGGGATATCGTTCCAAACTTGGTTGGTTGAATATCTCTCGTGCGAATCTCACTGCGCGGCGAAAAACCTCCCAGTCGCTCGAGTGATTCATGTAGTTGAAACGAATGGTTGGTTTATCGCGCGGATTTCTGGATCGCAAAGTGACGTTCCCTCGACTGGGGCTTTGCATCGGGCCAACGTGGACTTGAAAGCCAGGTGTCTGGCGTTTAACGGCGCCGTCGTACGAGATGGCGGCGGGTAAAAAATGAAACTGAATGTCAGGCGAGTCAATACCTTCGCGACTACGGATAAATCCACCGACTTCGAAATGATTCGTTGCCCCGAGGCCCGTCTTTTTAAGAAGCCATTGCGCTCCGATGGCTGCGCGCCCCAACGGATTCAGGCGTGTGTTTAACGAATATTGTCGAGGGCAGGACCGCTGCAAATAGATCTCTAAGTGATCCATCAAATTTTGACCGACGGCGGGCAGTATCTTCACGGGTGAGATGGAATGAGATTTTAATGAATGTTCAGAGCCGATCCCGGAGAGCATCAAGAGTTGGGGTGATCCAATGGCCCCGGCAGCGAGAATCACTTCCTTGTTGGCGTACGCCAAAAGTCTTTGACTTCCGTCGTGATAATGCACGGCACTAACGCGCTCCGTATTGCATTCGAGCTTCTCAACCAGGGTACGTAGCCGTATCGTCAGGTTGCCCCCACGGTTGGTCTCAGGGAGGTAAGCGCGAGACGCGCTGCACCTTCGGCCGTTTGCGACGGTCATTTCTAGGTCGCCGAAACCCTCTTGTTGGAAACCGTTGAGATCCTGGCTCAAAGAGTACCCAGCTTGTTCTGCCGCCAATAAGAAGTCGTCATATAAAACGTTTTGTTTGGTTCCACGTGAAATCTTCAACGGACCGTCCTTGCCCCGATATTCGTTGGGAGTGTCACGCCAAAGTACGTCTTCCGACTTTTTGAAATACGGAAGAACATCGCTGTAACCCCAACCCGCTGCGCCCTCTTCTTTCCAGTGTTCAAAATTTGATGGGTGGCCGCGTACGTGAACCATGCCATTAATGGAGGACGATCCCCCTAGTACGAGACCCCGTGGACAACTTATCCGACGTTGGTCCAAACAACCCTCCGGTTCGCTTCGATAGAACCAGTTAAAACGTGGATCATTCATCGGGAAAGAAAAGGCGGCGGGCATCTGGAGAGAGAGGTGGCGATCAACACCGCCGGCTTCGAGTAGCAAGACAGTGTCGTTTCCCTCTTCGCTGAGGCGCCGAGCGAGCACACAGCCGGCAGATCCTGCGCCAATGATGATGTAGTCGAACGTGTCCATTCGTTATTTAGTGTCCTTGACTCGTAAACGGGTACATCGTGCGTGTTGACCGCTCGAATAATGGGTTGTTTGGCAAGTGTTTGTCGATTGGATGCTAAGACTTTGACGTAAGGCTCTCGCAGATACTTTTGGGGAAATCCACATGAACCAGAACCTCTGAATTCCTGTGAAGATCTCGCATTTGATGCCTACAGCGCTCCTACTTTTATTTAGCTTCAGCGCATCGGCTCAGGCTGTCTCTCCATTAGCCGCGTGGTTAAACACATATTGCCCCGATTGCATCGCGAAAAGTTATCAAAAGACGGGGGTCTATATTCTCGAGTCCGGAGAAGATGCCCTCCTCGCCCGCGCCTGGCTCACCCAAACTGCGCAGCGATCCATCGATGTGCAGTATTTCATATGGGGGACGGACAATATCGGGATCTTGGCGGCGGAGGCACTTCTCGCTGCAGCGGAGCGCGGCGTGCGTGTCCGCGTATTGGTGGATGATTTCCTGCTTGAGGCGGAAAATCGGGTGTTAACAAGCCTAAATAACCACCCTAACGTCGAACTTCGGATATACAACCCAAAACACCACGCGGGTGTTTCGATTCTTGAACGTATGTACTACCTCCTCTCTGATTTCACGTCTTTCAATCAAAGGATGCATGACAAGGTCGCTATTTTTGATGATCTCATTTCCATCACCGGCGGCCGGAATATGGCCGATGAGTATTTTGACTACGACTCGGTCTATAACTTCCGTGATCGGGATGTACTGTTGGCGGGCATGGTAACGGCGAAAGTTAAGGAGCATTTTGATGAGTTTTGGGGTAGTT
>DCBA01000124.1:74533-83388 GCA_002313255.1 Gammaproteobacteria bacterium UBA1119 | reverse complement strand
AACTCGGAAGACGAAGTTACGCGGGGTAATTTCGTTTCGAAAAGCCTTACCAATTTGGGCGATGCCAAAGGGTAGCTGGCGAGAGGTGGAATCCAGCACGTTCTTGAAATTGGTAAAAATTTGTTGAGCCGTCTCCGGTCGCAAGTACGCGAACGAGCTGCCATCGTCGACGGGACCGACGCTGGTTTTGAACATCAGATTGAATGGACGAGGCTCGGTGAGATCGTTCGAGCCACAGCCCGGGCATTTAGACGCTTCGACATGATCGGCGCGCCAGCGCGACTTGCAGTCACGGCAATCAATGAGGGGGTCGGAGAACGTGTCCTCGTGCCCTGAGTATTTGAGCACCTGGGGGTGAGTTAAAACAGCGGCATCGAGGCCCTCGACGTCGTCGCGGTCGTAGACCATGGCTCGCCACCATGCCTGTTTGAGGTTGTTTTTGAGTTCCACGCCAAGGGGGCCGTAATCGTAAAGACCCTGCAAACCGCCATAGATTTCGCTAGATTGAAAGATGAATCCGCGACGCTTACAGAGCGAGACGAGTTCATCCATGCTGTTTGCCGTCACCTCGAAGTCCTAACGCGTGAGGAGGGTGGGGCAATATAACGCATGCTGGGAAGTACACCAAAGTAGAACCCAGCATCGTTGGGGTTAGAACTTGAAGTCTGAGTCAGGCACTGGGGTTTGCACGGTCGCAATTCGTTAGTATGTTTCAAGTATCCGGTAGTGTCGGAAAGTCTTGAAATCAGTGTGATCGTGACGGAAGGGAGGGTTTTTTGCGCGCGTACATAGGACGGCGATTGCTCGCTCTCATTCCGACCTTGTTCTTTGCGAGTCTGATTGTATTTATTTCAATGCGACTGATTCCCGGCGACGTGATCGATCTAATGCTTGCGCAGAACGACATCGTCACGGGTCAGGACCGGGCAAAGATCGAAGCGGCGCTGGGACTCGATCAGCCGGTGTACATTCAGTATTTCCGTTGGATAGGCGATGCCGTCACCGGCGATCTGGGCGACTCACTTTGGCAGAATGTTCCGGTAACGGATCAACTAATGGCGTCATTGCCGATCACATTCGAACTCGGACTTTTAGCCCTAATTGTTGCGTTATCGGTGGCGGTACCTATCGGTGTTTATTCGGCGATGCGGCAAGATACTGCAGGCGATTACGTTGCCCGTTCTTTTTCGCTCATCATGCTCGCGATTCCAAGCTTCTGGCTGGGGACGTTGGTGATGGTGTTCCCATCGGTATGGTGGCGGTGGGCCCCGGAGCTTGAATACACCCCTTTTTTTGAAGACCCGATTACGAATCTCAAACACATGATCGTGCCCGCGATTTTGCTTGGATTATCAATGTCTGCCGTAACGATGCGAATGACCCGTACGATGATGCTGGAGGTCATGCGGCAAGACTATATTCGTACAGCACGTGCCAAAGGCGTCGGAGAAAAACTGTTGGTCGTGCGGCACGCTTTGCGCAACGGGTTAATCCCCGTGGTCACACTGATCGGTTTGCAAGCGCCATTGTTGATCGGTGGTGCGGTTATTTTGGAGCAGATCTTCGTCGTTCCCGGCATGGGTTTGTTGCTATTGGAAGCGGTATTCCAGCGTGACTACCCGGTCATTTCGGGAGTGTTTCTCGTTGTTGGCGTTGGCGTACTCGTCATTAACTTGCTAGTCGACTTGAGTTACGGCTGGCTCGACCCGAAGGTACGCCACGAATGAGCGAACTAATTGTAGATGCGGTATTGCCAGCGGTTAGAAAACGGTCTGCTTTCGTCGCGTTTAATATACGTTTGATCCGAGAGAAGCCTCTCGGGGCCGTTGGTGGTGCTGTATTTCTGCTGTTTATGTTTTGCGGAATTTTCGCGAACTTTCTAGCGCCATTCGAGATGAACTACACGGATCTGACGCAGCGATTGCAGCCGCCTTCGTGGGCGTTTCCCTTTGGCACGGACCACTTGGGTAGAGATGTGCTTTCGCGCGTTTTAATTGGTGCGCAAATCTCCATGATTGTGAGCTTTCTTGCGGCTGGACTTGCCACCGTTATTTCTATTGTGGTTGGTGTCATATCCGGGTATTTCGGTGGAAAACCGGACATGGTCATCCAACGAGGTGTGGATGCATGGATGACGTTTCCAGACCTGGTGCTTTTGATTGTCGTAGTCTCAATCGTCGGTCCTGGGATACCGCAGATCGTGGTTGTGCTTGGTTTGCTTTACGGTATTGCAGGTAGTCGTATCGTTCGTGGCGCCGTGGTGTCAGTCAAAGAGAACATGTACATCCATGCGAGCCTTTCCATCGGCGCGCCGACGTTTCACGTGATGCGAAAGCACGTCTTGCCGAACATCATGCCAGTGGTAATTGTTCTTTTTACTACACGCATCGGCGCGGTGATCCTCGCGGAAGCGGGATTGTCATTTCTTGGGCTTGGCGTACCGCCGCCCGCCCCAACGTGGGGCAGTATGCTAAGTGGTACGGGCCGCACGTATATGTATCTCGGCCCCTGGCTAGCACTTGCGCCGGGCTTGTGCATCACGGCGGTGGTTTACGCGGTGAATATATACGGCGACGCGTTGCGCGATCTTCTCGATCCGCGTATGCGGGGAAGTCAATAGTTGAGGGCGAAGACGCGACAGATTTGGTTGTTGCTGATTACCGCGTATACGGTTGAGATGCTCTCGGTGAATGCCGCGGTGGCCCAAGAAACGCCCCAGTATGGTGGTGAACTCAACATCGGCACGGTCTATGTCACATTATCGGCGCTGTCTTGGGATCCGGTGGATTGGGCGTGGAAATCGAATCACGACACCGGCCTGGTACGAGAACAACTCTTCTCGGGAGATTTGAATAAAGGCGTCCGTCGTGGTGGCGATTACACGTTTGTCGCAGAAGCGTACTTGCCCGTGGAAGTTCTTCGCGGTGAATTGGCGGAAAGTTGGCACTGGGAAGACGATCTAACGCTGGTCGTGAATCTCCGACAAGGCGTCATGTTCCCGGAAAAACCGGGCGTGATGGCAGCTAGAGAGTTTGTTGCGAATGACGTGATCTTCACTTTCAACTTGGTCAACAACAGTCCAAAAAAAGCGCAACAGGACTATTGGGATTACATCGACGGGCTGGAGGCGCGTGACGATCACACTTTGGTGTTTCACTTCAATCAATACAACGCCGAATGGGCTTATCGGTTTGGCTACGGATATCAATCATCGATTACCGCGCCGGAACTCGCGAACGTGGACGCAAAGGATTGGCGCAATTTGATAGGCACAGGGCCGTTTGATTTGTCGCGCTATATCCATGGCAACTCGCACGTCTATACAAAGCGGGACAACTACTGGGACCACGAAGAATACGAAGGTACGCGTTATCGACTCCCGTATGTCGATCGCGTCAAATATCGAATTATTAAGGATGAAGCGACTTATTTGACGGCTTTGCGAACCGGCAGGGTCGACATCCTTGAGTCGATACGCTGGATTGCCGTAGACCATCTGAAAGAAACCACGCCGGAGCTCAAATGGTCACGCTGGTTGGGGATGACAGGGAATTTCATTGCTCTTCGGCTCGACCATGAGGCTTTCAAGGACCATCGCGTGCGCCGAGCGCTCAATTTGGCAGTGAATCAAAAAGAAATCGTTGACCTGTTCTACGGGGGTCATGCGGAGCTCATGGCATATCCACAGCATCCGGGATTCGGGGCTTACTATCAGCCGCTTGAAGAGATGCCGGCTGAAGTTCAAGAACTCTTCACCTACAACCCTGTAAAAGCGAGGGCACTGCTTCGAGAAGCCGGTTATCCGGATGGATTTACATTCGAGGTTCAGGTTTGTTCGTGCAGTCCCAGCAACATGGACCTTTTACCCTTGATTGAATCCTACCTTGGCGATATTGGCGTCGAGATTGAAATCCAACCGATGGAATACGCATCGTTTCTATCAGCCATGACGACGCGTACGCATGGCCCCGGTTACTTTATGAATAACGGCCACACAAACCCGACGACGTCGCTGCGCAAGTTCATTACCGGGCACAAGTGGAATCCTGCGCTGCTTGAACGCGAACAATTTGATGCCGAGATAAAACGTTTAATGCGAATGCCAAAGGAAGCAGATCGAATTGCGCTAGTGCGCGAATTGACGGTCGATTTGCTCGCTTTCGCACCCTATATCTGGCTGCCGACGGAATACGTCTATACCGCTTGGTGGCCTTGGGTGAAGAATTATGCCGGCGAACTAAGAGCGGGCGCTGTCCGACCTGGACCGATCTACGCGCGGATCTGGTTGGATCAGCAGCTAAAAAAGGAATTGGGGTTCTAAATGAGCTCGGATACGTTATTGGACATCGAGCATTTGTCGGTGAGTTTCCGGACGGACCGCGGCAAAGTCAGGGCGGTCAGCGATTTGTCGTTATCTTTAAAACGGGGCGAAACGCTTGCCATCGTCGGAGAAAGCGGTTCGGGTAAAAGCGTCACGGCGTTATCGATTCTGCGTCTGCTCGGTGATAACGGGGTGATTGACCATGGTCGGGTAGTGTTTGAGGGCCAGAACTTACTCTCGTTGGGCACCGACGAAATTCGACGAATCCGCGGCGACCGCATTGCGATGATTTTTCAAGAACCGATGTCGTCGCTGAATCCAGTACTGACCATTGGGAAGCAAGTGGCGGAACCCATTTGCCTGCATCGAGACAAGAACTGGGACGAAGCGTTTGAAATCGCAGTCGAACTGCTAACCAAGGTGGCGATTCCTGACGCAAAAGAGCGACTCAACGACTACCCCCACCACTTTTCTGGAGGGATGCGACAGCGTGTCATGATTGCAATGGCATTAGCTTGTGAACCAAGACTGATCATCGCAGATGAACCAACAACGGCACTCGATGTAACGGTTCAAGCGCAGATTCTTGCATTGTTGAATGAGCTTACGGAGGAGTCCCAAACTGCGCTGATACTCATTACACACGATCTGGGCGTCGTCGCTCGGTATGCGGATCGAGTCGCAGTGATGTACGGCGGAAGAATCGTAGAAACGGCAGACGCCAAGGACCTTTACGCGAATCCGCAGCATCCGTATACCGTCGGACTGATGGCGTCCATTCCGGGTATCGAAGGCGTTGCGGGTGCGCGGCTGATCACTATTGATGGACAACCTCCGGACCTGGCGGACCTTCCGTCGGGATGTGCTTTTGCAACCCGGTGTCAGCATGCGCACGATGCCTGTCGGACTAGCATTCCCGCGCTAGACCCGGTTGAACAAAACCCAAGTCATCGCAGCGCTTGTTTTGGATATCCGTTGTGAGTTTGGCGATAAACGAAGAGCCTCTTCTCAAGGTCGATGATCTTAAGGTTCATTTCACTCTGACCGAGGGCTTCATGCAAAGACCGGTCGGAAGTGTAAAAGCGGTCGACGGCGTGTCCTTTGAGTTGAGGCACGGCGAGACCTTTGGCCTGGTGGGTGAAAGTGGATGCGGCAAATCGACTACCGCACTTGCTGTGTTGCGGATGCAACCCCTGACCGGTGGCTTGATCAAGTTCGAGGGGAACGACATCACTCACCTCGAACCACACCAGATGCGCCCATTGAGACGCCGCATGCAGATGGTCTATCAGGATCCTTTCAGTTCGTTGAATCCACGGATGCGGATTCGCGACATCATTGGTGAACCTCTTCTGGTCCATGGTCTTGCGACTGACAGACGGTCGTTTCGTGCGAGGATTGACGAACTCATGGACATGGTGGGGTTGCTGCCGGACATGTCGGATCGGTATCCGCACGAGTTTAGCGGAGGTCAACGCCAACGTATCGGCATCGCGCGCGCTTTGGCGCTCGAGCCAAGTCTCATTATCTGCGATGAACCGGTATCGGCGTTGGACGTCTCGATTCAGGCACAGGTTTTGAACCTTCTGATGGACCTACAACGGGAACTGGGGCTCACTTATTTGTTCATTGCTCACGATCTTTCCGTCGTTCGCCACATCAGTGATCGCATTGGCGTGATGTACCTCGGGCGTATCGTGGAAATCGCGGGACGCGATGAACTATTCGCTAGTCCAAAGCACCCGTATACCCAGGCCTTGCTTTCTTCAATCCCGCTTCCGGATCCCACTCTGGAAGCAACGCGCCCACAGCAGCTAATCGTTGGCGAAGTGCCGAGCCCGAAAACCCCGCCGTCGGGATGCCACTTTCACCCGCGCTGTCCCAAGGTCATGAATGTTTGCTCAGTGCATTCGCCTAATTTGGAGATGAATCAGGCTGGGTCATTCCCCAATCACTCAGATGAATCGCAGGTCGCCTGCCATCTCTATGACGCTTCGTTGGGTTGAGGGAATAGAGAAACGGAAACGTAGGCCGAACGGGTTGCGCTACACTCGTGTCAGATCATGAGGTTGGTATGAGCGATCAGTATTTTGTTGAAGGCCGGGATCGAGCGCATTCGCTTGGTAACAGTGGTTCCTTGATTCTTGATGGCAACGGTCGTGTGGATGATCGCATTCTAGAAACGTACTGGCGATGCGGCTTTTACGTCTTTGAAGGTGCGCTTTCTTCGACTGAGCGAAACGAATTGGTGTCCGATTTCGAGGCGTTACTTGATCGTTTACCCATGGGTCGTGGATCGAAGGTCGACCACCAAGGTCGGCCTGCTGCAGGGTTAGGCTTTAAGCGTCCGAGTTTTCGTTTTGCAAAACCTTTGTCCGATCCACACGGCGGTAGCGACCTGAGTGGTGGCCGTTACGAGTCGAAGATGACGGAACCGACACCACCAGATGACGCACCGGACGAAGTGTTGTTGAATATTTCCGGATGCTTGCAACTAATGGATGCCTGTTTACGCCTGTACGGGCACCCGAAATTACTTCGGGTGGCGGAGGCGATTAATGGTCCGGACTTTACGCCGTTCACCGACACTGTTTGGGTGAAGCAAGCTGGACTTGGGCCGTCCGTCGCCTGGCATCAAGACGGCACCACTCATTGGGATAAACCGGACCTTGATCGTGGGACCCACGGCTTCAACTTTATGGTGCAGCTTTATGACACGACTCCGGAAAACGCTCTATGGGTGGTGCCCGGCAGCCATGATCAAGGAAAAATTGATATCAAGAAAAAGGTCGAAGCGAATGGCTCGGATCGATTGTCAGACGCTGTTCCGATGCTTATGAAAGCGGGAGATGTGGCAATTTGTAATCGGCAGGTTCTGCATGGGTCTTTCGCCAACACGTCTGTGGCCGAACGGGCAACGTTTGTGTTCGGCTTTCATCGAAGGTCGTCGGTATTAGGCGTACAGGGATGGGCAGAAAATCCGTACAACGAAGACTATGTGACCAAACGTTCGCGAATCATTCCACTTGCCGTCGACGCGCGTTCTCAACATTTTGACGATGAAGATCCCTATGTTTATCTACCGTTGAGACACGAGAACCACTCCTATTCGAGGAAGTCGCGGGAAAGCACACTCGCCGACTACAACGTAAATGATATTGGTCTATAGACGGCGGGCCAGAGATCAACATGTTGATAAATCTCATCCCAGCCAGGTGACCGCCGCGCTAGAGAAATCTGCGTTCGTGACGCCTCAATGCGCTGATTAGAACTGGAGTCGGCGTTTCCCGCCAGAAAAGACTATGCGCGAGGTAACAACACCTGTACCGCCAGCATGAAGAGACCGTCGTCCATGATGTCGGATGCTTTCGGTCTCCAGGTTAGCTGGTGTGGCGTGAGGAGTTCGAATGCGATGACCGAGAAAGCACCGAGGAAAACGGATACATATGAGCTGATCAAGAGCCCCGAGTTGAGGTTTAACAGGACGAAAAAAATCCCGATACACCCCAGGATGACACTGGGGTAAATCGAGTAAGTAAGGTACCGCGCTGCGGGTTCACTTAAACTCAAATATACACCCTCACACGATCTCGTCGTTGACTCTATGTCCCAGAGTACGACGGCCTGGTACGGAAACCTAATCTCTTGGGGTCAGTGCTTTGATGGTTAGGGGGCTACCGAACGAGGGATTACGATCAGTCGCGCCACCACGCCACCTGCGCACTTGGATTGATGACGTTCCCGTCCTTGAGCACGTCGATGGGATCGCGACCGTCCACGCCCAAGCCAAATTGGTGGTAACCGAGTAATCGTTGAAGCATCTTTGGCAGCTGAACCGCAACGTTACGCGGAACCGACAACAACTGAATTTCCTGCGGTCGTAAGTACGCAACGTTATGGCTCATAAAAAACCCGAGGCGTTCTCGATCTGGCGAGGTATTGGCACCGCCGCCATGCCATAAGCCGCCTTCCCACATCAGCATCGTTCCGGCGCTCATGGTTACCTGTAGCGTTTCTACCGATTGATCGACGGGTCGATCGTGCCAGCTGTGACTGTAAGGAACGATGTGCGTTGCTCCATTTTCGACGTCGAAATCATCAAGGGCAATTAGGGCATTGCAGACGAAGTGGGGGTGTGGCCTCTTGATAGGCCAAAGCCCATCGTCCTGATGTAGAAATTGTTTGGTTTCGCCCGGGAGTATGTTGAACAACGTGGTTACATTAATTTGTACCCGAGATCCCAGCACGCCTTCGATGAGAGCTCGAATACGGGGGTCGAGGAAGAGGTAGTCAACGGCCCGGGTTTTTGCCAGCAGGTTATGTGCCCGCAAGGTCTTGCCTGTGTCGGTACCAATCGCTCGCATTTCGGTGATCTGTACTTCGGTGTCAAATGCGTGCCGGATTCGAGCTATCTCGTCTGCTTGGATAAAATCTGGGATGAGGGTGTAACCCTGAGCCTCGATTTCGGCGACGCGTTCGGTAACGTTGACACCCTCAACCACGAGGGAATCCGCTTCAGCCGTTGTCACGAGCT
>DCBA01000124.1:72325-74135 GCA_002313255.1 Gammaproteobacteria bacterium UBA1119 | reverse complement strand
TAAAACCGTCGGTGAGACGCATGTAGGGACAGATTTTCTATTTTATTGTAGCCAACTTAAAAGTGAAAAGACGTTGTGGTTTGCTGACGTGAATTTTCGTGGGATAGTTGGAACATGTTTACGAATTACCGAGCTTCCCGATTTGTCCTGGCGGGCGCCCACATCGCGGTGCTCATGCTATTGCTGGGTGCGCTCGGCAGCCGATTTGGCCTTTGGTCCTTTTTCGTGGGCTTTTATTTTCTATTTGCTGGGATTGTAGTCGCGCTGATTTGCGCGGTCTGGGGGATCGCTGCGTTGGTGTTTTCGCGCGGGGTGGGCCCGATTAAATATCGTGTGCCTTTTGTCTATGGAGCGATACTTAGTTCGCTGGTCTTGGCCACCATGTTCGTGCAGTTCCTTGACGCGAGCCGGTTGCCTCCAATCCACGATATTTCCACCGATTTAATAGATCCGCCTGAATTCGACCATTTGATTGAGGTGCGGGGTAGGAATAGCAACGATCTGACGTCCTCGGACGAGGAGAGACAGCAACAAGCGATAGCGTATCCGGCGATCAAAACATTGCGTACCGGGCGTAATCTCAACGAGAGTTTTGATCGAGTCTTAGCGGTGGCAACAGCGATGGACTGGGAAATCGTTAATAGTGATCGCCGCACGGGCATCGTTGAATCCACGGCGACCACGTTCTGGTTTGGATTTAAAGACGATGTAGTGATTCGTATTCGAGCTGCTAATGGAACGTCACTAATTGATTTGCGTTCCGTGTCTCGAGTGGGAATGAGCGATTTGGGAGCAAACGCTGCACGGATCACTCGTTTTCTCGCAGAATTTGAGCGCTAAAAACGGATGAGCTTCGCCTCCAAGGTATCGAGTTCAACAATTCCGATGGCATTTAGTCCTTTCATGTGACCTGCACACTCTCCGGGATTAAATATCAGTTGGGAGGGACGGTTCTCGATGCGTTGCAGGTGCGTATGGCCATGTAGAGCAACGTCATGATTGGTCGTAAGTACGCCGTCCAATTCGGCTGGATCGTGCACGATGACGACGCGACGAGATGCCCAGACCACTTCGTACGGTGGATCTTGGAAGTAAAAACCATGTGTCGCGACCGCCAAGTCGAGTGATGCACGCTCCTGGTCATTATTGCCGAATACACCAACCAGAGGTGATTGCAGATCAGCCATCACATCGAGAGTTTTAGCTTGCGTGATATCGCCGGTGTGGACGACTACGTCAACGTTCGCCTCGTTAAATAACTCAACGATCCGGGCGACATTCCGGAGGTTATTGTGGGTATCGCTAACTACCCCGATGCGCATGAGACACCGCTGAATGACAACGAACAGGGACCGCCAGCGTAAGCGCTGGGAGCCCCCAGTTCAGTGCACGTGCGTTACGACGCTTTTTCGAGGATGTGGATCCCGCAAGCACTGCCTAGCCCGATAACGTGGGTTAGGCCGATGCGAGCCCCCTCGACTTGGCGTTGACCTGCTTCACCACGCAAATGCGTTGACACCTCATAGATGTTAGCAATGCCCGTCGCACCGAGCGGGTGGCCCTTGGATAGCAAACCACCAGACATGTTTACCGGAACCTTTCCACCGAGAGCCACTTCTCCGTCGTCGATCATCCGACCGGCTTCGCCGTCGTCGCAAAGGCCAAGGTTTTCATAATGGAGAATTTCTGCCGTCGCAAAACAGTCGTGTAACTCCACCAGGTCGATGTCTTCGGCACCGAGCCCCGCCATTTCGTAGGCCGCGGCAGCGGCTCGGCGCGTACATGTGTTGACATCGGGCATGACCAGATC
>DCBA01000124.1:0-71940 GCA_002313255.1 Gammaproteobacteria bacterium UBA1119 | reverse complement strand
AGACCGAGTTCTTTCGCTTTCTTTTCGGACGCGATGATTGCAGCGGCGGAACCATCGACGTTAACGGAGCACATGAGTTTCGTATTCGGGTACGAAATCATTTCGGCGTTCATAACCGTTTCGAGCGGTGTTTCGATTTGGTACATCGCTTTTTGATTCATCGTCGAGTGGTGATGGTTCTTTACAGAGACTTTAGCGAATTGTTCGAACGTCGTGCCGTAATTTCGGGCATGCTCCATGCCTGCTTCCGCAAAAACGGAGGGCATTGTTCCTGAACCCAAAAGGCCTTCTTTTGAAATACCTTTAGATCCTCCGGCACCGCCTAGAAGACCTTTACCCATCTGTTCTACGCCGACGGCGATGACTAAATCGTAGAGGCCGGCCTTGACCGATGCCCATGCCTCGCGGAACGCGGTTGCTCCGGTAGCACAAGCATTGGCCACGTTGACCACGGGAATTCCTGTTTGGCCAATCTCTTGGAGAATGCGTTGACCGACCATGCCACTTGCTTGGCCCAAATTTCCGCAGTAGAGGGCCTCCATGTCTTGAATGGTTAGGCCGCTGTCGTCAAGGGCGAGGTGGGCGGCTTCAGCGCCGAGCTGTGGGACGGTTTTATCGGGAAACCGCCCGAACTTGATCATATCCACACCAACTACATATGCGTCTGTCATTTGATTATTCCTCAGCTGGCTGCGTTGCTTGGTTGAAAGAAGTAGGAAAGATACGAGTTACCTTCGCTGTCTTTACGGCCTAGCGCGTCATCGTAGACCACCTCGATGGGCATGCCGAATTCGATTTTTTCGGGTTCAGGATCAACATTAATCAAATTTCCTTTGACCGTGCCGCCGCCGTCCAAATCAACAATTGCCGATATGTAGGGAACGTCAATGCCGGGAAATGATCGATGTACGATGGAATACGTGTACAGGGTACCGCTATTGGCCAACGTGACGGTTTCCATCTGATCGCGCTCACCGCACTTCGCGCAGTTGGCGCGTTCTCCTAAAAAAATCGCCTCGCAAGATGAGCACTTGTATCCCTCAAGGTACGGATCACCGTCGTCTGGAATCTTCAGATAGTCAACCGCGGGTAAAGGGCTGTCGGACATAGTCTCCCCCCTGCGTCCAAATCCACTAACGATAAGAGGATACGGTATGGTGGCAGGCGATACTAGCGGTTGAATCGAGCGCGTTCCTACACTTCAACGACACTTTATTTAGACGATGCTGGTCAGTCAGAACCTCGGAGGTGTTTGTGCAGGGTGCACCCGGTTGTTGTGGATTAGAGATTTGCCTTTTGGTCGGGTATGGGTCCAGTTAGATGCAAGGCCAAAGTGGATGCTAACGACTTCGTCGATTGTCTCGCAGAGGAGATTGCGTTTTGGCGTAGGGATCAAACCCCCTTAACATATGCCGATGAATCTATCCTCTTTATTAGAAGCTCGTCACGTCGTCGGGATTTGCGGAGGGGCGGTTGGTGGTTCGGAGGCCGCGGCTCTCGTTGCGAAAACCGGATCTATCGCAGTCGTCTTTGAACAAAATATGCGCCCTTACGGAAAGATCGAGGATGGTCTCCCGCGTTGGCACTCCAAGCTGCGTAGTAAGGAGTACGCCAAGATTGACGAAAATCTTTCGACTCCGGGAGTGGTCTTTGTTCCCGGTACCCAACTTGGTAAAGACCTTTCTTTTTCTACTCTCTCGAACGGTATAGGTCTAAGCGCTCTCATCCTTGCTCATGGAGCATGGCGTGATCGCTCTCTGCCAATCGAAGGCGTTGACCGTTTTATCGGAAACGGATTGAGCTATCAGAACCCTTTCGTTTATTGGTTTAACCACTACGAAGAAAGTGGCTTCGCCGGTGAGGACTTTCCCATCCACGATGATGCCATCGTCATTGGAGGTGGCCTGGCTTCGATCGATGTCTGCAAAATCTTAAACCTGGAGCTATACGCTCGAGCCCTTGGAGATAGAGGGATCGCAGTCGATATCGAACAGATGGAGGTGCGGGGGATCCCAAGAACGCTGGAGGCGCATGGCTTTACGCCAAACGAGTTCAAAATCCGAGGCTGCACGCTCTTTTATCGACGCGGCAAAGAAGATATGCCACTTGAGAACATAAAAAACCCAACTGCTCAGCGCATTGAGAAGCTCAAAGGCACTCGGGTCAAAATTATGGACAAAGTGATTCGGAAGTACTTAGTGCGTTTTCAGCCGAATACTGTACCTGTGGAGGTTATCGAAAAAAATGGCGCGTTAAACGGTTTCGTATTTCAACGTACCGAAATAGTTGGTGGGCGAGTTCTAAGAATAGAGAACACTGAGTTCGAAGCACATTCGAAACAGGTAATTAGCTCGATAGGTAGCACGCCGGTACCGATTGATGGTGTGCCGATGAAAGGGGAGTTGTACCAATGGCAAAACAACGAAGAGGGGCGACTCGTGGAAGGAGTGTATGGGCTCGGCAACGTCCTCACTGGCAAGGGCAACATAGTGGAGAGTCGCCGCAATTCGAAACAGATCACTCCAACTATCATTGAGCAAGTGCTCGCCAGTCCGAAAATCCCCCCAGACGGTATTTTAGAGATCATGAGGTTAATTCAAGCCCGCTGGGACGCAGTTGGATATGGTGGTAGGTACGCAGATTGGATTATCGCGAAAAGGCCGGCCACGTAACGACGTTTTAATACCAAGGCGCTGAGTCTAGAGACTCGTACGATGTTGACCGCATGGAGATTCATGTAACGATGGCTGAGATATGGTCAGATATCACCGAAAAGAAGGACGCTCTCGAAGGCGAAGCCAACTGGAGAGATATCCAAGATGAACGCGAATTACGTCAACTTCCGTACCCATGAACGCGTGAACGCTGTTTGTTTATAGATGATGAGGCGTGGCGTTCTTACGAAGACGATCTCAAGTTAATTTCGTTATAACGTAAGGGGTTATGCGCGAAGTTCACGCCGGAGGATTTCGTTAACTTGTTTCGGGTTAGCTTTACCATTCGTTGCTTTCATAACCTGGCCGACGAAAAAACCGAGTATTTTCTCCTTGCCTTCGCGGAACTGCCCGACCTGGTCCGGGAAATCGCTGATGATTTGGGATACAACGCCTTCCAGCTCTCCAGTGTTGTCTAGTTGTCGTAATCCTTGGCTTTCGATAATTCCGTCGACGCTCCCGCCCTCAGTCCATAGTAATTCGAAAATAGATTTTGCGATCTTTCCGGTTATAGTTTCGTCTTGGATACGTTTGAGAAGTGTTCCAAGCTGATCGGGTGCGATTGGGACGTTGACGAAGCTGATTTCGTCGCGATTGAGTGCGGCGGCAACGTTGCCGAGAATCCAGTTGGCAGAAAGTTTTGCGTTGACGCTTAGCTCCGCTACTGCGTCGAAGTATCTTGCTCCATGGGGGTCTTCGATAAGTCGACCCGCTTCATAATCGGTTAGACCAAGTTCATGTATGTATCGGTTGCGTTTAGCTGTAGGGAGTTCGGGCATGGTTACGCGGACGGACTCGATGAGCTCATCGGGGATCTCTACGGGCAAGAGATCGGGATCTGGAAAATACCGATAATCGTCCGATGACTCTTTTGAACGCATGGAGCGAGTTTCATCTCGCTCGGAATCATAAAGTCTCGTTTCGAGAACGACTTTACCACCCGATTCGAGGACTGCAATTTGGCGGTCTATTTCGTACTTGAGGGCCCTTTCGACGAACCGAAACGAATTGACGTTCTTAATTTCGGTGCGTTCGCCCAGGATCACGGCGCCCTTCGGCCGAATAGAGATATTCGCGTCACAGCGCATTGAGCCTTCGTTAAGGTTGCCATCGCAGATCTCGAGGGTTGTGACAAGGCCATGAAGCTCTCGAAAATAAGCAGCGGCCTCGGCGGCTGAATGTAATTCGGGCTCGGAGACAATTTCGAGCAGGGGTGTCCCCGCCCGGTTTAGATCAATTCCGGTTAGACCGTCGTACGCGGTGTGAATGGATTTGCCGGCGTCCTCTTCGAGATGAGCGCGCGTGATCCCGATCTCGCGAATAGAACCGTCACCGAAAAAAATGGGCAAAGTTCCTCGACCCACGATGGGTTGGTCGAGCTGGCTTATTTGGTAACCTTTTGGCAAGTCAGGGTAGAAGTAGTTCTTACGATCAAAACGGCATGACGAAGCTATTTCAGCATCAATGGCGAGACCGAACTTGATCGCCATGCGTACGGCTTCTCCGTTCAATACCGGGAGCACGCCGGGCAACGCTATGTCGACCGCGTTTGCATTGCTGTTCGGGTATTCACCGAAGGTTGTAGCAGCACGCGAAAATATTTTCGATCGTGTTGCGAGTTGAACATGAACTTCCAGTCCAATAACGGCCTCCCATTCAGTCATGGTTGTCCGCCGGATGCAGTGCGTGCCAGTCGGTTTCGCTTTGATATTCCCGCCCGAGCGTCAGCAACGATGACTCGCCAAAGTGCGGACCAATAAATTGCATCCCCACGGGCATTTGATCGCTCACTCCGCAGGGAAGTGAGAGGGCGGGGAGCCCAGCCAGGCTAGCCGGTGTCGTGTAGATATCTTGTTGGTACATGCTGATAGGATCTTCGATCAATGCCTCCCTTTTGAACGCAGTTGAAGGTGAGACGGGTGTGAGAATGACATCTACTTCCCCGAAGGCGTCTAAGAAATCCTGGCGGATAAGACGGCGGATTTGTTGGGCTTTCAGGTAGTAGGCGTCGTAGTAACCTACCGAAAGTGCATAGGTACCGGTCAAGATACGTCGTTTAACTTCGCTACCGAAGCCCTCGGAGCGAGAAAATTGATAGAGATCTTCTAGATTCTCGGGTGACGCGGTTCGATGGCCGTAACGAATACCGTCGTATCTTGACAGATTGGTCGAGGCTTCAGCTCCAGCGATCACATAATAGACAGCAGTCGCTGCGTTGGTGTGCGGTAGCTCAACTGAAACGGCGCGATGACCTAAGGATTCCAGGGCACGACGCGCTTCTTCAAGCACCTTTGTCAATGAGGGACTGAGGTCATTCCAGTATTGGGATGGAATGCCTATTTTTAGTGCACGACTCGAGCTAAAGATGTCGGTCGCGTCGGCGATCGCGCTGGTCGAATCGTTTGGATCGTATCCTTCCATCGCGTTAAGCAGGGTCCCGGCATCTGAGGCTGAGCGTGCGAGAGGCCCGCCTTGATCCAAACTCGAGGCGAACGCAATCATGCCGTAGCGAGACACTCTTCCGTAGGTCGGCTTTAAACCAGTAACGCCACAAAAACTCGCGGGCTGCCGAATTGAACCTCCGGTATCGCTCCCGGTGCATGCGGCGGCCAAGCCTGCTGCTACCGCGGCGGCTGAGCCGCCCGAGGAACCACCGGGAACGCACTCTCGATCCCATGGATTCTTGACCGGTCCGTAGAAACTGGTTTCATTGCTTGAGCCCATTGCGAATTCGTCCATATTGGTTTTACCGATCGTAATGGCGCCGGCCCGTTTTAATCGCTCTACAACTGTTGCGTCGTAGGGTGCGACAAAATTGTTGAGCATGCGCGACGCGCAGCTCGTCAATAATCCTCGCGTGCAGAAAATGTCTTTATGGGCGATAGGAATGCCTGTTAGTGGGCCGATACGCTTGTCCGCGATAGCTTTATCGGCTCTTTTGGCAGCCTCGAGAACGCCTTCGGCGTCAACGGTTATAAAGCAGTTAAGGTCCTCTTCTGCATCAATTCGGTCGAGGTAAAAATGTGAAAGTTCCTCCGCACTGAAGTCGCCGTTATCGAGGCCAGAACGCAGCTGAGTTACATTCGCGTATGGATTCATTCAACGACCCTTGGAACTAAGTAGAGGCCATCACGAATTTGTGGAGCTATCGCCTGATAATGTTCTTGGTCGAAAGATGTATCGGGCTCGTCCGGTCTAAGCCGTTGGGTGACCTCAAGAGGATGTGCTAGCGGCTCAACGCCTTCGGTATCGATGGACCGCATGAAATCGACCAGTCCAACGATGGAGGATAAGTCTCGCAATAGCTTTTCTCGATCGTCTGGTAACAACGAGAGTCGGCTCAGCGATAGCAGTTTATCGATTGTTTGTTGGTCCACGTTTAGGCTACCTCAGCTCGTTGGAAGCCGCATAATCTAAACCAGGTTCGGCGACTTGGCTAAGGCCTTTTATTTCAGGGCCGAGTCACCAGCATACAACAAACAGCGTCGCGACAATCTCCTTGCTTCAGGTGGTCAGGGTGTCGTGCTAGAGTGCTGAGTCCCGCACGGGGATCAGAGAAAGACAGCGTGCTTAAGTCTATCCGAGGACTGTTTTCCCGGGATCTCTCTATTGACCTGGGTACAGCGAATACGCTCATTTACGTGGGTGGGCAGGGTATTGTTTTGGATGAACCTTCCGTCGTTGCAATTCGCACTCATAAGAACGGTAGAGAATCAATTGAAGCGATTGGTATGCACGCAAAACGCATGCTCGGCCGTACTCCAGGCGACATCACGGCCGTCAGACCGCTGAAGGACGGTGTTATCGCTGATTTCGATGTAACTGAGCAGATGCTCAGGCACTTCATCCAGAAAGTACATCCTAAACATGCCCTCGGTCTTAAACCCAGTCCACGAATCGTCGTGTGTGTACCGTGCAAGTCGACCGAGGTCGAACAGCGTGCAATTAGAGAATCTGCTGAACGGGCTGGAGCGCGCGATGTACTCCTGCTTGAAGAACCTATGGCTGCTGCGATTGGCGCGGGCCTTCCCGTCGATGAGGCGGTCGGTACGATGGTGATTGACATCGGCGGTGGCACGACAGAACTCGCGATTATTTCGCTCAGCGGTGTTGTGTATTCGGATAGTTTGCGTGTTGGGGGCGATCGATTCGACGAAGCCATTAGTGCATATGTACGTCGAACTCAGGGTAGTTTGATTGGTGAAGCTACCGCAGAAAAAATAAAAGAGGAGATAGGTACGGCTTATCCCCAAAAAGACATACTAGAAATTGATGTGCGTGGCCGAAATCTAGCTGAAGGAGTGCCTCGCAGTTTTACACTCAATAGCAACGACATTCTCGACGCTCTCCAGGAGCCTCTCTCAATGATTGTGCAAGCGGTGAAACGAGCACTAGAACAATGTCCACCCGAGCTTGCGTCTGATATCGCGGAGAGCGGGATGGTATTGACTGGCGGAGGAGCCCTCCTAAAAGACATTGACATACTCTTGGCGGAAGAAACCGGATTGCCCGTGACCGTCGCCGAGGACCCGCTGACTTGCGTCGTGCAAGGGGGTGGAAAGCATCTCGAGGATCTCGCGCGCGCAAAACCCAACGTGATGCTGTAGATAGCAATAATGGGACGCGAGAATGCTGGCGTGCCCAGGTTTATTGTTCCCCGATGTACCATTGATTTTTGTCCGAATGAACGGGTGAACGACAATTAAGCGGCTGTTCACCCCCGAGTCGAGTGCAAAGTACATACTATCCGTTCTGTCGTTCGCTTCGGTTTGTTTGCTATTGGTGGAGTCGCGTGACGAGACGATGCTCGACCCGCTGAAGGTAGGTTTTTCTGTGATCGCAAGTCCGATCCAATCGATTGCGGAAGCCCCTTATTTCGTGACAGACCTGTTGATCGAGTTTTTTGCTTCTCGAAATAAGATGCAAGAAAAGAATTCCAATCTAGAAGGCGAAATACGTCGACTTTCCTATAGTTCGCAGCGACTAGCTGCCATTGAAGCTGAAAATATCCGTCTGAGGGAACTACTCGGAAGCCGTGCGCGGTTGTCCGAAGACGTTTTGGTCGCGGAAATCGTGGGAATCGACCCAAATAACCAGCGGCGCGAAGTGGTTGTTGACAAAGGAAAGGGAGATGGCGTGAGAGTACGTCAGGCAGTGATTGATGCTGAAGGTTTGTTCGGCCAAATTATTGCGACCGGGCAGTCCAACGCTCGAGTTTTAATGGTGTCTGATCCTAGGCATGCGATCCCGATAGAGATCGTGCGGTCCGGATTTCGTTCGATTGCAGTCGGAACAGGTCGTAACGATCGACTTGATCTTGAATATGTTTCGACGACGGCAGATCTCAGAAAGGGCGACCTGCTCGTTAGCTCAGGATTGGGTGGTCGGTTTCCAAGGGGGTATCCCGTTGGCGAAGTACAATCGGTCGACATCGATCCAGCCAGGAGCTATGCCGACGCATACGCTAGCATTCGAGCTCAGCTGGACACGAGTCGCCACGTACTCATCTTGTTCGAAGGGGCGACACCATGAACGCCCTGATTCGTGGAATGGTCGTTCTATCCACCCTTCTGATCGGGATGCTTGTAACCGTAGGCCACTTACCGAGGGGTGTACCCGACTGGGTAGGTTTGTTGCGTCCCGAATGGATGGTGTTGGTTTGTTTTTATTGGGCCATCGAATTACCAGAACGAATAGGGTTGGTTGGTGTTTGGTTGTGTGGAACATTGGTGGATGTATTGGTTGGTGATGCGATCGGCACGAACGGCGCCTGCTTAGCGGCGGTGTCACTTGCTGGCTGGAAACTACAGCCCCGAGTGCGTCTCTATTCGCCTTTCCAAGAAGTCGCGCTCGTGTTTGCCATGTGTCTCGGTGTCCTTTTGATCAAGGCATTTATCGACAATCTTCTTAACGGTGTTGCGTATTCACCATATATAGTTTTTAACGCGGTCTGCACAGGCTTGTGGTGGATACCCTTGTATCGGGTACTTGGTCGAGTTAAAGCGAGTTTCTATATTCGGTGAGTGACGCGCAGTTTGTTTTAGCATCGGGGTCGCCTCAGCGAGCTGATTTACTCCATAGCGTCGGGTTTAAATTCTTGATTGAGCCTGCCGACATCGACGAGTCAATAAACCCCGGGGAAGAGCCACGAGATTACGTCGGAAGAATGGCGCGATCAAAGGCCACGCATGTATATACAGATCTTGCGGTCCTGGGGGCGGACACGATCGTGCTTGTCGATGGGGAAGTTCTTGGAAAACCTGTAGATCGAGGTCAGGCCATTTCTTTCATTGACACCCTCTCGGGTCGCGAACATGAGGTCGTGACCGCTGTCGCAATTTCTTTGCGGGGCCGGGTCGAAATCGCTGTTGTAGCCGCGAAGGTGCACTTTCGCAATCTGAAGTCGGGCGAGGCATCCCGATATTGGGACACGGGTGAACCTTTGGATAAGGCGGGTGGTTATGGCCTTCAGGGTGTAGGCGGGATATTTGTGGAGAAAGTAATCGGGAGTTACAGTGCGGTGATTGGGCTGCCACTGGTAGAAACTGAGGGTCTTTTGAGTTCCTTCGGCGTCGATACCTGGCGAAACCGGACTTGATCAGATCAGATGCAACAAGAGTTAGTAATTGATGTCAGTGAGTATGAGACGCGTGTTGCGCTCTACGGGGATGAAATCCTGCGGGAAGTGCATATCGAACGCGATGGCCGATACAGTCTGACAGGCAGCATTTATCTGGGTCGCGTCGACCGGGTCGTTCCAGGCATTCAGGCCGCTTTCGTTGAGTTTGGAGGCGAACGCCCCGGCTTTTTGCATGTGCGGGATATAGTTCCGGGCGCGTTGGACGTCATTGATTCCGATAAACGGCGTGTCGATGAACATGCTCGCAGCCGATCTGAAGAACCATTAGATATAAGAAGTGTTTTGCATGAAGGGCAATCATTGTTGGTACAGGTAAGTAAGGATCCTATTGCTGGCAAAGGCGCTCGTTTGACCACGAATTTAACAGTGGCCGGTCGCTACTTAGTGCTCATGCCGTATAACGATCGAATAGGTGTGTCCCAGCGTATTCGGGAGGAATCCGAACGAGAAAGATTACGTAATTTGATGGACGATTTTCGGCAAGAAATGTCGAGTAGTTATGGATATATCGTTCGTACGGTAGCTGAAGGAGTGCCGATCGAGGATCTTGAAGACGATGTCGAATTTCTTGAACGCCTGTGGCAACAGGTTGCTGAAAAGGCGAAAGCTGTAGCAAACGGCGAAGTTGTATATCAAGAGCTTCCTCTGCATACGCGTGCGGTCCGAGACCTCGTTAACACTAAGGTAGAGTCGATAGTAGTGAATGACGAAGATACTTTAGCGCAAGTAAAAGATTTCGTTACGAGTTATATGCCTGAATATATCTCGGGGCTAACATTAACTACCGATAGCAAGCATCAACGGCGCAAGCTGAATGAGGAGCTAGAAAAAGCGTTGATGCGGAAAGCGGAGTTGCCGTCGGGCGGACATTTGTTGATTGAGAATACCGAGGCGATGTGTACCGTCGATGTAAACACGGGTCGTTTCGTCGGTTCGAAGAACTTAGAAGACACTGCATTTAAGACCAACATGGAAGCGGCTCGGGTGATTGCTCGAGAGATGAGAGTCCGGAATATAGGCGGACTTGTCGTGGTGGATTTTATCGACATGGGCGAGGCGGTCCATCGGCGCGATGTTATGGCGGCTTTTGAGAGGGCATTTGAAGGCGATCCAAGTCGGGTGCAAATCGGAGATTTTTCGGAGTTTGGGCTAGTTGAGCTCAGCCGGAAACGTACCCGAAAATCCCTAGCGGAACAGATGAGCGATCGCTGTTCGAGATGTGGTGGTGAAGGAATCGTTAGGGGTCTTGAAACAACCGCTTTTGACCTGTTCCGTGCGTTGCATGCTGCTGTCGAGGCCCGTGTCGAAGATCCAAGCCGTGGATTAGGATATTTGGTCAGGACTAGTCGAGAGGTTGTAGATCGAATGGTTGGCCAAGAGTCGGCCCGTCTAGAACAATTCAGCACTGAGTTGGAATGCGAAATTTGCTTTGAAGTTGAGCAAGATTGTGGACCTGGCGAGTTCAAATTGATTGAACTTCCTGATCCACGAAGCGACTAAACAAGTCGGACAACGAGAGGACGTGAAGTCAGCAAACACTGTCATTTGTTTACGATCGTTGTTGAAACGTCGGTGCCCGAAAATCGATTACACCCTACTTTGAAAGCAATTAAGCGAAAATAGGGATACGACGTTGAGTCGCTCGCTAAGGTTCGTCTTGGTCTTCGTAATCGCAGTGCTAGGGTTCCTTGCCGGGCTTCAGGTCATAGGAAGAATTTTTTCCGCGAACCTGAGTGACTTGGAGCCCTCGATCAATGAATTGTTGGTTTCATACGATGTATCCCTAGAGGGAGCTGCAGGTGGATGGAGTCGCCTCAATCCGACATTTACTGCACGCAGTATTACGTTCGCGGGTGGACGGTTGGACGAAGTCTTCTTCGAAATCAACTTTCTAAAGAGCCTGTTATATAACCGAGTTGTCGTAAGTAGGTTGGTAGTTGGATCGGCGTACATTGGTTTGGAACACATGGACTCAGGATGGCGCGTACGAGGGGTTGGCAGGACGGGCCAACCGACTCTCGACATTTTTAGTGTTTTGATCGATGGAGAAGACCTAAGTGTTTCAGTTGAACTCGAAGGTTTTCGTTACGGTAAATCGGCATCCTTCATTATCGGAGCTAGAAGCTTGAACCTCGACGGACGCCGTCGCATCTCACTTAACGTAGGTCCAGGTAAGAGCTGCGCGCGTTGCAGAGGACGTTTGGAGTTGGACTTTAGTGACTCGTTTTGGGGGCGTAGTAGTGGTGACGGCCTCGGATTTGTAGAACTACGTGACGTTACATTTAACGACAAGGTAGCTGAGATTTTTGGGGTGCCTGTCGGCAAGTTGAATGTGACCGGGGGCTGGAAAAAAAGTACGAAAGGGGAACTTTTTTCGGTCAAAGCATTGTTCGAAGGCGGACAGGACGACGACTCAAGATTTGTTGCCTCAGCAAACCTGACCGGGGGCCTCCAGGGAGATGGATATCGAGGGTCCATCAATAATATTCGACTCGATTCGGTGGCAGGCCGCGTAGAACTTTCGCCGTTGAACTTAGTTACGGATGCGCGCGATCGGTTGGAGTTATTTAGTCCGACAATAGACCTTCGCACTCTATCGACGTTCGCAACCCGATTATTTGGTCGTGACCATCCTGTCGGTCTATGGATTAAACAACTGGACGCATCAGGCCGTCTACAGAAAGCAGTTTTTCGTATCGACCGACAGGGAACTGCGTTTGCAGCGCAGGTCGAACGGTTGTCCCTCAAGAACTACCGCGGGCTGCCCGGATTACAGGACGTTTCTGGGTCAATAGGCGGGCATGGAAATGTAATCAAACTAGATCTCGATTCGAATTCGGGGACAATTACACTGCCTAAGGTGTTTGACGCCCCCCTTCTCTTTGACGAGGCGGTTGGCCCGATCGTCTTTTGGATCGGGCGAGATTACGTTGGTATTCGCGGAGAAAATCTCAACTTTACTAACGACGAAAGCATAATTGCGGGCGGTTTCGGAATTTCCATGCCGAAGAAATACGGGAGCGAGCATCGGACTACCCTGATTGCGAATGCAAAAAAAATGGTTGTTCCAAGAGCAAAGGAATATGTCCCTATTGGTCTACCGCAGGGACTAAAGTCCTGGCTGACGACGAGTTTACAAGATGTTGGATCTGTTTCGAGCGTTCAATTGGTGTACCACGGTCGGAATGTTGCACGCCGGGGGTTGCCTCTCAGGCGCGTTGAACTTCTCGCGGAATTTGAATCAGTTTCTATGGACTACCATGAAGACTGGCCGTTGGTTTCAGATGCCGATGGGCGACTTAAAGTCGCGGCTAAAGAAATCCGGGTCGATTTATGGAAAGCAACGAGCTTTAACACGGGGATTACTAGCGCCGATATTTCGATACCTTCAAAGGGCTCGTATATCGACGTAAATTTGGAGGTCTTGTTACCCGTCGCTCGCGCGTTGTTATTCGCTCAAGAAACGCCAATCCGACACTTTATTCCCGTACTGAGTGGCGACTTTGTTGGTGAAGGTTCCATGGGTATTCGCGCGAGCTTACGAGTTCCGTTGACGGATCGCGTGCGGGAGGCCGGAAACGTCAAATTAGAGCTTGAATTCAATAACGCCGCGGTTTCAATGGATCATCTTGGCGTACGGTTTGATGCTTTAAATGGGGCAGTTGAGTATCGCTCTCCTCACACCGTCGTGAAAAGCGATCTCTCTGCAAATCTATTCGGTATGCCAATTGATATTGAAATCATCTCAAGGAGTAACGCGCAGGAAGAGTTCGTGGGAGTGGGGTTCAGTGGTCAGATAAACGCTTCCGATTTGCTTACTCTAATTGAAGTAAGCGACTCGAAGATGGCGACGGGAATTCTGGAGTATTCCGCAAAGGTATCGATCTTCCCAGATTCGTCGCGACCGTCTGAACTGACATTCACGTCGGATTTGGTGGGCGTTGACCTAAACCTGCCCGAGGAGTGGGCCAAATCGCCGTCGGTGGCGCGTCCTTTGGATGTAAATATTCAATTCTTGGATTCGTATACATCATTTTCGTTTCGGCACGGCAGGACGGCGGGATGGGTCCACCTTTATGACAATCGCATACGTCGCGGGTCGGTTGGTATTGGGGCACCAGCTGTTGTTGTGTCAGAAAACGAGGAAAGCGTGGTGGTTTCTGGTGGTTTGGATTCTTTCGAAATCGACGCGAATATTGCTGATTTAAACAACGCAATCAGTTGGCGACTGAATGATTTTCGAATCGATGCGCTGCGAGCGGGAGACCTGGAGTTTACGAACGCGGTCGTCTCGGGTGGATCGTTTGGCGGCGCGCTAGAAATCAAACTGTACTCGGACCAAGTCGATGCCACGGTCACACGGAAATTTGATGATCCGTGGGTAGTCGATATAGATGAAATTCGAATCCCAAGATTCAGCCGAGTTGGTCAGGCGGAACCGTCTGATCCACTGTCGTTCGACATAATTGGAAAAGTTTTTCCGGCAGACGTGACGGTCCGTAGCGTGTTGGTGACCGATATCGATGGCTCCATCAACGACTTTGGCCGCTGGCGTTTTCGCCTCCGCCCGCACCCCGATGGGTTGAGGGTGCTCGGGCTGGAAGGGGCAATACGAGGTATCGAGATCAGTAGCGATCAAGAGATGTTTTGGGCTCGTTCCACCAATCGGACGCACTTTGTCGGCAGTATTCAGGGCGTTGCGCTTGGATCGGTGCTGTCTCAATGGGGTTTTGACCTCAGTATCGAAGGCGAATCGTTCCGAGGAGAGGGTGACCTTACTTGGCCCGGATCTCCGCTTGCATTCGCCGTTAACAAAGTCGATGGACTCTTTAATTCGGAGATTGATAACGGACGATTTGTCAACATCGAGCAGGGTCGCGGGGTCGCTCGTGTTTTGGGACTGCTGAATTATTCAACCATCGCCCGACGGTTATCTGGGAATTTCTCGGACGTCTTATCTAAAGGTGTCAGCTTTAATCGAATACAAGCTCGGGTGAAATTCCAATCTGGCATTTTGGGGTTTACGGAGCCGATGTTTGTGGAAGGTAATGGGTTGCTTTTTCGTGTCAACGGTACGGTTGATTTATCTGACGGACGGCTTGATAACGAGCTTGTTATAACGCTCCCAGTTTCGGACAGCCTACCGTGGTATGCGGCATACATTGCGATTGCCAATCCGGTGGCAGGCGTCGGAGTGTTGCTTGGTCGGCGTATTTTTGGTGCCCAGATCGAAAATCTTTCGAGTGGGAAGTATCAGATTAGCGGGACCGTAAATGATCCCCGGGTCGAGTTTGTCAGTATGTTCACCAACGATTTGAATACTTCTAGTTCGTTGCAAACTCAGGTCAAAAAAAAACCATGAGCGATCATCCCAAGCAGGGTCATTCTGCCGAATTCCCCAGATCCTTGTAGTCCGGTCAAGTCGGTTTGATAATCCAAATTTGGGGTGCCGATTCGAACGGCACACTTATTTGCAAGTCGTAGCTGTTACTGGTTCATTGAAGGAGCTCAACGGAGAATTTGGAACAAGGTTTATTGTCATCGGTCAGTGAGTAAATTTGACACCATGGATTATTCGCTGGGCGCGTCTGGGGTTTGGGTCGATAAGGGAAAGCGGGTGTTTCCTATCGAAGAGGTCAGCATTGTGGCTAATTGGAAGAAGATGGTCCAAAAAGAGCTGACCGATTCTGCAAACCACGATGCGTTATTCAGCTTCTCCAAAACGGTCGGCGACTATCGATTTCAAGGCTTCAAGGGCGTCGTCCTCATCTTCGCCATTTACTCTTAACGTAAGGACCGTACCCTTGCTAGCCGCGAGAGTTAAAAGATTCAAAATACCTTTTGCGTCTACTAATTCACCGTCTCGAACACCAATCTCGATGTTGCACCGAAATTGGCGCGCTACCTGGATGAGTTTCGACGACGCCCGAGCATGCAGCCCAAGCTTGTTAACGATATGGAGATCAACGCATCGCATTAGTCGCGATATTGGTTTCCTGGTGCCGTACCAAGACGTCAGGATACTTTTGCGAAAAATGCGCCGCCAATCTTTCGACCATATAAACCGATCTGTGTTGGCCACCAGTGCAACCTATAGCCATCGTTAAATATGCGCGATTTGTCTTTTCGAATTCGGATAACCAAGTTTCAAGGAAGCTACAGATGTCGTTGGCTAAAAGATTTGCTACTGGTTGTGAATCGAGAAAATTGCGGACTGCTTGATCAGCCCCGGTCAAAGACCGGAGATCCTTTTGCCAATAGGGATTGGGTAAACAGCGGACATCGAAAACGAAATCAGAGTCGGTAGGAACTCCATTCTTAAATGCGAACGACCGAAAAAGAAGTGACATGCTATTAGCGGATTTGTTGATTACGCGGACTTTGATCATTTCCACGAGGTCTGCGCCAGTTAATGTTGTAGTGTCTATCTGAAGATCGGCCAACTCAGAAACGACAGCAAGGACCTCTCGTTCCATGTCAATAGCCTCGCGTAAATCGTGGAAGAGGTGAGTGAGGGGGTGTCGACGACGGGTTTCACTGAAGCGTTGTATCAGAGTATCGGCAAACGCATCGAGAAATATGACTTGAATTTTCAGATCGATTTGGTCGAGCGCATTAAGCCGCTGGGGCAGTTGTTCGAGATCTTTTGGTAGATTCCGCGCATCGATACAGACTGCGAGATCTTGGATGATTTTGGCCTCCAAATTAGATTGGATTAGTTGTGGTAGCAGGCCGGCCGGAAAATTATCAATACAACTGAAACCCTCATCTTCAAGAGCGTTAAGTGCAGTGCTTTTCCCTGAACCCGACCGTCCGCTGATGACGATCAATTTCACTCCGCTAATGCCTCGGCAACTTGGCGTTGAAAAACTTCGTACAGTTCTCGATCGTTTCGCGTTTTTCGCAAATCCTGAGCATTTGGTTGACGGTCGAAGACTCGTGCGAGAATAGCCAAGAGATCCAGGTGCAGGCGGGTTTCTTGTTCCGGTACAACGAGAACGAATATAAGGTCGACGTTTTGATCGTCAAAACTAATTGGGTCCGACAGGTACAAGAGTGAGGCGACGGGCTTTTGACAGTTCGGATATCGACAATGCGGAATTGCAATACCATCCCCAAGGCTGGTGCTACCAAGCTTTTCTCGCGCCATCAACGCCTCCAGTAGCTGTCGTGCACCGATACTCTCTTGAGTGGTGGCGATCAGCTCAGCTGCCGTCTCAAGAGAGGCCTTTCTTGAAGTGGCGTCTAATCCTCGTCGCACACAGCTTAAGGGTAATATTGATCCGAAATTGATCATCAATGTTCAATACTTTTTAACCGACTATTTTATTCCGCCTTACTTGAATCCCCAATGCCCAATAGTGCTTTTTGCGTTTGTTAGACGTTGGAATTGCCATGATTTCCCGATATTTCGTAACCGTTCGTCGGGCTATTTTCATCCCGTCAGACTCAAGTAGTTTCGAGATAGAGTTATCGGATAACGGATCCCGTTTTTCTTCGCGACTAATTATGTTCCGTATCAATTCTTGAACGGCAATACTAGCTACTGGTTCCCCATCGGTTGTGGAAATGGTTTTGGAGAAGAAATACTTCAAAGGAAATAACCCTCGGGGCGTCAGTAGGTACTTGCGGGTCGTGATTCGCGAAACCGTGGAGACATGTACGTCCAATTTAGACGAGATATCGGCTAGAGACAGAGGCTTCATTGCACTCAACCCGTGCTCTAGAAATCCGTGTTGGTGCTCGACGATGCAACGAGAAACGTTGGCCAACGTTGAATTTCGATGTTCTACACCTTGAAGAAATAGCTTTGCATGTCGTAAGTTTTCGCGAACGTAAGCATTGGACTGAAATTTCGTCGACATCGTTGAAGGTTGATCGTATATGGGATTAATTCTTATTCGGGGTGTAACGTCTGGGTTTAATTCAACCAGCCATCGACCATTGTCCTCGCGGACGATCACATCGGGTGCGACGTATTCAGTGAGAGTGGAAACAATTATTGAACCAGGCCTTGGGTTGAGTGATCGGACCAAATCGACTGCTTCAAGCAAGTCCTTGGCTGGCATATTCAAAATGCGGGAAAGCCGATCGAAATCTTGCGACGCAAGAAATTCAAAATGATCGGCTAGTACTCGTATTGCGACCCTTTTTGAATGGGAGTCCTTAGGAAGAAGTCGCAGTTGTATCAGGAGACATTCCTGGAGATTTCGGGAACCCACGCCAGCCGGATGTAGATCTTGAATAACCTTCAGGACCTTCTCCATTTCGACCAAAGAGGCATTTACCTCCGGGCGAAGGCTCGCCGCTATTTCGACCAAACTGTTTTGCAGCATGCCATCATCATTGATGCCGTCGATAATTGCTTGGGCGATCGCGTCTTGTACAACCGTGAGTGATGCGAAGTCTATTTGCTGGGTAAGATGATCTGACAGCGACACCGAATGATCAGCAACTTCGTAGGTGTCCAAGCGGGATCTATCAATATCGGATCTCTCATGAGCGGGTAGCCAATATCGATCGATACCTGAATCTTCGTCAGCGTACAGGTCATCCTGGCCTTCAATACGAGTGTCGTTCGGCCAATCTGACTCGCGTCTTATCGATTCGTTGTATGGATGAGAATTCGTATCTACGACTTCATCGACGAATTGTTGAGGGTTATTGTTTTCGATTTCGAGGAGTGCGTTTGTTTCGATAGCTTGCTGAATTTCGAGCTGAAGTTCGCTGCCGGAAAGCTGTAATAGCCCTATCGCGGTTCGCAACTGTGGCGTGACCTTGAACCGTTGGCGGGTTTTAATTGAGGGAATTTGTTTCATATTCCAATCGGTTCGATGGATATTGCTGGCGATTTACAATCGCTGTCTAAATAGAAAACCGCGGCCCTAGATAGACTCGTTGCACCACCGCATCTGATAGTACGTCGTGTGCCGTTCCATCGGCAATGATGCGCCCTTCGTTTACGATGTATGCCCGATCGCAGATATCCAAGGTTTCCCGAACGTTGTGGTCGGTGATGAGTACGCCGATTTGACGAGTTGCAAGTTTGCGAATTTCAACCTTGATGTCGTCAACAGAAATTGGGTCGACGCCAGCAAACGGTTCGTCGAGTAACAAAAAACGTGGCTGGTTCGCGAGCGCGCGAGCAATCTCTAGTCGACGCCTTTCTCCGCCAGAAAGTCGCTCACTAATCACTTCGCTAATCTCGTTCAGATTAAACTCTGCAAGAAGCTGTTGTGCTAAAGATTTTTTCTGCGACTTGTCAAGATCACCCCTCAATTCAATGATGGCGTGCAAATTGTTCTCAACCGAGAGCTTTCGAAAAACACTCGGTTCCTGGGGTAAATAAACCAATCCTTTCTGGGCGCGTTGATGCATGGGTGCATTGGAGAGGACGTGCTCATCGATTGATACCGTGCCACTGTCCAGTCTCACCAGCCCCACAACCATGTGAAAACTGAGGGTTTTTCCGGCTCCGTTGGGTCCCAGAAGTCCAACGATTTCTCCGCTCGAGACGTGGATGGATAAATCGTTAACAACTGGTCTGCCGCGGTAGCTTTTATGGAGATTAGCTGCTCGTAGGATTGACATCGAGAACTTATTCTCGAGGGTCCCAGATGAATTCAACTCCTCCCGACATTCCAGAATCGGCCTTTACTAGGCCGGCACCGATGTCGTAGAGAATTTTTTCGCCACGAAATAGGCTGCCTCCTTGTCTAAGAAACGCCATCCCCTGGAGTTCTATTTGGTTGAGTTCACGGTGATAGATTATGTTGTGGGCCCGCGCATCGATTGAGGAATTGTCCTTACTAATAGTTCGCGTGAAGTGAGCTTTATCTCCGTTTGCTATAATTCTTTGCACTTCACCTTCCAACCAATCGATTGTCATCGAGTCTGCCTCGACATGAATATTTCCTTGATCCAATGTCACTGAGCCACTGATCACGGTGCGGGTCGTCATGTCTCCCCGTAGATCGTCGCCACGAATATGGATGGGCGTTTCGTTATCAAATGAGGAATCGGGGGCAGACAGCGACGTTAAACACCAACAAACAGCAATAACTTCAAATCCGATTTTTCGGAAGGATGACAAAGTGAACCCGCTGGTCAGTTGAGGATCGAAGATGCAAAAAATTTTGTTCAAGGTCGCATTCAAAACTCGCGGCGCGGGCATTGCTTGAAGACGTTTCGATAATAACAGGCTCGTTGGATTCAACGCGCTTTAGTTCCGGAAAAATTGTCAACGATTCACCCTGAAGCTCCATGAGTGTTTGATTGTTACGGCCTCTTGAAAGCCGCACTTGACCCGTGAAGTGAATCGATGTTCCAGGGCCGATCGTGTCACCGGGCGGCGCGTTTTGGGCGCTTAAATGCCGCTTGATCTCTCCGAGCTCCGAGTAAATATACCAGGGAGATTCGCCCGGCTGATGGAAGGTCAAAGAAGGTTGTACCAGAGTCGAGTGACCCGTCGCCGTATGCTGGGTGATCGCCTTTGACGATATCGTGTATCGGTTTAGACCATGCGAACCAAACTGGCTGATTCTCGCGTTTTCAAGGTAAAGACTAGGCCGATCCGACAATTCTGGTGGTAAGGTACGGTGTAATGTTTCTTCGGACTCCAACCCCCAGAAGGCGAAGAAAGTGGCGACGACAAGTCCGGCGATCAGGTACCAGCGTATCATTCGTTTCCTTCGAGACGTGACGCCAGTATAAGTTCGCACACTTCTCGCACCGCACCCTCGCCCCCCTTTGCGTTCGTGACGAAATCGGCACTTTTTCGTACTTCTACACGCGCGTCAGCGACGGCAATCCCGAGGCCGACGCTTTGAAACAGAGCCAGGTCCGGTAGGTCATCTCCGACATGGGCCATGTGCCGAGGTTCGATACCGCTTTCTCGGTGTAGTTCCTCAAGGACTTCGTTTTTCTGGCCGACGTTTTGAAAAAGAAAGCGAATATTCAATTCTTTGGCCCTTTTTTCGACGATGTCCGACGTACGTCCAGAAACGATAGCGATTGAGATACCTTCCAGTTGGATTTTCTTGAGTCCGTAACCGTCATGCGCATTGAAAGCCTTCATTTCAACCCCCCCGGAACCGTAGAAAAGTCGTCCGTCGGTCAAGACTCCGTCCACGTCGAGAATAAGCAATTCAGTCGTAGCTAGCCTTGAACGAAGATCTTTGTTCACTCAGATGCCTGCATATAGAGGATCGTGTTATAGCCTAACCAGATAGTGAGCATTAAAGCTCCTTCGGGTCGCGAAATAGATTCGCGACAAAAAGCAAAAACTACGAGAACAAGGGTCAACGAGGTCATTACGCCGTAATCTCGCCAGAAAACAACGGAGTCAATTCCGATCGGGTGCATTAGAGCGGGTACGGAGAGAACAGCCAGAACATTGAGAATGTTTGACCCGACAATGTTGCCGATTGCAATGTCAGAGTGCCCTTTAACAGCGGCACTAACGCTTGCCGCGAGTTCCGGCAAGCTGGTGCCGATAGCAACGATCGTTAGACCTATAATGAGCTCGTCAATGCCTAGAAGTTGGGCTATTTTTATAGCCTCTTGCGCCACAACTTCGGCTGATAAAAGTAAGAGTAACAAGCCGAAAATGAGCCAAAGTACCCCTTTATGCGTGGGCATAGCAGGTATTTGATCCGGTTCATTGTTGACAACGCCGTGCAATTGCGGCCCTAGACGTTGTTTGGCGAACATCAGATAGAGAATTAGGCCGAGTCCTGCCAACAACAACAGCCCGTCCAGCGATCCCAGGAACAGGTTAGCGAGACAAAATAGTCCCAGCAAAGTCGCGCCGATAAGCCAGCGTAGTTCGTTCTTAACTATCTCGTGGGAAAACGGCAATGGGGCGGCAATCGCTGTGACGCCGAGCACGAGGCCGATATTGGCAATGTTAGATCCAATGGCGTTTCCAATTGCTAGTTTCGGAGCAGCTTCCAGTGATGCTGAAATTGCGACCAGTATCTCGGGAGCCGAAGTGCCGATCGACACAATTGTAAGACCGATTACGATCTTGGAAACTCCAAGGTTGGCCGCCGTGACTGCTGCACCCGATACGAAACGTTCGGCGCTCCATACGAGGAGTATTAAGCCGACGACAAGAATGGCGGAGGACTGCAACAAAATGAAAGTGAATTACTAGGAAGTGAAGTCAGGAGGATTGTAGCAAGACTCTCGAACACACAATTACGGCGCTGTTATAGTGGGCACGTACAGGCCTCGTGTCAGGTGGTCGGTCGCAGAAATTTAGGCGTAGAACAGATATGGAGACCGAACTCAGAAAGAGGCTTGAAATTGAATTTACTAGCGCTGAGATTACCGTCGATATGGATGGCAATCGGGCAGCTATTCGAATCATTGCTGATGTTTTTGAAGGCCTCGCGCCTGTCAAGCGTCAACAAAAGGTCTACCGCTGTATAGCTGATCTCATTGAGTCTGGAGCGTTGCATGCGGTTACAATTAAAGCGCTCACCCCGCACGGTCTTTAGCCAATCGTTTTCAAGAGAATTTAGTGGATAAGTTGCTGATAAGGGGTGGAAATCCCTTGAGGGGCACGGTCACTATTTCGGGTTCAAAGAATTCTGCCCTGCCGATTCTAGCAGCATCAATTTTGTCGGAAGAATCGCTTCGAATAACGAATGTCCCCCACCTCAATGATGTGACGACCATGATCGAACTCCTTGGAACCATAGGCCTCGATGTCACAGTTGAAGAAAATAGGACGATAGAAATTCGCACTCGGGATATCGTGAATCTCAGGGCGCCGTACGATCTTGTGAAGACGATGCGGGCTTCGTTCCTCGTTCTGGGACCATTGCTGGCAATCCACGGTCACGCCGAAGTATCGCTACCAGGAGGTTGCGCGATTGGCCCCAGACCCGTTGACCAGCACCTCAAGGGGTTGTCGGCGCTGGGCGCTGACATCCAAGTTGAAGAGGGTTATATCGTTGCAGACGCAAAGAAAGGGTTGACCGGAACAAAAATAGACATGGACATAAAAACGGTTGGAGGCACCCAAAATTTGATGATGGCGGCAACGCTTGCGCGTGGTGAAACCACTATCCACAACGCTGCCTGTGAACCAGAGGTGACAGAACTCGCGGCATGTTTAGTGGCGATGGGTGCGCGAATCGAAGGAGCCGGTACAGATACTCTAATGATAGAAGGAGTAAGTTCTCTCCAAGGAGGAGAATTCCGAATAATGCCTGATCGAGTAGAAACAGGGACGTATTTGATTGCTGCAGCAGCTACTCAAGGGCATCTCTTGATTCGGAATACGTGCCCTGGACACATCGCAGCTGTTACTAAGAAACTTCAAGAAAGTGGCGTTTCGATTACGATGGGTGATGATTGGATAAGAGTAGATGCGGGGGCTCACGATCTGACTGCTGTCGATATCTGTACGGAGCCCTATCCAGGATTTCCGACAGACATGCAAGCGCAGTACGTTGCCCTTAATGCTATTAGTAAGGGTACCAGTCGTATAACCGAGACAATATTTGAAAATCGATTCATGCATGTTCATGAATTGGTTAGGTTAGGCGCAGACATATCGTTCGATGGTAAAACCACAGCCGTCGTAAAGGGGGTAACGGGACTACGGGGCGCTCCCGTGATGGCGACTGATTTGCGAGCATCATTCAGCTTAGTTATTGGAGGCCTGGTCGCGGACGGTGAGACCATAGTGGACAGGATTTACCACATTGACAGGGGGTACGAGTGTATTGAGGAAAAATTGCAGTCAATCGGGGCCGACGTACAGCGTCTTTCGTCGCGTTGAAGTCAAGGTAAATTCTTGGTCAACATAGTAAGAATCGATACCGACGAAGCTGATTTCGAGAATCGCATGGGAAATCTTCTCGAGTGGGAGGCCCGAGAAGACGCGACAGTCGAGATCACGGCTAAAACCGCCATCGAAAGAGTCAGGGCAGAGGGTGACAGTGCCCTCATAGCGTTGACCGCAGAATATGATCGTTTTGAAGTCTCGTCGATGGAGCGGTTGACGGTCTCTCCAGCTCAATGCAGTGAAGCATACGAACGACTTGTCAACTCCGATAGAAAAGCCCTTGACGAGGCAGCGGCACGCATTAAGTCGTTTCACGAGGCGGAAATTGACGAATCTTTTGAGACTGAGGACGAACATGGCAATTTTCTTGGGTACCGAGTAACCGCAATACAACGTGTAGGTGTATACGTACCGGGCGGTCAGGCCGCTTATCCGTCTTCAGTACTTATGACAGTGATTCCCGCGCGTATCGCTGGGGTGCGCGAGATCACTGCCGTAGTGCCAGCGCCCATGGGTGAATGCAATCGTCACGTGCTCGCGGCAATGCACGTGGCGGAAGTCGATCGGATATACACTATTGGTGGTGCGCAGGCGATAGCTGCGCTCGCGTATGGGACAGAGACGGTAAAGTCCGTAGATAAGATTGTCGGACCGGGAGGGGCATTCGTTACGGCAGCTAAACGATTGGTCTTTGGACCTGTAGGCATTGACGCTATCGCCGGTCCAACTGAAATTCTGATAGTTGCGGACGGGTCCGTTTCCGCTCGATGGACGGCCCTGGATTTGTGCGCCCAAGCAGAGCACGATCGTACTGCCCAGGCAATTCTGATTTCCCCGTACCGAGCGTATCTCGAAGCAGTGTTTCGTGAGATCGAAAAGTTAATGCCTGGTCTCGAACGAAGCGAAATAATAGAAAGATCCTTTGCGGATCGTGGCGCATTTATAAAGTGCCGTGATCTTGAAGACGCGATTTCGCTTGTTAATCGTTTTGCGCCGGAACACTTACAGCTTGCCGTTTCCGAACCCGACGCATTGTTACCGCTAGTTCAGCACGCAGGTGCAATATTTATGGGTGGGTATAGCGCAGAAGTACTCGGCGATTATTCGGCCGGACCGAGTCATGTACTGCCTACTTTCGGTTCGGCGCGCTACGCTTCCGGACTCAGCGTTCGTGAATTCCAGAAACGTAGTTCGATTATCCGATGTTCACCTGAGGGTGCTAAGAAAATAGGTCGAATTGCAGCGATACTTGCCGATACGGAGGGTCTTACCGCCCACTCAGCGGCGGCTCGAGCTCGCGTCGAAGATCCGTGAACTAATGCTGAACAATTCGTTGCCGCAAGTTTCATGGTTATTGTCACGACAGGCACTTGTTTGGTTCGGTCGGCGTGAAGCCGCAAAAAAACAACTGTCCAGTTTCGCACCCCGATTCTTTTTTGTAACGTGGACGATTAACTAGGGATGCGGTGTCACGCAAACTAGAAATAATCCGTCCGGACGCGCGATACGAGCGGAATATTGAGGCCGGTTATGTTGACGACGTTCGACAGCGGAGAATTGTCGAAATTTTCACAGACCTCCACCACAACATTATGCTTCGTTATTCGTCACCTTCGCTATTATCACGCGTCAAGCATGGTTTAGGGTTCAACGTGCGGGATCCTATTAGAGGCCTTTACCTCTGGGGTGGGGTGGGCCGTGGCAAGACCTATTTAATGGATTTGTTTCACGAATCACTGCAGCCGGGCATATCCGAACGACTGCATTTCCACCACTTTATGCGCCGGATTCACGAAGAATTGGCTTTGTTGGAGGGTACTGTGGATCCCATCAATGCGGTCGCCTCCCGATTTGCTAGGTCCGCCCAGATAATTTGCTTCGACGAGTTTTTTGTTTCGGATATTGGCGACGCAATGATACTCGGGGGTTTATTGGACGCTCTTTTCGCGAAGGGCGTTACGCTCATAGCTACTTCCAACGTTGCGCCAGGTAATCTGTATCAAAATGGCCTACAGCGAAATCAATTTTTACCCGTAATTGCGCTTATTGATCGTCACATGCGCGTAGAAAAACTTGAGTCGGGGACTGACTACCGGCTGAATTTCCTTCGGAAGCACTCGGTCTATCGAGTTGGGCGCACTGACGATCTGTTCTCTGAGGTCGAGTTTGCGACTTTAACGGGAGGAACATTTAGGATTGGCGGGCACGTAACGGTCAATGGTCGTGATATTGCTGTTCGTTATAGAGCAGAAGGGGCGGTTGGGTTTGAGTTTTCAACCCTATGTGACGCGCCACGCAGCGCGAATGACTACATCGAGATCGCGCGGCTTTTCCATACGGTTGTCATTTGGGGGATTCATCAGCTCGACGGGGAATGTGAAGGCCAGGCGCGGCGCTTCATAAGTTTGATTGACGAATTCTATGATCGCGGAGTGAAGGTTCTATTTAACGCTTCCGTGGAGGTTGAAACGTTATACGTCGGTTCGAAGCTATTGCGCGAATTCGAACGTACTCAAAGTCGCATTATCGAGATGCGATCGAACGCCTATCTATCGCGACCGCATCGTCCGTAGCACCGGCTGATAGGGCATGGTTAGAGTTGTAAACTACTAGGGCGTGAACTAAAATTCGCGCTGCCTTTTTCTCCAGGTCCCGAAATGAAGACAGTGAGTGTGCGTCAACAAGATGTCGCGCATGACTGGTATGTGGTTGACGCCACGGATCAGACGCTTGGGCGTCTGGCAACCGAAATTGCACGTCGTCTCCGAGGCAAGCACAAGGCGGAGTACACGCCACATGTGGACACTGGTGACTACATTATCGTGGTGAATGCCGAAAAGGTCTTTGTTAGTGGAAACAAGGAAACAAAGAAAATTTATTACAGGCATAGTGGATATCCAGGGGGAATAAAAAGCACATCTCTTAAGAGGTTGCGTGAGGCCAAGCCTGAAGAGCTATTAGAGAAGGCAGTGAGGGGAATGCTACCCAGGAATCCCTTGGGTCGCGCGGTTTTCCGTAAATTAAAAGTGTATTCCGGCGATACGCATCCACATGGAGCGCAGCAGCCGAAAACGATGGTGATAAGTTAAACAATGGGTGATTCGAAGTACGGGACCGGGCGTCGAAAAAGTTCTGCCGCGAGAGTGTTTCTACAGAGCGGAACCGGTCGAGTTTTAGTGAATAATCGAACGCTCGATGAATATTTTGGACGTGAAACCGCTCGCATGATTGTCCGACAACCTTTAGAGGTTGCGGGTGCGGTCGATCAATTCGACTTGCGTATAACGGTCGAGGGCGGCGGCGGTTCAGGGCAAGCTGGAGCTATTCGGCTAGGTATAGCTAGAGCTTTGGTGGAGCACGATGAAAAATTACGACTACCGCTTCGACAGGCGGGGTTACTAACTCGTGATGCTCGAGAAGTAGAACGAAAGAAAGTTGGGCTTCGAAAGGCACGAAAGCGACCGCAATATTCGAAGCGCTAGGGATCGGGCCTTCGCTGTTAGCGTGAGGCTTCCATTTAAGCATTGTTCGTGCTGAAACACGGCAGCGTTCAGGATCGGAGATAATATGAGCTTCGCCACAAAACGGGCGTCAATGACGCTTTTCTCTGACCCGCGAGATCATTACAGTCACCGCGTACGGATGGTTTTGTGTGAAAAAGGGGTAGCCGTTGACGTCGTAGATGTCGACCCAACACAGAGGCCCGAAGATCTTTCGGAAATCAACCCCTATGGAACGCTTCCGACTCTTTTAGATCGAGAACTAGTTTTATACAAAAGCACGGTAATAATGGAGTACTTGGACGAGCGGTTTCCACATCCACCCTTGCTGCCCGTATACCCTGTCGCACGGGCTCAGTGTCGTTTATTGATGCACCGCATCGAACTTGATTGGAGTAAGAGAGTCGATGTGTTATTGGCGGGCAGAGGAAGAGAGACTGCTATGGATAAGGCTAGAAAAGAACTACGAGAAAGTCTTGCGGCCATAGCACCTGTATTTGCTGATCGTCCCTTCTTTATGAACGAAGACTTCACTCTGGTGGATTGTTTTGTGGCGCCTATTCTCTGGCGTCTGAATGCATTGGACTTGAAGATGTCAGCTCGTCAACTTAAGCCAATGCAACGATATATGAACAATATGTTCGAACGTGACACGTTTCAAGAGAGCCTTACAGAAGCCGAAGTGGATATGCGCGAATAAGAGGCGGGTAAATATGAAAGTGCGATGTCGTGCAGTCGGACAATGCGACATTTCGGTTTACGGCTTTAGCTCACATATCATTTAGACGAAACCGATGTATACAAAGCATCGTGCTGATTCAATCTACGTACTCGAAAATCTTGACCACCTTCTGAACACCAAAGACCGTTCGTACCGCCTCGACGGCGCGGTTTGCTTCATCTTGAGGAACTAAACCCATTAAGAAAACTACTCCGTTTTCGGTGACTACTTTAAATCGGTTTAAGTTCACATTTTGTGTTATCAACAATTTTGACCGCACCTTCGTGTTGACTAGCGCGTCGCCAGCGCGAACGGTGATGCTTGTCGGGCCGCTTACCGTAATTTCATTGTGAATATGCTCTACGATGCGGATTTTGAAAACGGCCGACTCAACTAGTGTAGCCAGCGCTGAGTTTTCGACCTGACCAGTCAAGAGAACTGAACGATTAAAGGAATGAACTGAGATATTGCCGGCATTAATTCTTGGTTCGAGTCTTCTGATTTGGCGATGTGCGATTCGTTGGATAAATCCATCGTCAATTATTCTTCCTGGACTGCGGGTGGTTGGGACGCCTTTAAAAGAGTTGCACGAGCTGAGGAACATCAAAATCAAAAGTAAGCTAGTCACGTTGGACTTAACAGACATGTGAAGCCTCGTTAAATGTTTGTTGACCGATTATAAGTTCGGTTGATAAAAACGGGTATTTTTAGCCGATCCAAGACATGTGGGAAGTGTTCTATTTTCGACAGCCGTGCACTTAGAACAGTTTCCAATTCAGAGAAAAGACCATAGGTGGTCACTCTGTTAATCAACGATCGAGAGAGGGCGGGCAATCCGTGAATTATTCGTTATTTGGCCCCAAGCTGGTACTCGCTGTATCAAACTGTTTCGACTTAGTTTTAGATTCCCAGTGATTGCTGGGATAGATACGCCGGCTATAAGCCGTTCAAACTGATTTGCAAGTCGATATGCATCGATCCCGAGTGCGTAGAAAGAAGGATTCTGTTTAGCTGCAGGGAATGCGTTTTCCAAGTCGTGTCTAAGTCGAAAGGAAAACAGTGTCAGGGGTAGTGCGACAAATCGCGTTCCGTTTTTCTTTTTTATGGGGACGTCTGACCGCAGAGCGGCAGAAGTTACGAAAAGTGGTATGTCGGATCCGAAATGGAAGTCTAAAGCGGCAACCAACGATGCGTATTCCCTAGACCCGACTAGTCCAACTACGGCGTGTATATCGCTCCTTCGCCTTGGAACAAACTCAATTTCTCTTCTGACTAATCTTTGGATGTTGGTATGGCGCATAAGGCTTGCGTCAATGTCCAAGGCGCGACCAACTGCGTTTGTCACGCCCTTTAAATCATCCAATGTCGTTAAACTTACTATCTCTACGCTATTGGATATTGAGGCGGAAAAAGTGGCGTACGCCCTATGCGACCACGAAGTGTGGTCTCGAAAAACAATTATCCGAGTTGATCCTTCGTTACTGATACGCTTTGCTAGTTCCACGGCCTCGTCCTCAACTGCGAGGGACAATTGAGGAATTCGTCTATTAGGTCTACGCGCTTTGGTTCTTTTCGGTTGGAGGGTGGGATTTACTCGGTTCAAAGCGATGGTGGGGACGTCTGTTTTTAACGTGCTCATTGATTGAACATTGGATTTGGATAAGGGGCCCAATAGGATTTGTGCGCCGTCCGCTTCGGCTCGCGAGACAACGTCTGCCATCGTGTTTCCAGAAGTGTCATAGACCAGAATTTTCTGCCGTCGATTTGCCTCGATTTCCTCGGTAAGTTGCGTAGACCAATAAGCCGCGACGAATCCGTCTCGAATAGCCCGCGAGGCTTCGGCTAGTGGACCACTTTGAGGCAATAGAAGTGCAATGATTTGTGGCTCATCGGGTCGTATTGAAGTTTCCGATGGGGGTTGCTTATTCGCGAGATGGGTGGGATTTGCCGATCTCCAAACATCCCACCCACGCTGTTGCAGAGTAGGTGTTAATGGACTAAGAAATTTTGTGGCAAGGTCCCACCAAGCGAACTCGTCTTCGGTATCAGCATTTCTCGCGAGAGTGGCACTGTATCCTAGTGGCAGTTTTTTTATTGAAGACCAGATCCTCTCCGCAAGCTGCTTTTCGTCGACACCCGGGTAAGTGCTAAGTCTTACTAAAGTTGTAACGGCACCGACATGATCTCCCATTGAGATTCGAATGTGCGCTGCGAGCTCCAACGCGGAGATTTCTTGTACGAGGGTAGTCGGGGTAAGGGCTTCCAATTGTTTTACCAGATTGTTCTTGTAGCGCGGATTTTTGCCTAAGTAGTTCAACTCTAGATCGATGAGCTCGACTTCGAAGCGATCAGATCGACTGAGGCGGCTAAACAGGGAGGGATCATTTTTGACGCGAGCAATAATAGATTTTGTTTGTTGTGTCCCATTGTGAGTCGACAAAAGCCTCGCTGCAGAGAAAAAAAGTCGCGCAGTTTCTGCCGAACTTGCGTTCATTGCGGCTCGTCGAATCTGGATTTCCAGGTTCGACGAAATGGGATGATGATCCTTTTGGATGATTTCCAGCGGTGTGATTTGACAGCCCGCGACTCCTAGAATGACCAAGACGGTTAGGCCAATAGGGAATGCCATGAAAGAACGGTATGGAATCTTATATGTTGTCGCGACCCCCATCGGGAACCTCCACGACATGAGCGAACGAGCGATATCAGTTTTAGAGAATGTCGATGTCATTGCGTGTGAGGATACTAGACGATGCCGCAAGCTTTTGAGCGCTTTCAACATTAAAGCGACGAACCTCATCTCCTTGCATGAACATAACGAAGAGAACGTGACTTCTCGTGTTCTTGATCTAATTGCTGAAGGTCGCGATGTTGCGCTCGTATCCGACGCAGGTACGCCGCTCATTTGTGATCCGGGTTTTGACCTAATGCGCGCGCTGTGGAAACGAAAACTCCACGTCATCCCTGTTCCGGGTCCATCGGCAATTACGACGATTTTGTCTGTCGCGCCTATTCCAAACCACGATTTCAGGTTCGCGGGATTCATCCCTGCTCGAGCGAGAGCGCGTGAGGACCGATTAAAGCAACTGTTGGTTGATGGCAGCTCAGTATTGTTCTTTGAAACTGCGCGGCGACTTTCGAATACTTTGGATGCCCTATGTAAGCTCGAAGCTAATCGGCGACAAATTTTTATAGCGCGTGAACTTACGAAGATCCACGAGAGTCTCTACTTCGGAAGCGTGGAAGGTGTTCGAGATGAAATTGCATCGAATGAACAAGTTCGTGGCGAGATCGTTTGTCTTCTTGGAGGAACGACGAAGGTTCCCAGGGCAGATGTTGACTCGACACTCCAAATTCTCTTGGCCGAGCTCGCCCCCACTCAGGCGGCGAGGTTGGCCGCTAAAATAACGGGCGAGACGCGTGCGCGCGCGTACAAAAGAGCACTGGTCCTAACGAGTAATGGATAGTACGCTCTTCTTCGAGTCGGCTAGGCGATCGCTGGCATGATGATTTGTCAGAGGAAAGTCCGGGCTCCATAGGACAAGGTGCCAGGTAACGCCTGGGGGGCGTGAGCCCATGGAAAGTGCAGCAGAGAGTAGACCGCCATACAGTTTATGCATGGTAAGGGTGAAAGGGTGCGGTAAGAGCGCACCGCAGGCTTCTGGTAACAGACCTGGCTAGGTAAACCCCGCCTGGAGCAAGGCTAAATAGAAATCCAGTCGCGTGGTCCGCGCGGGATTTGGGTAGGCTGCTAGAGACATTCGGTGACGGATGTCGTAGACGAATGATTGCCCAAGACAGAACCCGGCTTATAGGCCGACTCAATTTTCCGAACACGATGCAAGAACCCTTTACGCGCTTGGAATTAGGTATCAAGTTAAAGTGCTTTCGAGGAAAAGACTTCTACCATTTATTTCTAATAGATATACGCACTCCAGTGATCTATTTGTAATCCCATAAAATTCCGAAATTTCCTTAGTTTTCTGTGGGTTAGGTGCTACTGATCCTTGACAAAGTTAAGTTCCAAACCTAGGGTCGGGGTTTGTGTGGTAAAAAGTGGGAAAATCAGGTTAAAGGTGGGTTAATTACCGTCGTAGGTAAGTACCTTGATCTGAGGTCTAAATCTTATGTTTCGAGGCATTGCAAGCGTAACAATGGACTCGCGTGGACGGATGGCACTGCCCACGCGATTTCGCGAGGAAGCGGAGCAGCGCACGGAAAACCGCCTGGTTGCAACGATTGATAATAACGAACAGTGCTTGCTCCTCTATGCGCTAGGAGATTGGGAAGAAGTACAGCTTCGACTCGAGGCACTTTCGAATATCGGTACTTCGGCACGACTGTTGCAACGGCTATTAATTGGGCATGCGACCGACGTGGAAATGGATGCTCAAGGACGGGTCCTCATTCCACCGTTGCTGCGGGAGTACGGGGAATTGGAGAAGAAAATCGTACTAATGGGCCAAACCAACAAACTCGAGATATGGAATGAACAGATCTGGAGAACTCGAAGAGAAGAATGGCTGAAGGCAACACGCGAGAGCGCTTTCAGCGATTTGAGTGATTTGGATGGTTTGTCTGTATAGAGACAACGCGAAAATGACGCACCACATACCTGTGTTGCAGGACGACATGGTTAACGCAGTTATGACGGATCCGGACGGGACCTACCTCGATGCCACCTTTGGGCGTGGAGGACATGCACGCGCCCTTCTAAGGCAACTGTCACCTAAAGCCACGCTGTTGGTGCTTGACCGCGATCCTGACGCTTATCGTGTGGCTATCGATTTGTCACGAGAGGATTCGCGCGTGCATCCAAGGCGGGGGGTTTTCAGCGAAATAAATTCGATACTGTCCAGTAATCGGTGTGTTGGGTTGAGCGGTCTCATGATGGATATAGGCGTGTCGTCTCCTCAGCTTGATGACCCAGCCCGTGGATTCAGTTTTATGCGCAGCGGTCCCCTGGATATGCGAATGGATCCGGACAGCGGAGAGAGTGCTGCTTCCTGGCTAAATAGAGTCGATCTCGCAGATTTAATAAAGGTCTTGCGTGAATTGGGTGACGAAAAAAATGCACGGTCGATTGCGAAGTCCATCGTCAATGAAAGGCCGTTAAGCACCACAGCTGAATTGGTTTCCGCCATTAACAGCGCTGGATCACGACGCGATCCTCGTAAGCACTCCGCTACTCGTGTGTTTCAGGCCGTTCGAATGCACGTTAATGATGAACTCGTCGAATTAAAACGGGGGATTGAAGCCGGGTTTCATCGCCTAGCGGCCGGAGGGCGGATCGGGGTGTTGACGTTTCACAGCATAGAACACTCGGTCGTACGCCAAAAGTTTCGGAGTCTTGTGCGTCCAGAGCTTCCTAGGCGTTTACCCGTTCGCGGAACGTCCTTGGCGCGCGCCACATACGTGGTCAAAGCGAAGCGTCCGGATGCGGCTGAAACCGATAAGAATCCACGATCTCGAGGTGCTTTGTTACAGGTCGTAGAACGAATTGAGTAACGCCAGAACAAAGCGTTTCCGCGACTCTTCCTGGTTCTTTTTCGGGGTTCTCGCTTTACTCGGTGTTGCGGTGAGCGGCGTCCAGGTTATTGGTGTGACTGATGATCGCCGGGAACTGTTCCACGAACTTACCAGCAATCAAGAAATTCAAGACAGCTTATTGCAGGAATACAGCCGCTTATTGTTGGAGCGTGGGACTTTGTTGTCCTATCAAAATGTCGATCGCATTGCACAAAGACGCCTGAATATGCGATTTCCTGAACAGGTGACGTCAGTAGTTCGCCAGCCGAAAGCGCAATCGTTGGCACAAGATCGGAACATCCGATGAACCGTCCGCGTCATTTTGTGCTGACCGGGTTATTTACACTTGCGTTGTTGGGATTGGTCGGTCGTTCTGGTTATTTGGCCGTGACCGAACGCGAGTTTTTACAGAATCAAGGGAAGGCGCGAGCTATCCACAACGCAGAGATTCGCGCCCACCGCGGTGTTATTTCTGATCGCAATGGCGACCCGATGGCCGTGAGCACACCCGTTGTATCCGTATGGACGGATCCAAGTGTGGATAGACTGGACGCTGGCGAATTGGTCCTCGTCGCAGAACTCCTCGATCGGCCCGTTGATGGGCTGATGAAACGACTTGAGCGAAGTAAGCACACCCAATTTGTTTACCTGGCTCGTCGCGTCAGTCCCGCGATCGCGAGATCTCTGCGTTCACTGGAAATACCAGGGATTCGGTTTAAGCGCGAGTATCGGCGGTTTTACCCGTCTGGCGAAATATCGGCTCATGTCGTAGGCAGAACCGATATCGATGACGTGGGCCAAGAAGGTATCGAGCTCTCGATGGACCACGTTCTGCGAGGTGTGCCCGGTTCTAAACGAGTCCTTACGGATCGACGCGGACAACGGGTAAGAGATCTTGATTTTTACGATGCTCCTGATTTCGGGGACGACGTTGAGCTCAGTATTGACCTTCGTCTTCAATTTCTAGCGTACCGGGAACTTAAATCGGCCGTTGAACACAGTGGAGCACGGTCCGGGTCTGTCGTAACACTGGATGTTACGACTGGAGATGTACTTGCGCTTGTTAACCAACCTTCCTACAACCCCAACCGAGTTGGTGCTCGCGATTTCGACGGCATGCGCAATCGCGCGATCACGGATCTTTATGAGCCAGGATCTACGGCCAAGCCGTTCGCTATCTTGGCGGCACTGGAGACCGGGACGTATCGGGCCGACACAATAATTGACACGACTCCAGGCTACCTGACGGTGGGTCGAAAACTCATAGAAGATCCGGTCAATCGCGGTCGACTCACCTTAGCGGAAGTTCTCGCCAGGTCTAGCCAGGTAGGCGTCGCGAAAATAGCGCTCGGGCTTGAGGGGTCTCATCTGTATGACGTTTTTCATCGATCCGGTCTCGGTTCCATTCCAGCGACGGGACTGCCGGGTGAGGTGTCAGGGCTACTTACTGACAGGGATATCGACAATCCAATCGTACGTGCATCGTTGGCATACGGTTATGGCGTCACGGCTTCCGCAATGCAGCTCGCACAAAGTTATCTGACGATAGCGTCGGGGGGCGTTAGGCGCCAGGTGAACTTGATACGAGGATTACCACGGGCATCTGAGGAGCGGGTCTTCGAAGAAAGTGACGTCGCATCTTTACTCCGCATGATGGAGGGTGTTGCCAGTTCAAAAGGAACGGCACCGAAGGCTCGAGTTCCTGGTTTCGCAGTCGCCGGAAAGACAGGGACATCGCGAAAGGTTACATCGGGGACTTATGACGACACGCGTCACGTTGCCCTGTTCGCTGGTATTGCGCCGTCTCGTGATCCCCAGGTCGTTATTGTAGTAATAATTAATGAACCACTAGGGGAACATGTGGGGGGTGGGGAAGTCGCGGCTCCGGTCTTCTCACGCATTTTGGCCAGATCCTTACGGATATTAGGCGTTGCCCCCAAAAACCTAGTAGTGACGGACCGAGAAAACGCGCGTGAGGGTTTTGATCATGCGGCTTGACGAGCTACTCGACCGCACTGATGTCGATCCCATAAAAGTGGATGGAATTTGCATCGATTCGCGTGCAGTAACACCTGGAGATTTGTTCTTTGCTCTCCAAGGTCGCAAGTTCGATGGTCACGATTTCGTCGATGAGGCCCTTCGGCGTGGTGCGGCCGCGGTCTGCGCTGAACGTCAAATCGCCGGGTCGTTTGACGTTCCGATTGTCGTCGATCCAAATTTGGCCGTGCAGTTGAGCGCAATTGCAGGTCGATTCTGTAACGAACCTAGTGAAAGCTTGTTTTGCATCGGCGTTACAGGCACCAACGGTAAGACATCGATTGCGCACCATTGTGCCGCTTTAATGGAGCGGACGGGATTTATGGGAACAATTGGGTGGGGAGTTATCGGGAACCTCCGCCCGTCGCATCTAACGACAGAGAATGCCGTAACGGTACAGCAAAGGTTGCGGTGCCTTTGTTTGATGAAGCAACGGTCCGTCGCTATGGAAGTAAGTTCGCATGCGCTAGAACAAAACCGAGTTGCCGACGTGTCGTTCGATGTGGCCGTTTTCTCGAATCTTAGCCGAGACCATATTGATTACCACGGCGGCATGGACGAATACGCTGTGGCGAAGCGAAAGTTGTTTGAATTTGGCAGCTTGACGGCTGCCGTGATAAATACCGATGAACCGTTTGGTCGAGAACTCGTGTCCCAATTGCGGGCTCGCGATTTGACTTGTGTTACGTACGGTACAACTAAAGAAGCTGACGTTAGTTGGGTTGTGGACAAGTACACGCGAGATGGCGTCGTCGGAAAATGGCATACGAAGTGGGGTGAATCCGACTTTGATCTGCCGCTGTTTGGAGACTTTTCCGTTGCAAACGTTGCCGCCGCTGTAGGGGTTGCTCTGCATCGGGGGTACGCGCTAAGCGAAATCACTGCTTTGCTTCAGCGTCTTCCTTATATTCCTGGCCGTATGGAGACGTATCGAATCTATGGCAAGCCAGCAGTCGTGGTTGATTACGCGCACACGCCAGAAGCACTGAGACTAGCCCTGTCAGCAATCCGAACCCACATGGGTGGACGCTTAATATGTGTATTTGGTTGCGGTGGAGATCGTGATCAAGGTAAGCGATCGATGATGGGAGCGGTCGTAGCGGGCCAGGCGGATATGGCGATCGTCACCGCGGATAATCCGCGTTCAGAAAAAGTCGACTTCATCAATAAGCAAATTGTGGATGGATTTGGAAACTGGAATGCGTATCGCTTGATTCCCGACCGGGCCACGGCAGTTCGCGAAGCCCTGCGCGCTGCGTCTTCCGATGATGTCGTGTTGATTGCAGGTAAAGGTCACGAGAACACGCAGGAAATCAAGGGCGAGAAGAACGTATTTGATGATCGAGATTTCGTTAAGAACCTACTCGGATTAACAGACTAATGTTCCTTTGGTTGACCGACTATTTATCGCAGTTTGTAGCCGCCTTTGGAGTATTTCAGTACTTGACCTTCAGGACGATGGTAAGCGCAGGCACCGCCATGTTCTTGTCTCTAAGCCTAGGCCCGGTTCTTATTCGCAAGCTCTCAACTCATCAAATTGGCGAAGTCGTTCGCGAAGATGGGCCGAGGTCACATCAAAGCAAAGCCGGTACGCCAACGATGGGCGGAGTACTGATTCTTGTAGTGATTTTGGTGACCACGATATTGTGGGGAGATCTTGGTAGCCGATATATACGCATTGTTCTGTGCATCACTCTCTCCTTCGGCGCTATTGGATGGATTGACGATTTCTTAAAGATTTCGCGGTCAAGCTCCTCCCACGGGCTTTCTGCGGGTTGGAAGTATTTGTTTCAATCGGTGTTTGGTATTGGAGCTGCGGTTGCTCTATACAACACCGCCTCGTCGTCGGCCGACACCACTCTAATTGTGCCTTTCTTCAAAGCAATATCGATCCCTCTTGGAGCTTTCGGATTCGTCTTTTTGGCATACCTAATAATTGTGGGCATGAGTAACGCGGTAAATCTGACAGATGGGCTGGACGGGCTGGCAGTTTTACCCACGGTTATTGTCGGCGCGGCGTTGGGCCTCATCGCTTATCTTGTCGGCAACGTTGAATTCGCGACGTACCTGCAAATTCCGTACGTCGAGGGCGCTGGTGAGCTCTCGGTATTCTGCGGAGCGTTAATAGGGGCTGGCCTCGGTTTTCTTTGGTTCAACGCTTATCCCGCGCAGGTCTTTATGGGGGACACGGGATCGCTTGCACTCGGGTCGGCTCTGGGTGCAGTAGGGGTAATGGTTAGACACGAGATCGTCCTCTTGATCATGGGGGGCTTATTCGTTCTGGAGGCTTTTTCTGTGATCGTTCAAGTATCTAGTTTTAAGCTTACTGGCAGGCGCGTTTTTAGGATGGCTCCTATCCACCACCATTTCGAATTGAAGGGGTGGCCTGAACCCAAAATAACCGTCCGATTTTGGATTATTACGCTGATGCTCGTGATGTTTGGTTTGTCTACGTTGAAACTGCGATGACACTAAACGGCACGCTGATACTGGGTGCTGGCGTCAGCGGTATGTCGTGCCTTAGGTATCTTCACGGAAAACGAGACCTCATCGTCTGCGATACCCGATTCGACACCGACCAAAGCCCAATCCCCAATTCAAGAACGTTTTATCAAAACTTTCCTCAAGTATCGTTGATAAGGCCAAGTGACATTGATCGCGCGATCGATTCGGTTTCGACCATGATCGTGAGCCCCGGGCTGCCTCTTAGTCATTGCTTGGTGCGAAAAGCTCTTTCTACGGGAATCAAACTTGTTAGTGACGTGGACTTGTTCATGGATGCGGCAGACGGCCCAGTGATCGGAATTACGGGTACCAACGGAAAGAGCACAGTAACGACACTAGTAGGCGCAATGCTGGAGGACCAAGCATTCGGCAGCGGGGGAAATCTAGGCCCTCCGGCCTTGGATCTACTTAACGATGGTTTTGCAGGTTACGTTCTTGAGTTATCGAGCTTTCAACTGGAACGAATGGAAGCAAAAAGATTAGACGTCGCCTCGATCATTAATATAAGTAACGACCACCTGGACCGCCATGAGTCGCTCGATTCATACGCGGCGGTTAAACGAAGGATTTACAGAGATTGCGGATTTGCAGTTTATAACGGCGACGATCCCCTTTCTCGACCGCCGGATAATGTGCCATCCGTTGCCGTCAATAAAGATGAACGATGGCGTGTAATCGAAAAAGGAGTAGTTATTGACGGAAGGTTTGTGGCTAGCGACGCGATTAAACTTACGGGTGATCACAATCGGTTTAATGTCGTTGCGGCTGCGGCCATTGCACATAGCTTCGAGGCTAGCTTCGACAATATCAGACACGTTTTGGAGTCCTTCGAGGGCTTACCACACCGAGCCCAAATCATAGGCAGTATTGATGATGTCACGTATGTGGATGACTCGAAAGCTACCAACTTGGGATCCTGCATTGCCGCAATTCAAGGTGTAATTAAACAACCGTCATCTCGAAGAATCGTCCTGATCGCGGGGGGGATGGGCAAGGGCGCAGATTTCGCCGTGTTGGGACGGGCTATCCCTGGCCATGTTCGAAGCGTGGTATTGATTGGTCGAGATGCGAGACTTATCGCAGCGAACATTCCGGGCACGCCCGTAGCCTTTGCTTCTGACCTTGACGACGCGGTGATGAAGGCACGAATGGACGCGCTTCCTGGCGATGTAGTTCTGTTCTCGCCCGCGTGCGCGAGTTTCGACATGTTCGAGAACTTCGTAGTTCGTGGACAGGCTTTTACTCGTATTGTGGAAGGCATGTCCAAGTGACTGCGAATTTCGATATATCCCTCGTGATCGCTTGGCTCATAGCATTGGTGATCGGCGTGATTATGGTCGCTTCGGCGTCATCGGCGTTCGACGTCGCAGGTATCTCGTATGGAGTTAGGCATGTTGCGTACGTCCTCGCATCCATATGTGTGTTTGGGGTCGTGGTCTCGCTGCCCTTGAAACTATGGGAATTCGGACACAAAACGTGCTTGTTCGTAGCACTCTTGTTGGCCGTTGTCGTGTTGATTCCGGGTATAGGAAGCGTGATTAACGGCAGCAGACGTTGGATTGATTTCGGATTCTTCACTTTCCAAGCATCCGAATGGATTAAGTTTTTGGTTCTTATCTATATCGCTGGTTTTCTGTCTCGCTCTGGTGAAAAAGTAAAGCGCGGAGGTACCGAGCTCCTACGCCCGATGCTGTGGCTCACGCCTGTTTTTCTCCTAGTCCTGATAGAGCCCGATTTCGGCACTCTCGTTATTCTATTGGTGTTGGTAGCAGGTTTAGCGTTCCTGGCTGGTCTGCGGTTGCCGCATTTTTTGTTAGCAGCAGTTTTTGTTGGTGGCGGACTCTTCTTACTTATCTTAATCAGCCCAGAAAGGACTGAACGTCTCGCAACGTTTCTTGATCCCTGGGCTTCAGCATCTAGTGGTGGTTATCAACTCACGCAAGCGTTGATAGCGTTTGGTCGTGGAGAAATAACAGGCATTGGCCTAGGCGATGGGATCCAGAAGCTCTTTTATCTACCCGAGGCGCATAACGATTTTATTTTTGCCGTTATTGCGGAGGAACTTGGCCTTGTTGGTGCAGTTTTTGTAATAAGCCTTTTGGGTTTTATCGTATTACGCGGCTTTAGGATTGCCCGAAAGGCCATTGATGTTGATCGTTCATTCGCCGGTTATTTGGCATACGGTGCCGGTCTCTTAATAGGAGCTCAGGTACTCATTAATGTTGGAGTAAATACCGGCGTTCTTCCCACGAAGGGCTTAACTTTGCCGTTCATAAGTTATGGGGGAAACAGTCTTCTTGTCTGTGCAATGTTGATGGGATTAATCCAGCGCGCGAGTTTTGAAGTTTCGACGAAAACTAAGCAAGGTCGCGCATCTTGAGACCGTTGGTTGAAAAGTCTCCCGACGTACCCGATATGGGTCGCGTTAACCGCATTCACTTTGTTGGAGTGGGTGGTTCAGGTATGTGTGGTATCGCAGAGGTGCTCCTGCACCAAGGTTACTCTGTGACAGGATCAGACATCGCCGATTCTAGTGTCGTCCGTCGCCTTGCAGAACTAGGTGCGCAAGTTTCTGTCGGGCATGAAGCGCACAACGTTGTTGGTTCCGACGTGGTGGTTGTGTCGAGTGCGGTCGATACCGATAACCCAGAAATCGTTGAAGCTCGTCGGCAGAGAATTCCTGTCGTTGCTAGGGCCGAAATGTTGGGCGAATTGATGCGCTATCGACGTGGTATTGCTGTTGCTGGTACGCATGGCAAAACTACTACGACAGGGCTTATCACCAGTATTTTCCAGGCGGCTGGCCTGGATCCGACTTTTGTCGTCGGAGGCTTGCTGAAAAGCGAAGGACGAAATGCAAAGCTTGGTGATGGAAAGTATTTAATTGCCGAGGCGGATGAAAGCGACGCTTCCTTCCTGTTTCTTCAACCCATGGTTGCCGTAATCACGAATGTCGATCAAGACCATCTTTCAGCCTACGACCATGATTTTGAAAAACTAAAACAAACGTTTATCCAATTTGTCCATCGATTGCCATTTTATGGCCATGTCTTTCTATGCTTAGACGACAAGCCCGCGTGTTCACTAATGCCAGAGTTGGCGAGACCGGTATACACATATGGCCTTTCCGCCGAAGCCAATTTTCGCGCGAGAGACATAGAATACGAAGAAAGCGTATGGCGGTTTACGGTCGAACGTCCCGAGGAACGTAGTGAATTAAACGTGGAACTTCCGTTGCCGGGGTTCCACAACGTTAGAAACGCAGTCGCGGCGATCGCTGTTGCCACGGAAGAATCCATCGCCGACGAGGCGATACGGCAGGGCCTAAAGAATTTCAGCGGTGTGGGTCGACGTTTTGAAACACGGGAAATAACGGTTCGAGAAAAACACCTAACCCTAGTCGACGACTACGGTCATCATCCCACAGAGGTTAAGAACGTGCTGGATACCGCACGTCTGGTCTGGCCATCGAGACGGTTGCTCATGGTCTATCAGCCGCATCGATATACGCGAACGCGCGATCTATACGACGACTTTGTCCGGGTTCTTTCTGAGGTTGATGCACTCATATTGGTCGAGATTTACTCAGCAGGAGAGCAGGCGATACCTGGAGCCGACAGCAAAAGTTTAGCGGCCGGAATACGGCAAAGGGGCGGCGTCAATCCGATAGTTGTATCGGATCCCAACGAAGCGCGTGAGATGGTAAAGAAACTCGCGAACGAGGGTGATGTGGTAATTGTTCAAGGGGCGGGAAACGTAAGTCTCGTCTCGGCTGGCATGGAGTCTTGTTAATTTGGTTAGTCGATTACTCAGCGTTATAACTGCCCTTGCTTTGCTGGTGCTGGCGGTTCAGAGCGGCCGGACAGTATGGGGATACCTAACCGGGCCACTTGATCTCGTTCGTGTTGAGGGTGACTTGTCGGGCGCTGAACGGACGATCGTCGTCGCGGTGGTGAATGAGGCGATGTCGATGGGCGATGCCATTAACCCTTCGGACCTGCAGGAAAAAATAGCGGGTATCGATTGGATTCGGGCTGTAACAGTTCGAAGAAATTGGCCGAATTCCGTTCATGTCACCGTGAATCGAGAGTTACCAACCGTGCGGTGGGGATTTGATGGGTACCTAAATGGGAAGGGCGACGTTCTCAGTATGGCTGAGAAATACCAAGGTAATCTTCCATTGGTTAATGCTACGTCCTCGGATTCCGCCGCATCTATGAAGTTATTCAAAACCTTTTCCACGTTGGTCGGGCGTTCAGGTCTGCGCATTGTTGAATTGGATGAATCGAGCGTCGCTGGCTGGACCGTAACTTTCGCTAACGGGCTGTCGGTTGCGACGGGCAAGAAGGACGTTCTGAATCGTTTGAGACGCTTTGTCTCCGTATACGAAGAGATACTTCAAGGTAATGAAGATCACGTGATAAGGGCGGATGCGAGATACCCCAGCGGCGTCGCGATCGAGTGGGATGAGGAAATTTCTACGTTAGTGGCTTCACGCGGGTTATAGATATGGCTTCAGACCACACAAACAAACAAATCGTAGGCCTTGACATCGGGACCAGCAAAGTCGCTGCCATCGTGGGCGAAATCAACGAGTTGGATGAAATCGAAATTATAGGTATCGGATCCCATCCGTCGCGAGGACTAAAAAAGGGCGTTGTAGTGAATATCGAATCGACGGTCCAGTCAATTCAGAGAGCTGTGGAAGAAGCTGAACTGATGGCGGGTTGCGACATTGACGAAGTCTATGCAGGTATTGCTGGTAGTCATATTCGTAGTCTTAACTCGCATGGGATCGTAGCTATTCGTGACCGGGAAGTGATCCCGCAGGACGTAGAACGGGTGATCGACGCTGCTCAGGCGGTAGCGATACCGGCTGACCAAAAAATCCTCCATATTCTTCCACAAGAATATGTAATCGATAGCCAAGAGGGTGTTAAAGAGCCTCTGGGGATGTCAGGCGTTCGCCTAGAGGCCAAGGTTCACCTTGTGACAGGCGCGGTTAACGCGGCTCAAAATATTGAGAAGTGCATTGAAAGATGTGGCCTCGCAGTTAGGGGCATCGTCCTCGAGCAGCTGGCCTCAAGCCTCGCTGTTCTAACCGACGACGAGTTAGATCTGGGCGTATGCCTGGTGGACATCGGCGGTGGAACGAGTGATATCGCGGTGTTTACGGACGGAGCGATACGCCACACGGCCGTGATCCCGATCGCAGGTGATCAGGTCACGAACGACATTGCGATGGCGCTTCGTACACCGACCCAACACGCCGAAGAAATCAAGATTCGTTACGCCTCTGCACTCACTCAATTAGCGCAAGAAGGTGACTACATCAAGGTTCCGGGGGTAGGCGATAAGCGCGCGCGCGAGCTCTCTAGGCAGGCTTTGGCGGAAGTGGTTGAGCCGAGGTATGCCGAGCTTTTTACTCTTGTTCAGGCTGAATTAAGACGTAGCGGTTTCGCAGACCTTGTTGCCGCGGGTATCGTTCTTACAGGTGGGTCTTCGAAGATGGAAGGCGTAGTGGAATTAGCGGAAGAGATATTCCACATGCCAGTTAGTCTCGGTTTTCCGAAAAACATATCAGGCCTAAAAGACATAGTAACCAACCCAATTTATTCCACCGGCGTTGGTTTACTGGCACACGCCAAAGAAATTGAACAAAGGCATTCGGAGCAAGGGAATTCTAGAAGCTTCGGCTTTTTTAGCGGAGTCAAGAAGTGGCTGGACAAAAATGTGTGAATAAACTTTCAAATAGGAAAAAACTATGTTCGAACTAGTCGATAGTCCTCCTCAAAGCGCGATTATCAAGGTGATTGGAGTTGGTGGTGGCGGCGGAAATGCGATTCAACATATGGTTTTAAAGAATGTTGAAGGCGTTGACTTCATAGCGGCAAATACCGACTCCCAGGCTCTTAAGAGTTTGGACGCCAAGACCATATTGCAACTGGGCGCATCAATTACCAAGGGCCTCGGCGCCGGTGCCGACCCTGAGATCGGCAGGTTGGCAGCAATGGAGGACCGTGACCGGATCGCGGAAGTTCTTTCTGGCGCAGACATGGTATTCATTACTGCTGGTATGGGCGGTGGTACTGGGACAGGAGGGGCACCGGTCGTAGCGCAGGTGGCTCGCGAGCTGGACATCCTAACAGTGGCGGTCGTCACGAAACCCTTTCGATTCGAAAAACGAATGGAATCTGCGGAGCAGGGGATCGAAGAACTTGCCCAGCATGTTGATTCGTTGATTACGATCCCGAACGAGAAACTTTTGTCGGTGCTGGGAGAGAGAACATCAATGGTCGATGCTTTCGCGACAGCTAACGAAGTTCTATGTGGTGCCGTCCAAGGTATTGCAGATCTGATTATTCGGCCAGGTATGATCAATGTTGATTTTGCCGATGTACGGACAGTTATGTCTGAAATGGGAATGGCGATGATGGGTACTGGGCGAGCAGCCGGGGAGAATCGAGCGCGAGATGCAGCGGAAGCTGCTATTCGAAGTCCTCTTCTTGAGGATGTTGATCTTCAAGGTGCCAGGGGTGTACTCGTCAACATTACAGCGGGTCCGGATCTATCCATAGGTGAATTTGCTGATGTTGGTGAGACCATTAACGCATTTACTTCGGAGCGAGGGCTCGTTGTTATTGGTACCGTAATTGATACGGAAGCTGCAGAAGAGCTTCGCGTTACGGTAGTTGCGACGGGACTTGGCGAAGCCCTACTTCCAAGCGTTGTCGTCGACAATACGTATGAAGGTGACGATACCGACGACGGGGAAGGGGGTCGGCCCGATTATGATGACTTGGATCGGCCTACGGTAATGAGAAAAAAGCGTCGGGCTAGCAGTGCACGAGAAGTGCCGTCCGAACAATCCGAAAATATGAATGCAGATTATTTGGATATTCCGGCCTTCCTGCGGCGGCAAGCGGATTGAAGCCAACTGTTCCGTTCCCCCAAGGAACGACAAGCTAACAGAGAGTGTGAATTGCCCCCTGCTCTAATTTCTTGATCGGGATCCAAACAAACTTGAGCCGGCTCGACTTTTTCGGCAACAGATCGACACAAAATGTTACAACTTAGCCAAGTGGCTTCGTGGCCATGAGGACCCGCGATTGCTAACATCCAGCGCCGTTCTTGAGCCCTGTTTTAGACGTGGGATTATGGTTAAACAAAGAACGCTGAAAAACATAATACGAGCAGCCGGCGTAGGGTTACACACTGGGGAAAAGGTTTTTCTGAGTTTACGGCCTGCGCCACCTGATACCGGCATTGTGTTTACGCGCACGGATGGTGATTCGCCGATACCGGTGAAAGCGAACGCGGTCAATGTATCTGACACCACAATGGCGACTTCGATAGGCGAAGGATCTAATAAAATTTCGACGGTTGAGCACTTGATGTCCGCTATGGCTGGGCTGGGGATTGACAATGCTTTTGTTGACGTTAGTGCGTCAGAGCTGCCTATTATGGATGGGAGTGCGGCACCCTTCGTATTTCTAATTCAATCAGCTGGATTTCAAGAACAGGACGCGGCTAAAAGGTTCATCCGCGTCCTAAAGGAACTCAGTTACGAGGAAGGTGGGGCGAGGGTAACGATTTCTCCTCACACCGGTTTTCGAGTCGAATACACGCTGGATTATGACCATCCAGTTTTTCGGACACATGTCCGACACGCGTCGGTTGATTTTTCTACTACTGCTTTTGTGAAAGAGGTCAGCCGTGCCCGAACGTTTGGTTTTCTCGCAGATTTTGAAAAATTGCGTTCAATGGATCTTGCCCGAGGCGGTAGCTTAGACAACGCGGTGGTCGTTGATGACTTTAGGATCCTTAATAACGATGGCCTTCGGCAAAGGGATGAGTTTGTCAAGCACAAGATTCTTGATGCGATCGGGGATCTATACTTATTAGGGCATAGCGTCATCGGGGCCTTTTGTGGCTTTAAATCCGGTCATTCGACGAATAACGCTTTAGTTCGACGCTTGCTTGCGGATCGTGACGCATACGAAGTCGTAACGTACAGCAACGAATCTGATAACCCGATTTCATTTGGCAAACCTGCATACGTAGCTTCCTGAAGTTCTTTCTCGTAAACCATTTTATTTGATTCCAGCGAATCGTTGTCCGGAATCCTGTTCAAGCGGGACTACGCTTTTGGATCATGCCCCGATAAATTCGTCCGTCCGTGCTGAGCGAGTTTTCGTAATGCACTTTTTAATTCGCCTTGTTCGGTTCGATCGGCGAGCTCTTCAAGCGGTTCACGCGCCGGCGTCGATATATTCTCCGAGAGGCTACGTTGAGTCGCAGAGGGCTCGAGCGATGACACAGAACGAATTTTGATCTCTTCGATTTGCGAAAATTCCTGGAGCTGACAAAGTTGATTTAGCAGCCTCGGTGTGTCGAACCGGAGCCGGGTTGCCCAGGAAGCGTTTTTCGCGAGAATTGTCAATCTGTTTCCGCGAACATTCGAAACCTCGAATTGGAGGGCCATGTTTGCCGGCAGGATAGATCGTAATATTTTTGTTTTGTGTTCTTGGTCTAAAGCTCGGTTTACAAGTCGGTAGAGGGGTGATTTCGAGCTATCGGAATGAAACCTTCGGCGTAACAGAGTTTTTATTTTGTTATCAGGCACGGCGTCTAGATTCAAGAGTGGTTAATGTTTTCTTGCTTTACTTGATCTAGACATAATAGATCTAAGACATACATTTGGTCGAATGCTAGCGCTTGATATAAGTGACGAAACCGTTCGGACCTTGGGCACGTTATGGACATTCCCATGTTGCGGCGTTGATTCGAGTTAAAATAACGTTTTCCCAATCCCCTTAAGGTTATGTTTGGCCAGTTAATCCGTAATTTGTTTGGAACTCGCAATAGCCGGGAACTCAAGCAAATGGAGAAAACGGTTGCTCGGATCAACGGGCTAGGCGCTGGTTTGCTCGGATCGTCGATTCAAGACTTAAAGTGCCGAACTGCCGAATTTCGGGAACGACACCAGAACGGTGAAACGCTGGACGACCTCTTGCCGGAAGCATTTGCATGTGTCCGTGAAGTTGCAGAAAGAGTGAGTGGGACACGCCACTATGACGTTCAACTTATTGGTGGGATAACGCTGCACGAGGGCAGGATTGCCGAAATGCGTACCGGGGAAGGGAAAACGTTAGTAGCAACGTTGGCAGCGTATTTGAATGCACTTACTGGGTACGGCGTTCACATCGTTACCGTCAACGACTATCTCGCGCGCCGAGACGCAGACTGGATGGGTCCGATATATGGAGCGCTCGACATGACTGTCGGCGTGGTGCAGTCGGGTCAAGATATGGAAACGAAGCGTGGGGCGTACGCTGCTGATATTACCTATGGGACCAATAACGAATTTGGATTCGATTACCTTCGCGACAACATGGCTTTTAGGAAAGAAGACCGGCTGCAGCGACAGCTCAGCTTCGCGATTGTCGACGAGGTTGACTCGATCCTAATTGACGAAGCACGAACGCCTCTAATCATTTCGGGGCCGGCCGAAGAGAGCACCGATCTCTATCGGAAGATCAACAAATTCGCACCTAAATTGGTCCAACAGGAGCAGGTCGAGGTCGCATTGCCTGCGATTATGGGTGGCGAGGAAATAGAAGACACCGGTGATTTTTTTGTCGACGAAAAAAATCGTCAGGTGGAATTGACAGAACGAGGGCACCTCGCGGTTGAGGACGAGTTAAAACGCAACGGGATGTTGGGGGAGGGTGATAGTTTGTATGCGGCGTCCAATCTAGGCCTGTTACATCACGTCCAAGCCGCCCTGAAAGCACATTTTTTATTCAAGCGCGACATTGACTACATGGTTCGTAACGACGAAATCGTTATCGTCGACGAACACACGGGTCGTGCTCAACCTGGTCGTCGTTGGTCCGATGGTATCCACCAGGCAATAGAAGCCAAAGAGGGAGTCTCGATTCAGAACGAAACCCAAACGGTCGCTTCAACTACTTTCCAAAATTATTTCAGGCTTTATGGAAAGCTTGCTGGTATGACGGGGACCGCGGATACGGAAGCCTTCGAATTCAAACAGATATACGGCCTAGATGTTGTAGTGATCCCGACGAACGTTCCCATGATCCGTGAGGACCGGACGGACCTCATATATCTAACTGTCGAGGAGAAATTCGAGGCGATCGTAAACGAAATACGAAAAAGCGTTGACGCAGATCAACCCGTTCTAGTCGGAACAGCGTCGATCGAATCGTCTGAAAGGATTTCCCATGAGCTGGACCGAGCCAAGGTCTCTCACAATGTGCTCAACGCCAAACAACACGAAAGCGAAGCGGAAATTATTGCCCAAGCGGGTCGTCCAGGGTCCGTGACTATTGCTACCAACATGGCGGGTCGAGGCACGGATATAGTGCTAGGAGGTAACTGGCAGGTTGAGGTGGAGAAACTCGGTGATGAACCCGACCCTTCTGAAGTCACTAGTGTCAAAACTGCGTGGAAGGAAACCCACGAAAGAGTGATCGACGCGGGAGGCTTGCACATTATCGGAACAGAAAGGCACGAATCCCGCCGGATCGACAATCAGTTGCGCGGCCGGGCAGGAAGGCAAGGCGATCCCGGATCCTCGCGTTTTTTCATTTCTTGGGAAGACAACCTGCTTCGAATTTTTGGAGCCGATCGGGTTCGCGGAATGTTAGATCGTGCTTATACCGAGAAGGGCGACTCAGCCGAAGGGGCTATATTTGATCGCTCGATTGAACGAGCTCAACGCAAGGTGGAGGGCCGGAATTTCGATATTCGCAAGAATCTCCTCGAGTATGACGATGTTGCAAACGATCAACGAACGGTGATCTACCAACAACGAAATGAATTAATGGAGGCTAACGATATCCGCGAAATGCTAGAGGACATTCGTACAGAAATAGTGGACGAAGCAATTTCCGAGCACATTCCGCCCGAAAGCATAATGGAACAATGGGACATACCGGAGTTGGAAAAGACTTTGGTATCGGAGTTCAACTCCACCCAGCCCCTGGGGAAAATAGTCCAGACGGAAGACGAGGTCACTGAAGACGATTTGCGGCGAAGAATTAGCGAACAAGTCCAGGAGGAATATGGGGTTAAAGTTCTTGCATGGAAATCGGAAGGTCTAGATATGAATCGCGTCGAGAAGGAAATCATGCTCAGCGTTCTCGACCAAAAGTGGAAAGAGCATTTAGGGACGATGGATTATCTCCGCCAAGGAATACATTTGCGGGCATATGCCCAAAAGCAGCCTAAGCAAGAATACAAACGAGAGGCGTTTGAACTTTTTCAGGACATGCTTTACGGCATTAAGCGGGATGTGATTCGGATTCTATCTCGCGTCGAATTGGACCGTGGCGAGGATTTTGGCGGCGCGGAGAGGAGGCGTCGAGTCGAGAATAGTAAGCGTATGCAATTTCAGGGCTCCGAAGCCGCCGAAGCGAATTTCGATCAAATGGGCGTTTCGGGTGCTGACGTAATGGCTCCTATGGCGGTAGGCAAGCCACAAACGTTTGTCCGAGAGGATCGCAAGGTTGGACGTAATGAAAAGTGCCCCTGTGGTTCAGGTAAAAAATATAAACAGTGTCATGGGCGAGCAGCATAGCTTCGCGAGGTTGATTTAAGTGTCTGTCAATTTGCCTGTTATGGGCGTACTTGAAGAGGTTCCCGGAATTAGGTTAGGCACAGCGGATGCCAGAATTCGCGATAACGGTCGTGACGACATTGCAGTGTTTTCTTTTGAACCTGGAGCGACTGCTGGTGGCGTGTACACGCGCAACAGTTACAGGGCGGCACCCGTCGAAATCGCGTCAGCTTGTCCCGGTCCCGCCCGCGGTTTCATTGTGAATAGCGGGAACGCCAATGCTGCGACTGGAGAGCGCGGCGTCAACGATGCTATGCAAACGTGCTCACACTTGGCTTCGCTTCTAGAGTGTGATGTCACAGAGGTATTACCATTCTCGACGGGAGTTATCGGCGAATTTCTACCGATGGAAAAAATTCTTGCCGGTATCGACCGGGCTCACCAAGCGCTTAGTCCCAACCATTGGGCCCAGGCAGCGGCAGCGATTATGACGACTGACACTATTCCGAAGGGACTTTCGAATCGCTTTAAATTAGGCGGTCGTGAAGCGATTGGCACCGGAATCGTCAAAGGTTCAGGAATGATTCGACCCGACATGGCGACGTTGTTGGCTTTCATCGGCACGAACGCGTCGATAACACCAGAAATTGCCCGAAGATTAACTCTCGATCTCGCAGAACTAAGCTTTAACCGTTTGACGGTCGATGGGGATACTTCGACCAACGACTCCTTTGTGTTGGTGGCGTCAGGAGCAGGAGACCACGACACAATACATGACAATTCGTCGCGCGAGTATTTCGAGTTGTTCCGTGGCCTAACTCCGATCGTTAGGGAATTGGCGATCCGGACAATACGGGATGCCGAAGGGGCGACGCGCTTTATTACCATACATGTGCATGGAGGCCGTGATTCTTCGGAATGCATGCGCGTTGCATACACGGTTGCACACTCTCCGCTTGTCAAAACAGCCTTGTTTGCCGGCGATCCCAATTGGGGACGTTTCTGCATGGCCATCGGTCGAGCAGGTATCAGGGATTTGGATCCATACGGAGTTTCGCTCAATTTAAATGATGTTCGCGTGGCGATAGGAGGTATGGTTTCAGACAGTTATCGCGAAGAGGATGGGGCGGAAGTTATGGCTAAAGACGAATACGAAATAACGATTGATCTTGGTCGAGGAAGCTCTCAAGAAACGATATGGACATCCGATCTCTCGTACGAATACATTCGCATTAATGCTGAATATCGTTCCTGATCGGCGTTAGTCGTTCGAGTCGCTGGAACCAAGGTCGTCAAAGTTCCGTTCGCCTGGGATCGCATGTTTTTCGTCTGCCCATGCGCCGAAGTCAATCAGCCGGCATCTTTCGGAACAAAATGGACGAAACTCGTTTTCCACGGTCCAACGTAAGACTTTCTTGCAAGTAGGACAGGGAACGATCTGGGTGGTCTTCTCAGGCAATGGCCCTCTCTATATAGTGACTATGTAGTTTTCGCACCTTGCTATTGAGCCTCAGCAATGAACCCTCGTTCTGGATGACGTCATCGGCGAGCGCCAGTCGACCAGCCCGATCGAGCTGGCTATCCACAATCGCCTGGGCCTCTTTTCTGGCGACCTTGTCTCGTTCCATCGTACGCTCGATCTGTACTTCAACGGCTGCATCAACCACGAGTATGCGGTTGACGTAACCTCCACGGGCTCTAAGAAGCGGATTAACAACTATTGCATATATGGATTGGACGGCTTGTAACTGCCGCAACGTCCATTCATTAATCAAAGGGTGCAACAATTTTTCCAACCAACGTCTCTCTGTCGGGTTGTCGAACACTTGTTGCCTCAGTGCCTTTCTGTCGAGATGCGCGTCTGATCCGACTACGCCGCCGCCGAAATGGCCGGATATTTCGTTAAGTGCTTGGGTGCCTGGTTCAACGACTACACGAGATGCAGTATCGAGGTCGATGACATCTACTCCTAGATTTGAAAAGCGATCGGAAACCACAGTCTTACCACTGCCGATCCCTCCGGTAACTGCAACGACAAATTTCGACATCAAAGGGAGAAGAAAGCCGCAAAAAAATCGCTAGTCGCGAGAGTAACGCAGCCTCCAATACTTAAAAAGGGCCCGAAAGGAATTGCTTGTTTCACCGACAATTTGCCCAAGGAGATTAGAAACAAAGCATAGGCTAGTCCTAATATTGATGCGACGAGTATGACGGTCGGCAGGGCTTGCCAGCCGAGCCAAGCCCCCAGTGCGGCTGTCAATTTGAAATCGCCATTGCCCATACCGTTCTGCCCCCGGATTAGTTTGAACACTTGGTTGATGGCCCACAGTGACGTATAGCCGACGGTCGCTCCCACTAGAGAAGATATGGGGCTGGGGAAATCGCCAGTGTCGACATACTGGTGCGATACGATAAGTCCCAGCCAGACGAGAGGCAGCGTAATTTGATCTGGAAGCAGCGTCGTTTCGATGTCGATAACTAACAACGTTAATAAAGATGCAAGGAAGACAAAGTAAAGCAACGCCGCAATTGAATATCCCCATATCGAGATTGTTCCGATCGCCAACAGGCACGTGATGCTCTCAATCAAGGGATAACGTACCGAGATTGGACTTGCACAGAGAACGCACTTGCCTCTTAGAATGACCCAGCTAATCAATGGGATGTTGTGCCGCGGCGAGATAATGCCTTCGCAAGAAGGGCAGTGGGAGCGGGGATGGACCAGGTCAAATTTCGTTTCAGTTGAAACGTTGATGTGGAGCGCTCGTTGGGCTTCTCGGCGAGTATTTCGCTCGAGCATTAGTGGAAGCCGGTAAATGATTACGTTTAGGAAGCTTCCGATCGCCAGAGCGATGAGTCCCACGAACGGCAGTGTCAACCAGTCCACCGATAGCATTTGGCTTAAATTCTCTATTCCGCTGGCGGACAAATATTTGCACTCCCTGAAAATGGGGTTACTTTCAAGATAACGCCAATAGGTTATACGGAAGCTATATAGATTTCTAAGATTCGAATATTTGTCCTATTAGCTTCTGGGTCCTATTTTCCTTTTTTTGCAGAAGTGATGAAGTAAAAAATCACTCTTTAATTTATACGACGGTCGAAGCCGATGATTAATAGTGGAAGGCGTCAAATTTTTTTAAAGAAAGAACGCCCGCCGCGTGAATCTCTTTATTGAGGAACACTTGTTGAGACGTTAAGCTTTGCGCCGCCCGCGCCGGAATAGCTCAGTTGGTAGAGCGACTGATTCGTAATCAGTAGGTCCGCAGTTCGATTCTGCGTTCCGGCACCAGCTGTCAACGCGAACGCAGAGCCGTCAAACACAATGCATTTTATGGATGAATACGTCTATCGCGCGGTTACGGCGGATTATTCGTTACACCGAAAATATCCTGTCTTATCAAATTGATATAAACAGCTCAGAAGACCGTTTGAATTGTCTGGTCGCGCGCTGCTGTCATGAATATAAGGTTAACGATGACGGTTAAGTATTCTGCAGATCGGACAATAAATTAGATTGATAATTGGAACTTTTAAACTGCGTTTTACCTGTCTCTTATTGTTGTTAAACACTAGATTATTTATATAAGGGTGTTTACAAACCCAGTTTCATTATGTAACTTTATTATAATTTCTTGAAATGGGAATAGTAAGAGGGATTATGGCTGCTAAAAAACTTTCAGTATCCGAGCTTCAAGCTCTTATCCGTGACGCGAAATCTGAAATAGAAAAGCGACAGAAAAGACTGGATCGAGTTAAAGCAAAAGTAGATACGATATTAAAGAACGAGGACGTGACGTTGGATGATCTTTATGCGACGCGTAACCCTTCTAAAAGGCCTGCCGTTGCTCGTAGAAAGCGCAAAGTAAAACCAGTTTACAAGTCCGGGAACAATACATGGACGGGTCGTGGTCGGGCTCCAGGATGGGTCGTTAAGATCTGTGAGAAGGACGGAGTAGACGTCATTAAGTTCAAGACTCTGTCTCAGTATAAGATCTTATAACGTCGCCTAAAGCGCCAATGGCTTCGTAAATATTTTCAAAGCCATTGGATCTTGGTGTGGTCGAGAATCAATGCATGAAGAGACATGTATGGTTTTCATTAGGGACTTTGAGTTTATTTTTCGGGCTCGAAACGTAAAGAGAGATCCATCGGCTCGATATTTTTTGTTATCTCGCCGACTGAAATATAGTTCACTCCTGTTTGGGCGATCGAGACTACGTTTTCGAGTGTGATACCACCGGATGCTTCGAGTTGTATGTTTCCGTCACTAAGTGTTACCGCTTCGTGAAGCTTTTCCATTGAGAAGTTGTCCAGCAATGCCATGTCGACGGCTGCTTCGATTGCCTCCACCAATTGGGAAATCGTCTCGACTTCAACTTCGATTTTGATATGGGGGTTTTGTCGTCGCGCAACGTCGACACTCTCGGTGATCCCGCCGGCCGCGGCGATGTGATTTTCTTTAATCAGGTACGCATCAAATAGTCCCAATCTGTGATTTTTCGCGCCTGCAACCGCAACCGCATATTTCTGGGCTATCCGAAGGCCGGGCACAGTCTTACGGGTGTCTAGAATCTTAGCGCTGGTTTCCGAAATCGCTTCCACATACTGGCTTGCGGCGGTTGCTGTTCCCGAGAGTAGTTGAATAAAGTTCAACATGATTCGTTCACAAGTCAGCAAGCTTCGTGCGGGTCCATGTGCAACTAACAGGGCATCGCCCGGTGTTACGCTTTGGCCATCGTGCACTAGCCATTCGAGGGTAATTGATGTGTCAATTTGCTGACAGGTTTCGTCAGCCCAGGGTTGACCACAGAATACGCCTGCGGTTCGAGTAATCAGATGCGCCGTGGCAAGTTGATCCGTTGAAATCAACGCCGCGTTAATGTCGCCCGAACCAACGTCTTCGACGATAGCGGCTCGGACGTTGCGACGAACCTCGTCGAAGAAGGCCTCGTTGACCGATAGGGGTGATGGATCCATAGTCGTCATTATGTCATTTCAGCGAAATCGAAGAGTCGCGTAGACGTGGTTGTAACCATCGATCACTGGTTATCGAGAGTTACTCGGAAACCATCGATCAATTGCGATGATCGACCCACGGGTGCCGCGATTACACTCGTGGTAATTCACTCGATATCCCTTCCAGCGGGCGTGTTCGGAGCCAATCTGGTGCCTGCTTTTTTTTGTAATGAGCTAAATTTGGATGACCATCCTCAACTTCAATCGTTGGAAGGGATGAAAGTCTCGCCGCACATATATATTACCCGACGCGGTCTGGTGATCCAGTTTGCACCCTTCAATCGAAGGGCATGGCACGCGGGGGTTTCTTCTTTTGGATCACGATTGGCGTGTAACGATTTTTCCGTTGGAATCGAACTAGAAGGGACGGATCGCAGCAAATATACGAATTCTCAGTACCGCAAACTCGCCGTCATTTTGCGGGCGCTCATTGCCAAATACCCCGCGCTCTCGCTTGGCCGAATTGTTGGTCACCAGGAAATTGCACCCTTGCGTAAGAAAGATCCCGGTACGGAGTTTGAATGGGAGCGGATCTATACAGAAGTGGTGAGACATTCGAGCTGACGATGCGTATAGGAATTGACCTAGGTGGTACTAAGATTGAAGGAATCTTGATGGATCGTGAGGGCAACGTCGCAGAAGTGATTCGACTGGCCGTGCCTAGAGAACAATACGATCAAACCGTTCAAACAATTTCGGAACTTGTTCGAGAACTCGATGATGAAGCGGGTATCAAATGCCCGGTTGGAATCGGCACGCCTGGAGCCTGGATTTCCAACCGGTCTGTGATGAAAAATTGTAATTCAACTTGGCTTAACGGACGCCCCTTGCTGGACGATCTGATTAAGTCGTTGAGTCGGCCTGTTCGAATTGCAAACGATGCCGATTGTTTTGCTTTATCGGAAGCTGTGGCGGGTGCGGGTCGAGAAAGTCAATGTGTCTTCGGCATCATTCTAGGTACTGGCGTCGGAGGTGGCTGGGTAATGAATGGCCGACTTCTTGTTGGCCCGAACCGACTGAGTGGCGAGTGGGGCCATACACCCTTGCCCTACTTCCGTTCCGACCGCCATGGGACTTCTGCGGAGGCAGATCTTCCGGATCGAGAATGTTATTGCGGTCGGGTCAACTGTGTCGAAACCTTTTTGTCCGGGCCAGGACTTTCATTGACGCATCGTCTGTTGACCGGTGAAAACCGCGAAGCGGATACGGTTGCGGGCTCCGAGTTCGGCGAACGTTCGTACGCTTTGTATACCTCAATGTTGGCGCGAACCTTGGCCCAGATAATTAATGTGATCGATCCCGACATAATTGTTTGCGGAGGAGGTATCTCTAATTCGAATTACCTGTATCGCGACTTGCCAGTCAAAGTGGCTGAATACGCCTTCACTTCGGAAGGCACTACTCAAATCGTGCCGGCTGAACATGGCGATGCAAGCGGCGCACGCGGCGCCGCATGGCTGAATCCAGCGTAAGATGGTTCATGCTCTACGGGTTTTCGGGCGAAGCATGATCATCGGCAACTGGAATTGGGTGTAATGGCAGCTCGAGGGGATAGGGAGGATACCAATCCTACAGAGACACAAGAGTGGTTAGCTTCGCTCGAATATATTCTCGATAACGAAGGGGTTGAACGGGCTAATTTTTTGTTGAGACGATTGTCTTCTCGAATGACTAAAACGGGCGCCTCGCTGCCCTACACCATCACCACGCCCTATCGGAATACCATCCCAGCCCATCTCGAGGCGTTCATGCCGGGCGATCTTTTCACGGAAAGGCGGATCCGCAGTCTAATTCGCTGGAACGCGCTAGCGATGGTAGTCCGAGCAAATCGTCGGGACGGGGACCTGGGTGGACACATTTCGACTTTTGCTTCTTCGGCGACTCTCTATGAAATTGGATTCAACTACTTTTTCAGAGGACCGACGCCAGAGTACGCTGGAGATTTGATCTATTTCCAAGGGCATAGCGCCCCGGGTATATATGCGCGCTCCTTTTTAGAACGCAGACTGAATGAAGAACATCTTGATAATTTTCGCCAAGAAGTCGGTGGTGATGGACTTTCTTCCTATCCCCACCCATGGCTCATGCCTGACTATTGGCAGTTCCCCACCGTTTCGATGGGCCTTGGACCAATTCAGGCAATTTATCAAGCGCATATCATGAAATATCTTGATTCGCGCGGCCTCATTGCGATGGAGGATCGTAAGGTATGGGCGTTCCTTGGTGATGGCGAGTGCGACGAACCCGAGTCCCTTGGCGCGCTCGGGCTTGCGGGACGCGAGCGACTCGACAACCTTGTTTTTGTCGTCAACTGCAATTTGCAACGACTGGACGGACCCGTCCGCGGAAACGGAAAGATAATCCAAGAACTTGAAGGCGAATTTCGCGGCGCAGGATGGAACGTAATCAAGGTTGTATGGGGGCGATTATGGGATCCGCTCTTCACCAATGACGTTGATGGGCTCCTGCAGCAACGCATGAACGAGACCGTGGACGGCGAATACCAGAATTACAAGGCGAAAGGCGGCGGCTACACCCGCCAAGAATTTTTCGGGAAACACCCAGAATTGCTGAAACTTGTCGCTCACCTATCCGACGATGACATCATGCGCCTCAATCGCGGTGGCCACGACCCCTTCAAGGTGTACGCAGCTTACCAAGCGGCCATGGATCATCGCGGCCAGCCCACGGTCATTCTTGCGAAGACCGTGAAGGGATATGGGATGGGCGATGCTGGGGAATCCGAGAACACCACGCACCAAGTCAAAAAGCTTGATCTTGACGATCTAAAGCATTTTCGTGATCGCTTTGACATCCCTCTGTCAGACAGTGAATTAGAGTCGGTGCCGTATTACAGACCGCCTAGTGATAGTCCAGAAATGGTGTATATGCTCGAGCAGCGGGAGAAACTTGGCGGTCCGATCCCGAGTCGTATTGCCGCCCCATCCGGATTCGATATCCCCTCTCTTGAATATCTTGACAATTTGCTACAGGGCGGCGGCGAACGAAAATTCTCGACGACGATGGGCTTCGTAAGAATTCTATCAACACTTTTGCGGGACGAGTCAATCGGAAAAAGGATCGTGCCGATCGTTCCCGATGAGGCCCGGACCTTTGGTATGGAAGGGATGTTCCGACAATTGGGGATCTACTCTTCGGAGGGGCAACTATACGAGCCGGTTGATGCCGGCGAGTTGACCGCATACCGAGAGTCGAAAGATGGGCAGGTTCTTGAAGAAGGGATCAACGAAGCTGGTGCATTTGCCGCGTGGCTGGCAGCCGCTACGTCGTATAGTACGAACCAGTACACGCTGATCCCCTTTTATCTTTTTTATTCCATGTTCGGATTTCAACGCGTTGGCGATCTCGCTTGGGCGGCAGGCGACATGCAAGCACGAGGGTTTTTGTTGGGAGCCACTTCGGGGCGGACAACTCTCAATGGCGAGGGATTGCAACACCAAGATGGGCACAGCCACCTGCTATCGGGAGCCGTTCCAAACTGCGTTTCGTACGACCCATGTTATGCATACGAGCTAGCCGTGATCGTTCAGGATGGACTCCGGCGAATGTATGTCGAGGATGAACGGATCTTCTACTACATCACCCTGATGAACGAAAACTATATTCAACCGGCGATGCCAGAAGGGACAGCAAGCGGCATCCTAAGGGGGATGTACGAATTAATGTCCTTTGATTCGAGTAGGTCGGCCAGAAAAATTCGGCTGCTGGGTAGTGGTGCGATACTAAATGAAGTAACAAAAGCGTCGACCCGATTAAAGCGCGATTATGGTGTCGACAGCGAAGTCTGGAGCGTCACCAGCTTTACAGAGTTAGCAAGGGATGGACACGACGTTGCGCGATGGAACATGCTGCATCCTGCGGAGGATTCACGCCGCAGTTATGTTTCAGAGTGCCTTGACGGCGACATCCCCGTCGTTGCCGCAACCGATTACGTCAAACTCTACGCGGAATCTATTCGTGCTTTTCACGCCGCGCCGTATCGAGTTTTGGGGACGGATGGTTTTGGACGCAGCGATACGAGGGAACAATTGCGTGGTTTTTTTGAAGTCGATGAGCGATTTGTCACACTAGCAGCTCTAACGGAACTCGCGAGCGCGCAGGTGATCGCAGAGAGCGACGTTGAGGATGCGATTGAAGAAATGGGGATCGCCCCGGATAAACCAAATCCTCGACGATCATGAGCCTCGTTGAGGTCAGAGTCCCTGATGTCGGCGACGCCGAAGAAGTTGAAGTCATTGAAATCTGTATTGCCGAGGGAGACGAAATCCCGGTTGATACTACGTTGGTCGTTATCGAATCAGAGAAGGCGTCCATGGAATTACCAGCCGAGGTGGCTGGGAAAGTTGTCGGAATCAGTCTCGCGGTCGGCGATATCGTTAATGAGGGGGATTTGGTTGCAACCATAGAAACGGATGGCAACCCTGCCCGGACAGATGAAGCGGATAGCATTATCGACGAAGTCCGCGAAGACAAAACGTCTGGGGTAGAGAGACGGCGTTATGCACTGCGAGAGTCGGACGATGGGAATCGCGATGCACCCACTTTAGAAGGCACACCACAGGTCGAAGTACGGGTCCCCGATCTGGGAGACGCCGAAGACGTTGTTGTGATCGAAGTAACAGTTGCACCAGGGGACGCCGTGTTTGTTGACGATCCTATAGTGGTGATTGAGTCAGAAAAAGCGTCGATGGAAATCCCGTCACCCGTAAACGGGAAGGTGAAGTCCGTCGCATTAGCAGTGGACGATGAGGTGGTCGAGGGGGCGGTCGTTGCGGTCATCGTGCCGGGTGACCCAGTTGACGTGGCGGTTGGAACGCGTCAGTCGAATGTCGCTCCAAATACGGTCGCGACCGATCTAGATATAAGCACGCCAAGAATCCGAACGACCCAAACTCTTGAGCCCGGGGTTCGGTTGACTGATGAAACGATTTATGCCGGACCGGCGGTACGCAGGCTGGCTCGGGAATTAGGGGTTGAACTGAATTCTATACAAGGCTCTGGTGCTCAAGGTCGGATTGTTAAGGACGATGTTAAAGCGTACGTCAAGGCGGTTTTAACGAGTTCAAGCGATCCCAACCAAGCTGTCCTTCCGAGCGTGCCTTCAGAGGACTTCACGAAATATGGGACCATCGAAGAGGTTGATCTATCGCGTGTTCGCCGCACCGGTGCCGCGAATTTACATCGAAGTTGGCTCAACGTCGTGCATGTCACCCAACACGATCTCGTTGACGCGACGCACTTGGAAGATGTCAGGGCGAAGATGAAACGTGACGAGGGGATAGAATCGCTTACGCCTCTCGCATTTGTGTTAAAGGCATGTGCACTAAGTCTTGCCGAGTTTCCACGATTTAACGCCTCGCTGGGTCCGACTCTACGGACGTTGATATTGAAAAAATATTGCCATATTGGTTTTGCAGTCGATACCGATGTTGGGCTTGTGGTGCCAGTGATTCGAGATGTGGACGAGAAAGGTATCGTGGATCTTGCCGAGGAGGTAACAGAACTTTCCCAGCTAGCCAGGGGACGAAAACTCAGACCTGAGCATATGGCAGGGGGTTGTTTTACTGTTTCGAGCTTAGGCGCAATTGGTGGCACGGGCTTTACCCCCATCGTAAACGCGCCTGAATTAGCCATCCTGGGTATCGCCAGGATGGATACTCAGCCGCTTTGGGATGGGCAGCAATTTGTACCCCGAAAAATGTTACCGGTCTCTTTGTCGTACGATCACCGAGCAATTAATGGGGCCGAGGCTGGCCGATTTGTGCGACGGCTAGGACAGATTCTTACCGAACCTGAAAGCTTGCTCCGTTAACGAGTGGGGTCGCCGCTTGTCACCGGTTGCCAAGTTTGTTCTATGCCGTCAGCGGTAGTGCGCGCGACGACGAACAAGTAATCCGATAGACGGTTTAGATAAGCTCCGGTACCGGCTTCAATTAAGGCATTGATTTTGGCACGCCAAAACGTGCGTTCTGCGCGTCGCATTGTCGCTCTTGCCAGGTGCGCGAGTGCACAAATCGTATTTCCTCCCGGCAGAACGAACTCTTGAAGTGGATCAAGCTCTTGATTTAAGAGCGCGATTTGTTGGTCGACGACCGCAGTTTCGCCGGTACAGTCGAGATGACTGGTGCCTGTTGCCACAGAAGCGCCAACGTCGAAGAGACGGGACTGAACGGTCACCAGAAAGGCACGAAATGGACAATGGGCGTCCAGATTGGCGATCAACACGCCCAAGGCACAGTTGGCTTCGTCCAAGGTCCCGATCAATTCCATCCGCTCATGTTCTTTGCGATAGCGCTTACCGTCAGCAAGGGAGGTTTGGCCGTCATCGCCAGTGCGGGTGGTGACACGATTGATCCGATTAGGCATGACGATACTCCGTTGGAGAACCATACGGTAACAGCGTCGGCAGCTGGACGTTAGCTATGTGATTCGCGTCCGCCGTGAACGAACGCTGAAAGGTTAGATGCTGGTGTGACGAGAATTACGAATAAGCTTTCGACACCGATTCGTACAATCCTTGCCAGAAAACGGTTCTTGTGCGAGCGTTGGCGTGATCCTCATAACCGTCGCGGGAGGAGGCTCGATGCTTGTAGAGTCGGCTGGTTTAAGAGGTCGCTTGATCAAGGTGGGTAACTAACGCGTATGCCAAGTTTTGATGTGGTTTCCGAAATCGAGGTCCAGGAAGTCCGAAACGCAGTCGACCAAGCCGCTCGGGAACTCGGCACTCGATTTGACTTCCGTGGAGTTGATGCCGGTTTCGACTTTGAGGAAGGGGAGATCCTGGTATGGGCGGAAGAGGAATTCCAAGTCCACCAGCTGACCGATGTGTTGAAAGAAAAGCTCGCCAAACGGAAAGTCGACGTCGGAGCGCTTGATGCCCAAGCCGTGGAAGCATCGGGCAAGCAGAAGCGCGTGAAGTTTCGACTTCGACAAGGGATTGATCGGGACGTGAGCCGGCAGATCACTAAATTGGTGAAAGATTCCCGGTTCAAAGTCCAAGCTCAGGTGCAGGGCGATAAAGTGCGGGTAACTGGCAAGAAACGTGACGATCTGCAAACGGTGATGGGTTCTCTTCGTGATGCCGATATCGATATACCGCTCCAATTCAATAATTTTCGAGATTGAGAGTTAACTCGCCCCAGCGCTGGCTGGCATCGATTGCCATTTATTGGCATCCACGCATTGTGGCGCTGTTTTTTCTTGGTTTTTCCGCCGGACTGCCGTTCTTACTGGTTTTTTCGACGATGTCGGTGTGGTTGACAGAAAACGGTGTGAGTCGGTCAACGATCGGGTTCTTTAGTTGGGTGGGTATTACTTATTCCGTCAAAGTGTTTTGGGCGCCAGTGGTCGACCGAATTCGGTTGCCCGGGTTTGGCCGACTGGGTCAACGACGGAGTTGGATGTTGGTTGCCCAATTAGGTATTTGCGCGGGTCTTGTTGGCCTTTCCATCATTGACCCGGACCAGAACTTACATGGTGTTGTAGTACTCGCCTTGGTGGTGGCTTTCGCCTCAGCGACGCAGGACATTAGCATCGATGCGTATCGGATCGAAGCCGCGGAAATGGAACGTCAGGCGGCAATGGCGGCTGCCTATGTCTTTGGCTACCGGGTCGCGTTACTTGTCGCAGGCGCGGGTGCTCTCTTGATAGCTGAATTCAGCTCGTGGAGCACGAGTTACGCAATTATGGCTGGTTTGGTTTCAGTCGGCGTAATTACCACATGCATCATCCGGGAACCGGAGCATGATGCATCGATCGAGCAACCTTATACGAATGTTGGTGAACCCCGGCGACAACGTATCGTTCGCTGGTTTCGAAGCGCAGTGGCCGCACCGTTCCACGAGTTCTTTTCGCGCCACGGCTGGTTGGCACTGGTCCTCTTGGGTGTCATCGCGACTTATCGCATCAGCGATATCACCATGGGAGTGATGGCGAACCCCTTTTATCTCGATCTTGGTTTTACCAAGGCCGAAATCGCGAGCATTGTCAAAGCCTTTGGCTTTTCGATGACGCTCGCAGGTGCGGCGTTAGGAGGCATATTTGTGGTTCGTTTCGGACTCATGCGGATGATGTTGATCGGAGCCATTATGGTCGCGCTGACGAACCTCCTCTTTGCCCTTATGGCTGAGCTGACGCCGACGAGGATGCTTCTGGCGATGGTTATCAGCGCGGATAATTTAAGTGCGGGTGTTGCGAACGTGGTATTTGTAGCCTTCCTTTCCAATTTGGTGAATAAGACCTATACGGCGACGCAATACGCGCTATTTAGTTCGGTGATGACGTTGCTCGGTAAATTTATTGGCGGGTTTGCAGGAGTAGTTGTCGACGGCCTCGGGTACACGATGTTCTTTCTCTATGCGGGCGGGATCGGCATCCCGGCGATGCTTCTCGTATTCGCAGTAATGCGATTTGAGATTTTTTCCGATACACCTAAGGTTGCCAGCCAAATTCCGCCAAACTGACATGTTTTCGCGTGACGGTAACGCCTTCTTGAACGAGAAGTTTTTTCTGGCGTGTTGCCTGAGCCCCGGTAAGCGAAATTTCTCCGCGTGCATTGACGACTCGGTGCCAAGGCAATTTGGTTCCCGTTGGGAGATTGCTAAGAATCCGACCGACAGTGCGTGCTGCGTTGGGTAGACCAGCAAGAGCGGCGACTTGCCCATAGGTTGTTACATGGCCATACGGGATTGCAGCAATGATCAACCATATACGTTCATTAGGGGCCGACATTGACATCACCCTATTTCGTCCCCAGATTGTCATGTATGGGCAAGTGGACGCTGGTTTTCTTTTTAACCCCGCTCGTTGAAATGTACATCCTTATCGAGGTGGGTGGCCAGATTGGCGCCACGTCGACGGTTTTATTGGTGGTTATAACGGCAGTAGTTGGCGTGGCAATACTGCGACGAGAAGGTTTCCGGACGTTGACCAAGGGCCTCAGTCGTCTAGAACAAGGTCAAGTGCCTGCGATCGAAGTGGTCGAAGGTTTGCTGTTGGCGGTTGCCGGAGCCCTTCTACTGACACCAGGATTTGTAACAGACTTTGTTGGATTTACGATACTCGCGCCGGTGATACGGAACAATATAGCCAAAAGAATACTCGCCCAAGTCAACCTGAAAAGCCCGGCAGAAAGACCCGCGGGGGCAGGGAAAACTATCGAAGGTGACTTTCGACGCCGACCATAGCGCGAAAAAGAATCGCAAATAGGGGTTGAAACGTATGATTCCATCCCTATTATATGCGTCCCCTGATTAGCACTCTCTCTTTCGGAGTGCTAATCGGATTAAGTAGGAAGGGTATAAACCTTGGGAGACATTTGTTCATGAATATTCGACCCTTACACGACCGCTTGGTTGTGCGTCGGTTGGAAGAAGATACGACCTCCGCTGGAGGGATCGTGCTTCCCGACTCGGCTGCAGAAAAGCCATCGCAAGGAGAGGTTCTGGCCGCTGGCCCGGGCAAAATCCAGGACGATGGCAAACTCCAGAAAATTGACGTGAAAGTTGGCGACAAGGTCATTTTTGGCCAATACGGCGGCAGTACCGTCACGCTTGACGGAGAGGAACTGTTAATGCTCTCCGAGAGTGAAATTTTCGGGGTGTTGGAAGACTAACCAATTGATTCATAGAGGAACTAAGCGATGAGCGCTAAAGACGTAAAGTTTTCAGACGACGCTCGCGGACGTATGCTCGAGGGAGTAAATATGCTTGCGAATGCCGTTAAAGTTACGCTGGGACCTAAAGGACGTAACGTGATCCTAGACAAGTCCTTCGGCGCGCCGACGGTCACCAAAGATGGTGTTTCGGTTGCCAAGGAGATCGAACTGCAAGATAAGTTCGAAAACATGGGTGCACAAATGGTCAAGGAGGTTGCAAGTCATACCTCTGATGAAGCCGGCGACGGCACGACCACGGCAACCGTGTTGGCCCAGTCGATTCTGACCGAGGGCTTGAAGGCGGTGGCTGCTGGAATGAACCCCATGGACCTTAAGCGAGGCATCGACAAAGCCGTGATCGCGGCTGTCGCTGAGATCGACCGCATGTCGACCCCGTGTGAGGATACCAAAGCGATCGCTCAGGTTGGTACCGTTTCAGCCAATAACGACACGCAAGTGGGTGATATTATTGCCGATTCGATGGACAAAGTAGGCAAAGAAGGCGTTATCACCGTAGAGGAAGGTAGCGGTCTTGAAAATGAACTCGACATCGTCGAGGGCATGCAGTTTGATCGTGGCTATCTGTCGCCGTACTTCATCAACAATCAAGATTCCATGTCGGCTGATCTCGATGAGCCGTACATCCTTCTTTGCGACAAGAAAATTTCTAACATTCGGGACATGCTCCCGGTGCTCGAAAATGTCGCGAAGTCGGGCAAACCGCTGATGGTGATTGCTGAAGACATTGAAGGGGAAGCGTTAGCGACATTGGTTGTTAACAACATGCGTGGCATTGTCAAAATTGCGGCGGCGAAAGCGCCGGGGTTCGGGGATCGCCGTAAAGCGATGCTCCAGGACATTGCAATCCTGACCGGGGCGACCGTCATTTCAGAAGAAGTCGGACTTACGCTTGAAGGCGCATCGTTGGATGATTTAGGTACCGCTAAGCGTATTTCGTGCTCCAAAGAAAATTCCACCATCATTGATGGTGCCGGTGAAAAAGGTGATATCGAAGGTCGGATCAAGCAGATTCGCGCGGAAATTGAGGATACCAGCTCCGATTACGACCGCGAGAAGCTACAGGAAAGACTAGCGAAGTTGGCAGGTGGTGTTGCCGTGATCAAGGTCGGCGCATCGACCGAGATCGAAATGAAAGAGAAAAAAGCACGCGTCGAAGACGCGCTGCATTCGACTCGCGCTGCCGTGGAAGAGGGCATTGTTCCCGGTGGGGGCGTTGCGCTCATCCGGGCATTGCAGAATATCGAAGACCTAACGGGCGATAACGAAGACCAAAATGTGGGTATTCAAATCGCGCTTCGAGCCATGACTTCTCCGATGCGGCAAATTGCTGAAAATGCAGGAGACGAACCGGCCGTGGTCGTTAATAAAGTTCGTTCCCTTAAAGGAAATATGGGCTATGACGGTGCCACGGGCGAATACGGTGACATGATTGAGCTCGGGATTCCAGATCCGGCCAAGGTGACGCGGATTGCTCTGCAGGCCGCGGCTTCAGTCGCGGGTCTTATGATCACGACCGAGGCGATGGTGAGTGAACTTCCCGAAGACAATGCTCCGGCGATGCCTGGAGGCGGCGGGATGCCGGACATGGGCGGCATGATGTAAGTCGTCGCCGGCTCAAACCCCGTTCAGAAGTCGTCGCATACTGTGGCGACTTCACAAGCGGGAAGCCCTATGAAAAGCCCCGCCATGTGCGGGGCTTTTTTGTGGGCCCACGTTCGTCGGGAAGCTTCCATCGCGGATGTTGATCAGGTTGGGATTACGTGAATAATCAAGGATTGCGGACGCAGGGCGTTAAAAGTCGCTGTAAAGCAGAGTATGATCGGTGGATGGAGCCATTGAGTTCGGTATAGGGGGAGTTATGGAAGTCGTCGAGTATTTAGTGCGGTGGGGTCACTACATTTTCGGTATCACGTGGATTGGCTTGCTTTACTATTTTAATTTGATTCAAGGCGGGTACATGGCGGCGGCTTCGAACGAAGCAAAAGTCGATGCGTTCACAAAACTGGTGCCGAATGCACTTTGGTATTTCCGTTGGGGCGCCATGTTGACCTTCTTGACTGGACTCGTGCTGCTTGAGGCGGTCTGGAGGTCTGGTCGTTTGGGAATCGATATTGCGGTTGGGGCAACTATGGGGACGCTGATGTTCCTTAATGTGTGGCTCATTATTTGGCCCAACCAGAAGATTGTGATCGCGTCGAACGAAGCGGTCGCCGCTGGCGGTGAAGCGGACCCGGGCCAAGCGGGAGCGGCTGCGACGGCGCTGCTTGCGTCACGAACCAACACCCTCTTTTCGCTACCGATGCTCTTTTTCATGGGTTCGAGTTTTCATTTCCAGCAGGGCCCCGGGTTGCTCGATAACATTTCAGCGCCTGGTCTCATCGTGGCAATGATTATCATCTTGGCGCTTGAGGCCAACGGAATATGGGGCAAGTTGTCGGTAATTACGACCGTCAAAGGTGTCATTCACTCGAGTCTGATTCTGACGGCAGCGCTTTGGGCGGCGGTTGCACTACTGTAGACGACGATGCTAGGACCTATTAGAAGAGGTCTCGTCGAGGCCCTTTTTTTTCAGAGGCTAGGGCGCTAATCTCTCGCGGTTTCTGACGTAGAGACTGGGATATTGAGCGAGCAAACGCCCGAGACAGATTCATCCATATCTGCAACCGGGAGTGGCGGTCGCTATCCTCGGACGGGCCGACCGCTAGCATCCAGAGCGAATAATAGTTCTATTCCTTATAGCCTTTTGCTTGTCATGGCGATAATCATTGGTGTCGGTGGTTGGTTTGTTTACGACGTATTTGAAGCCACTGAGGATGAACTGGAAAAGGCGCGTGCGCGCATAACGCGGTTAGAAGAGCGTGTCCAGATTACTGACGAGGCGGTAACGGAGACTGGCGCCAGTGCCAGCGAACAGATCAATCTTTGGGAGTCGGAAATTCGACGATTGGAACAACAGAGGAAAAGGAACAAAAGTGCGATTGAAGAGAATCAAGCTGCGTTCGAAAGAGGAGCCAAAACGGTATCTGCGATCGAGACCAGTATTCGGGGATTGAAAGCCCAGGTGTCGCGTCACGAAGGGTCGTTCAGCCAACAACAAGAAGTTATCGACCAGTTGAATACGCTACAAGAAAACGTCGAGCAGCTCTTCAATCAGCAGCGTGATCTTGTCGACAAGGTGAATGTCACAAGTGTGACGACGTCGGGACTGCGTTCTAATCTTGAGACCAGGGTGAAAGAAAACGAGGAGGCCATTACCGCGATTGATGCGCATCGACGCGAAGTCAATGCAAGGCTAGCTGATCTCAAGCGGCGGCTCGAGTTGTCTACACACTGACTGAAGCGAAATGCGATGGACCCAAATAAGCTAGGGTTGAAAGCAGATCCCGCAAAGCTAATCAGTTATCTGCGTCCCACATTTCAAGAACATCGATAAGGACTAGGTACCCTTGGTAGGTGACCTCGATACCGTTTTCGGTAATCGTCTCTAAAATCATTCCATCACTGACCTCGTCGCCTTCCCGCCACATGTTTCCCCCGATATGAATAGCCCTTTTGCGGGGCTCCGCGGTGTAGGTATGAATGGTAATACCGAGATTGGGAAATGCATTGCCGACCACGCCTTCAAAGTCCCGGTAGTAGACGAGCTCGGGTCGGATGCGAGGTGGGTCAACTTCTTGGACGGCGCTAACGTCTGGCGGCGATAACTGCGGTGTTGGCAACAATCCGGTTGGCGACTTTGACGATTTCGTTGGTAAGACCTCTTTACTGGCGATTACGTGATCGGCACTCTTCTCGACTGACCCATCAGTTGCAATGCGTGGCTTCGTCGGGTCTATCAATAGCCAAGCGATTAGTACGGTGTTAAGAAGCACGAGGATGGCAACAAGAGACCTGAAGGGGAAGCGAGATCGCGTCGGCAGGTGATCGCCGAGGGAGACACCGCGACGTTCAATTTCTGCTTTACGTAGAGCGTCGAGAATGTACGACATCAGCGGGCTACGTGTAACTTAGCGACGGGGATATCCGCACTGCTGTGAAGTCGAATGAGCGAATTGGGACCCGCGATGCCGTCGGGGCGTAATTGCTGGGACCGCTGGAATTGCTTGAGGGCGTCTCTTAGGTTGTGATCGAACAACGCCCGATCACCGTTGGTCCGCGCGAGATACACTAGTGATTCGAGTTGTTCACGCAACCACTCCACCTGAGTCCCCGTATGTCCAAGTTGAATCGCACGGTTGAATCCAGGAGGCGCCCGCCACAAGACTGTGTAGTTGCCGAACCAGTGTTGTTGGATGGCCGGGCGGCTGACGACCTGGACGTTGCCCTCGATTTCAAGTGTGTAGTTGGTGTCCGAGATGCTTAAGAGAGCGGCGAAAAAGGGATCGGTGGTGTGGTCCCATAGTTCTAGAACAGCGGGTCGGTTCAGCCGCTCCAGTTCCGCGAGATCGCCGTATCCTCGAAGGCACCGAAGAATGGTTTGTGCGTCGACCTCGCAGGGCAATCGCTGCGATCCGCTGGCGATTCCCCAAGCAAGGTAGACGCTGTCGTAAGCCGCACGAAACCCTCGATCAATATTTGAACTGAGGCCCGAAAGGCTTATCACTGCATTAACAGGATCTGGGGTTTCGACTTTATCGGATTCGCCCACGGTCTCGGAGATGGATATCGGCTCCGATGCATGAATGGCAAGTGTAGTTTTTTCAGTCGCCGCGATGCGGGCCTCGGCGAGCGAACCACTGGCATCAGTATTTGGGCTGACTGTTTCTGGTTGTAACGAACGAACGGCAACTTCTGCGAGCGGCAAGGAACTCCTTGAAAATAGAATCGACCATGGATTACTGGGAGTTAGAGCCAGAGAGACAAACACGGCAATAGCCAAACCTAAAGAGATTGCTATAGGCCAACGCCGAAACTTTTTTGATGGAAACGCTTCTCTTGCTGCCTGCGAGACAATGCGCCGGTTTACTCGATGGATACCGTCAACGTACGCGCCAAGTAGGCATCGGTCGCATAAGACGTTGATTAGACGGGGGACACCATGCGTCTGGCGATAGATCAACTGGCGAGCCGAACGTGTGAAGATTTCGGCGGAAGCGCCAGAGATCCGTAGGCGATGGGAGATGTACGCGTGGATGTCGTCGCTATCGAGCGCTTCGAGGTGGTATCGAGCGGTGATACGTTGAGCCAACTGGCGCAGCTCGTGACGGTCGAGCGTCACGCCGAGTTCGGGCTGCCCGATGAGAATGATACGTAAGAGTTTGCGTTCGTTGGTCTCTAGATTGGTAAGTAGTCGGATTTGTTCGAGTACTGCTGGTGAGAGATTTTGCGCTTCGTCAATGATCATAACCGTGCTTCGATTTTGCGAATGCGCATGGAGTAAATGACGATTCAAGCGATCAATGTATTGTTTGATTGATAGCGGCGATTCGATTGGATAGTCAATGCTGAGCTCGTCACATAACGATTCCAGCAGTTCGCGCACGGTCAGGCGGGGATTGAGGATGAACGCTACGTCCTGATTGTCGGGTACTTGAGCGATTAAATTACGTAACAGAGTTGTTTTCCCGGTTCCGACTTCCCCCGTAACCAGGACGAATCCGCCGTCGGATTCGAGCCCGTACATTAAATGCGCGAGGGCCTCGCGGTGTTTTTCGGACAGGTAGATGAAAGAAGGGTCGGGCGCGATCGAAAAAGGTTTCTGGTTTAGGCCGAAGTGTTCGAGGTACATGTCGAAATTGCTGGTCCGCTAATCGGGTCGATGCAAAAACGTGCGCGATATTTCTAAATCTTTTTCGCGCCAGAGCCCGTCCGCCCAAGCTTTACGGTCATCGCGATCGACGGGTGGGGTGGGATAGCGTCGCGCTTGGAAGTAGATACGAGTGCAGCGTCCACAGAGAAATTCCCAGAATCCAGGCGTTCCGTCGGGATACACGATGGTGACATCGATAATGTTGTCGATCTGTTGGTCAAGGGCGTCACAGACGTGCCCAAGACCACCGGTTTTTGGAAGAAGTAGGTGCACGTAAGGAGAATGCTGGCCGACTTTCTTTTCTTCGCTGTAGCGTGTGCCTTCTAGGAAGTTGAGAACCGATGTCGGTCGCTCAAGAAAGCCTTGGCAAGCTTGTAGAGTCGCGTTTCGGTCGTGATCGTGCAGCGACGGGTTTTTCTCGAGCTGCGCGCGACTATAACGACGGACGTAAGGAAAGCCGAGAAGCCACATGGCGATGCCTACCAACGGGACGTATATAAGTTCTTTCTTCGTAAAAAATTTTAACGGGGGGATGTGCCCTAACAACGTGTTTTGCAGAACAAGGATGTCGGTCCAACTTTGATGATTACAGACCACGACATTCCAGTGGTTTCGATCCAATTCGGCGAGCAAAGGCGGTTTTTCGATATGTGTGATATGAAGACACCGGACCATAAAGCGATTCGAAAAAACCCAACCGTCGATAATGCGGTCCATTAGATGGGCAAGCCGCGTGCGAATCTGTTTTATCGGTAAGAGGAAACGCGCTAAGCCCATGAGGTACAAGGGCGTGCACCAGAACACCGTGCTGATCGAAATAAATAAGGTCGCCGTGACGCCCCTGAGCGTATAAATCATGAATGATGTTTAACACAGCGCCTCTACAGGCGACAGCGCGGGTACGTCAGTTTTGACACGGCTAACTCGTAGCCGGTTAGCATGGCTAGTTGTCATCGGCTTTGTATCGGTTGCTAGTTGTTCAACCGTTTCCTTTTATGGCCAAGCGCTCCGCGGTCAAGTGGAGATACTGGTTAATCGCGAAGTCGTCAGCCACGTCATATCTTCTCCCAATACAACGGCCGTTCGACGGCAAGCGCTAATCGAAGTGGCATCGATTCTAGATTTCGCGGGAGGCGCGTTGGCGTTGCCAGCGCAAGGTCGGTACATGCGGGTCGCGGAAATCAATCGCCGGTATGTCGTTTGGAATGTCGTTGCGGCTGATTTGCTCAGCACTGAACCATTGGCGCGTTGTTATCCGGTGATTGGGTGTGCCGCATATCGGGGATACTTTACGATTGAGGGAGCCGCAAGAGAAGCCAATCGGCTACAGCGCCGTGGCTATGACGTACATGTCAGTGGGATTGCAGCTTATTCGACACTGGGTTGGTTTGACGACCCGCTTTTGTCGACGTTCCTCGACTGGCGGGTTGAACGGTTGGCTGAACTACTTTTTCATGAATTGGCGCACGTGGTTGTATACGTAGCAGGGGATTCTGCGTTTAACGAGGCGTACGCATCGTTCGTGGGCGAACGAGGTGTGAAGCGTTGGTTGAAGGAACGCGGTGGCGATGTAGAGGCGTATCGTTTGCGTCGCCAGGCACGAGATCGGCTCGATAACTACTTAATAGCTTGGCGCGAGCGTCTGCGTCGGTTGTACGCCGGGGAGACATCCGAAGAGACAAAGATCGAACGTAAACGCTGGGCCATGCAGGAGATTGGTCGGTGCTATCACCGGCATCGGGTACTACTTGGTGAGGGTCGGTTCGATAGCTACATGGAGGCGCCGTTTAACAACGCGCGTCTTGCTCAGGTGGCTACGTATGGGTATTGGGTGCCTGCTTTCGAGGCTTTGTTCTCTGCTGGACGAGAAGACTGGAAAATCTTCCATGCCGACGTGCTCGCGCTGAGCGAATTACCCCGAGGTGAGCGTGACGAACGTATGCTGCGGCTAAGCGAGGAGGAAAAAGCAAAGACTAGAAATGACTACGGTACCGAGGAGATTGAGTGCGAGCCCTTCTCGGACCATTCGATCGACGCCGAAGCGACCGGTTGAAAATACGACCAAATTTGGAGCGGTCGCGACGGGCAGCATAAAAGCGCAGCTGGCGCTCATCGCCGCCGGAACCATTAACAATCGTGGATCCATTCCAACTGCGATGGCGGCTGCCGCAAGTATTGGCATCAATAACAAAGTAGTGGCTGTATTACTGGTCATTTCAGTCATGAACGTCACGGATAGGCAGATCACGATAAGGATTGCGAGTGGATGCCAACTGGACAACACGGATACCGCTTGACCCAAGGACTCGCTCAACCCCGATTCACCAAACGCTTTGGCGATGGCGATACCACCGCCAAATAGGATCAACAACCCCCATTCAATTTTTTTTGCCGAGTCCCAATCGAGCAATTTCTTACCCTCGCCGTCTGGAACCAGGAACATA
>DCBA01000139.1:4558-21898 GCA_002313255.1 Gammaproteobacteria bacterium UBA1119 | reverse complement strand
CACCGTTCTGCACCCAACTCACTCCGAGCAATATGGCATTTTTAAATCGACGCGCAACGTTACCGAACAGTTCCCCCGATAAGCCCTCAACGTGGTGGATCAAGATTTCATTTTTGTCGAACGAAAATAGCTGGGAGTAGACGCTCGAATAACCCGTGTGGCGGGCACATTGAACCAGCGTTTTACTGACAAACTCTGTACTCGACACAATCGGCGCACGTGCGCTGACCGCAATGTTGGCGACGCGCACGTTATCCTTTTCAGCGATTTCCGCAACGATGTTGGGTTTTTTTCCTTCCCACGCAATATTGTCGAGGAGCATCAACGATTTAATCGTCGAGATATCAGGCGATTGATCTCGTCCCGAGGTCCGTTCTTCCGCCAGGAGTATGACGCTAGCGGCGTTTTCAACGTTTACGCGCTTCAATTCAGCAGCAGCCGTCGGGGATCCGTGTTGCGGCATCACCCTGATATTTCGAAACGAACGCCTCTCTTGCCGAATTTCTTCATTCACATCATCGATATCAGCGTTAGTCAAAATCACGATGGGCTGACGACTCCCCAATTCACTAAAAAAGCGCAGGATCGACACCACCTTACGGTTCCATCCGAGTATCAAGACGTGATTAATCTCATGGATGACCGTGGAACCTCTTTTTAACTCATCCATAACGGTCTGAATGAAATTGACGATGAATCCGATCAGGGCTCCCGTGATGACCAGTCCCATGATCGTGGTGAATACACCGAAGACCAACACGGATACCGGTGCCCCGTAATTTTTCGCAAAAGCACCCGGATCAAGGACGTGTTTAAAGGACCACCAAAAGGTATCGAAGAAACCAGCATCGAGTGAATTGTCGATGCCTTCCGCGCGAATGGACTCTGGCGCCATCAACCCAAAAAAATACGCTCCCATTCCCACGACAACGACCAAACCCATGGCCGCCACCAACAACAAGTATGGGAAAAAAGTGGTCCTCGTTGAAAAGACCACGATCAAATAACGAAGCCGCGCAAATCCGTACCTAAGGGCCAAATCTAATACCCGCTTTCATTGCTTTATGACTAACCACCCTCTGACTCGTCACTCGACACTAGGCCGCCGTTTCTTGCTGAATCTCTTTAATCAGCGCAGTCAATCCCGGGACATCTTCTTTGCTTTGTACGCCTCTAACATTTTCGTATTGAACCAGGAGGTCATGCTGCATGGTCGAAAGATCTTTTCCAGAAAAAATCAGAATTGGCGATCGACGTTCCGCTGGGATATCCCGTGAATAGACTTCAAGAAATTCGAACCCGTCCATTCGAGGCATATCAATATCGAGCACGATAAGGCTCGGTTTCTGGCCTTTTTCGCCGAGTTCATTGATTTTCTCCAGACCGTCGATGCCATCATTGGCGACGATCGATTGCCAGCCTTCTTCTGCGAGAATTCGCGAAAGAAGCGTGCGCGTGTTTTCGTCGTCGTCGATCACGAGGACTTGCTCCGATGGCGATGCTTCTCCCAGGATTCTTGAGATCTCTTCCACAAATCGCTTTCTGTCGATGGGCTTGGTGAAGTACCCGTCGGCTCCGAGTGACTTCGCAAATCGCTCCTCGGAAAGCTGCGTCACCATCACGACCGGGATGTCTTTCAATTCCGGATCCGATTTAACTTCGCGCAAAATCGACCATCCGTCTCGCCCCGACATGTAGACATCGAGGAGAATCAGTTTGGGTTTTGACTCGCGAACAATTTCCAGCCCTCGCTCTCCGTTGGTGGCTCCCACCATCGTGACACCCGATTTCGATAGCGTACGTCTGACAACGTCGTGCATGGCTGGGTCGTCGTCGATTAGGACAACAATCGATTGATCGTCCAAATTCCGGACAATCGGGTCGTTTGCGTCCGAGGCTTCGTCGTTCGAGAAATCTCTCGGAATAATGAAGGCGAAGGTAGAACCAACTCCTTTTTCGCTTTCTGCATCAACTCGACCACCCATCAACTCTGCATACGACTTGGTCAAGCTTAGACCGAGCCCTGTTCCGCGTTGCGCTGTTTCGGCCTTGGTCGACCTCTCGCCTTGCTGGTATTCCTCAAAGACGGTGACCAATTGTTCGGGGGTTATCCCTACCCCCGTGTCCTGCACATTGAACCGGATCATCTCTACGCCATTCTCGTCAAACGGTTCAATCGTAAGTGTCACAGTCCCCTCGCTCGTGAATTTAAAGGCGTTGCTTAAAAAATTGGTGAGGCACTGACTGACTTTAGTCTCGTCCTGGAACATGGTTCCTAAACCGTTTTCGTATTCGATCAAGAACCGATTGGCATTCTTTTCCGCTAACGGCGTATTGATGTCCCTTATTGCATCCAGCATTGCTTCAATGCTGTAGCTGGTCATGTATAGCTCCATCTTGCCAGCTTCAATTTTCTGTAGGTCGAGTACGGAATTAATGAGTTCCAGTAAATACTTGCCCGAGGTCGTAATTTTCTTAACGTCCGGAAGCAGGTCGTCGTATCCCAAATCCTCGCAGTCTTCGGCAATCATCTCGCCATAACCGATAATCGCGGTTAGAGGTGTTCGCAATTCGTGACTCATGTTGGCAAAGAATCGTGACTTGGCAAGATTCGCGTCATCTGCTTCATTGCGCGCAACCTCAAGTTCCTCGGTCCGTGCTTGGATGAGCGAATTGACCTCGTCAGACATCCTTGAAAACGCTAACGACATCATCTCGATCGACGCAGTTTCGCTGTCTTGATCCGAATCCGATTCCGTTCCCACTTGCATTTTTTGAATATCCGAAAGCATCAGCTCTTTCGCCCCACCCTCGAGCTGATCGGCAAGCACGGACATTTTTTCAATGATGACCGTGTCTCGTTGCCGTCGACGCTCCGCTTGGGCTGATCTTAAGTCTTCAAGTGCTCTCAGCTGCGACCGATAACTTTCAAGCGCGTTGGCAAGTTGACCTACCTCGTCGTTGTCCGACGCGAGCACACCACTTCGTGCCGGCAGCGCTTCGTCAAGTTTGCCCTTGGTTAGCGCTTCCAGCACCGAAATTGCTCGGGTGATGCCACTGAACGCTTTGGACATGACCGCGAGCAACAGAATCGAGATCAGAATAAACGCGATGACGATGACGATGTACGTATAAAGTTCGTACTCCGACAGCTGCTGATAACTAGCCCTTTCGTCCTTTAATACGACGAGACTCGCGTCGCCAGCGCCGTGGAGGTTGCTTATCGGGAACACAGTAATGGAGGCACCTAGGTCTTTTTCAGGCACGCTAAATCGGTCTCCGCGATTGGCTTTAAGCGCGCCGGCGTGCGCGATGATGGACCCAATGTCGTCGATACCGAAGCGCCCGTCCGCGCGTTCGACTCCGTAGTCTTCCAACGAAATCGACTCGGTAGGCGTGTAGACACCTGCGCGAATCGAATACTTGTCCTCAAATAACACGAGATTTTCGAAGAGATTTCGCCCAACAACTACCGCGGCAATAATGTCATCGTTATTGTCTTTCAACGAAAAGCGCAGGCTTTGGTTCAAGGTGAAGCGACTTCTACCGTTTTTATCGTCAATTCGAATAATTCCGCGCGTTGGTTTATTGGTTGAATTGATGAAACTTGTCAGGCCGTTCGGCCACACGGGGTCCGCATCGCGGCCACAAGGATCAACTCCATAACCGCCCGTTGAACCGCAATAAACTGACTGTCCCAGCGGGGTAAAAACCATGACAAAACTGAGGTTCTTCGATTCAAGATCGCCTTGGAACAAATATTCAAAGAGAAAGTGCGCGTCATCAAGTCGATTTGAAAGAATCGCGTCGAACAGGGGATTAATGTAAATACCCGCATCGGTTCGAGAATGACCAGAGCGACGCCTAAGTACTCGGGCTAGCGCAACCCCCGTTTTTTCATCTGCCTCGTCGGGGAATAGATTGACTTCGGGATTCCAAAAATCGACGAAATCTCCTACAAATGTGTCTGGATTCCATTTCGAAATGTGTTCGAGATAACTCGCCTCGGAACTAACGAACCATGCCGTTTCGTACAGTTCGGCAAGCGATTCGGACGAAACTTCCGATTGCCTCTCCTCTCGAAAATCCGATCCGAAATACATGATCCCCGCAATCAATAAATTTCCTACGATTCCCAGAGTCAGTATTTGATATTTGATCGGCATAACGAGAGCTCCTAAACCAGGGCAATTCCATACAGCCCACGATGTCTCTACGGCGTTTAACAAAGCACCGACGATTAGGTCCTCTTTATACTAATCAATCGCGGAAGATAAGGGCTACGGCGACGATCCAAAATTCAACACCGAAATTTTTCTCGAGTATCCGCGAGTCCCCGCCTTTTTCACGGGACCGTACCTACAACAATTCGATCTCCTAACTTGATTGTCGCGATCACGAAAAATCAAGAATAAAAACTACTTCTCCACGATTGCCGGCCAATCGCCCGACTAGGTCCGTGCCGCCTGTAGACTGACGCGAGCTTAAGGTTTAGTTTCCGTCGAAATAGATTCGTTGTCCTCCGGACAGAATCTTGAAGTAGGGAATCATGACTTGGGGGAAATCATGAAGGCACTGATAGCAATCGTCGCCGTAATCGTGTTGGCGATTGGCGCGTTTTTTGTACTGCAGGACGACGCTCAGCCAGACCCGGTCGCCCATGAACCACAACCTATCGCGTTGCCGGAACCCGTCTTTGCTATGGTCGACGACGCACGTATCCAAGCGGCTCTTGAAAACGAGCCCGGAAGTTGGTTGACGTACGGCATGGACTTTACCGAGCAACGATTCTCCTCGCTAACACAAATCAATCGCGACAACGTTCAGGACCTCGGACTCGCATGGCATAAAGATTTGGGTACATTTCATGCCCAGGAAGCCACGCCGTTGGTTGTCGACGGCTTGATCATTTATCCGACAGCATGGAACGTCGTCTACGCCGTTGATGCCGTCACGGGCGAGACCCAGTGGGTCTTTGACCCCAAAGTTGATCGAGGCCGTATTGGAACGATTTGGGCACCCTTTAGTAGAGGTATTGCCGTGTACCTAGGTCGAGTCGTTGTCGCCACGCTCGACGGATACCTGATCTCTCTCGATGCTTCCACCGGTAGGAAAATCTGGAAAGTGGATACCATTGCGGATCGCAGTATTCCCTACTTTATTACCGGGGCGCCCCGCGTTGGCGGCGGCAAGATCTTTATCGGCAACGGCGGCGCCGAGTGGGGTACCCGCGGCTATACCACCGCGTACGACGCCAACACCGGTGAGCAAATTTGGCGCTTCTGGTCCGTCCCGGGCGATCCATCCTTGCCGTTTGAACATCCGGAAATGGAATTAGCCGCGCCGACCTGGAAGGGCGGCGAATGGTGGAAGTACGGCGGCGGCGGGAATGTATGGAGTTCAATTGTTTACGATGCCGAACTGGGTCAAGTCTATCTCGGTATGGGCAACGCGGCGCCCTGGGCAAGGATTATTCGAAGTCCGGGCGGCGGCGATAATCTCTTTGCCTCCTCTATCGTGGCGGTCGATGCCAACACCGGAAGCATGAATTGGTACTACCAACAAGTCCCCGGAGATAACTGGGATTTCACTTCGACCCAGGATATGGCGCTCGTTGATCTCGACGTCGACGGCGCTATGCGCAAAGTGATCATGCAAGCCCCCAAGAATGGCTTTTTCTATGTCATTGATCGGACCAACGGAGAATTGTTGCGTGCGCATCCATTCGCAACAGTTACTTGGGCATCCCACGTGGATATGGAAACGGGCCGTCCGGTCGAACTGGAATCGGGTAACTGGGACAAGGAAGCCAAATGGGTCATGCCGGGACCTTTGGGTGCTCACAACTGGCAGGCCATGAGTGTTGACCCCGAAACCCACGTGGTCTACATGGGCACGCACGATTTCGCGTGGTACTTCAAGCTCGATCCGAATTTCCAGAAAACCGGCATCTATAAATGGCGTTCGGGGCAACTCAATACAGGAACCGATCTTGAAACGGCCGACATCATTGAAGGAATGACCTCGCCCGCAGCCGACGGATATTTGACAGCTTTTGATCCGCTCACCGGCGAAGTGAAATGGCAAAATCAGCTCGAGCATTGGTGGAACGGTGGTGTCGTCGCAACCGCGGGAGGACTAGTCTTCCAAGGCGAAGGCATGGGGCATCTCTATGCCTACGATAAGGAGACAGGGGAAAAACTGTGGGGATTTAACACGTACACTTCCATTATTGCCCCCCCCATCACATACGCCATTGATGACACTCAGTACGTGGCGATATTGACGGGTTCAGGCGGCGTCGAGAGTTTTATCGGCAAAGAGTCGGGAACGGCAACCGACACCTACGGAAATCACCCACAATTGTTGGTATTTACTCTTGGTGGGAAGGACGAACTTGAAGAACCTCCTATCCGCGAGCAAATTCCACCCGAACAGCCGTTGCTAACCAACAACCGCAATGAGGTACGCCGCGGAAGCGTGCTCTATCACGATTTTTGCGCTGCTTGCCACGGCGGTCAAGCAAAGAGCTTTGGTGTCATGCCGGATTTACGTTTTATCGATGCCTCGGTCCGGTCGGATTGGGATGACATTGTTCTTGAAGGCGCTTTAGAGAAACTGGGGATGGGTGGCCGCGGCGACATGATCACGACCGAGCAGAGCCAACGTATTCTCGGATACGTGTTGTTCCGGGCCAATGCAGACCGGCAGAAAGCACTCGAGGAAGCCGGGGAGGCTTAACGAATAACCCGGGCATTGCTATGAACTCAATTGATGGACACACAACATGTTGAAACTGCACTTCGCACCGAATTCGCGCGCGGGGCGTATCGTCTGGCTGTTGGAAGAACTCGGACTTCCTTACGACATTAACAAGATGGCCTTCCATCCCAAAGATTTAAAATCGGACGAACACCGGGCACGCCACCCCCTAGGCAGAGTGCCGGTTCTCGAAGACGACGGCGTCTCGATCTACGAGTCGGGCGCAATCGTCGAATACGTGTTTGCGAAACACACGGATGGCGGTCTCAAACCCTCGGTCGATGCACCCGAATTCCCAGCGTATTTGCAGTGGTTCCATTATTGCGAGGGCATGGTCATGCCACCGGTCAACACCATCATTGTACAAACGGTACTGCTGCCGCCCGAACGCCAAAACAAGGAAGCGCTGGAGCAGGCGCAGCGTTTGTTAACGAAAGCACTGCAGCCGATAGACGAAGCACTCGATGGAAAGGACTACCTTATTGGTGAATTTTCTGGCGCCGATATCATGCTCGGTCACGCGGTATTCATGAGCAATCGACTCGGTTGCGTGAGTGAAGAAATGCAGAACATCAAAGGGTATGTCGGCCGCATTCAGGCTCGACCTGCCTTTCAAACAGCAATCACCATGCAGTAATCGTTGGGAACCTAAGCGACCGAACCTTCGCTCGAAGGCCAGAAGCAACGAGTAAAGGGGGGAGCGATTCGCTCAGATCATCGAATTTGTGAATGACCTTAGCGACGACCTCCACCACCAGTAAACCCGCTCTGCTGGGATGCCGCGCCGCTCGAAGTCCCGCTACTGGAATAGACACTCCCAACGTCACTCCCGCCCGTATCCATGTGGCTGAGGGTGGTGAAGGGATCTTCGATCTGATCACCGTATCGTGAATCCGCGAAGTGACACTTGTATTGCTTAACATTAGTACCCACCGGCTTATAGCCCTCGCAGCGTACGCCATGCGCTTTGGTTCCATATTGGGAGATAAATGCATCCACGATTTTGTCGAACTGCGGTCGATATTCCGTCGGAATTTTCTTGATCGCGTCCTTGTACGTTTTCTTGATGCGGCTCCCAGCTTTACCATCCGCAGCTACACCCAACCAACCGATAGCTAATTGCGGACTGCGTTCTACGCCATTACCAGTAAGGTGCATCCACCCTATAGACGCTTGCGCATTCTTCAAACCATACTGCGCCGCCTTCATCAGATGTGGGACCGCTTCTTGATAGTCTTTGCTACCGTACAAACTCAAGCCTTTGTTCTGCGCTTGATAGAGTTCCTGCGCGGTGATACTTGGCGCGTTCGCCAAAGCGCTCGCAGTATCTGCGAGTGCAGTGACCGGTAGGGAAAGTACCAGCAAAAATAAGGCCCTCGTTAGAATCTTCATAGCCACCTTGCTAGGTTGTGTTTCTTCATTACTCGATTTTAACTCGCAGTTCCTCAAAAAAACATATTTCCAGATTATTCAAAGGGTCGCACACACGCGCATCTGAGGATCACAGCATGCAGCGATCTCTCTTTCCTTGAAACAAATCAACTTATTGGAGAGTGCCGGTATCGGTCGAGGGAGCAAGTTGTACATGTACTGTGAAGAAATACACTGAAAATCCTTCGGACGCGGTCGTTTGCTACCAACGCCTTCAGAAAAAATGTGTTTTACGTCAAACCAATTTCGACTGATTTCGCGAGCGACTTCGTCGCAGTTTGCAGCGTTGCCCACCCCAAACGTCACCTCTGCTGACACCCGAATGTTCCACAAGGTTGCCGTCCCAAGAAACGCAATCATCGTGACGTATGCAAAGTTTTTCATGCCGAGAGACGAGAACCCTTACCGTGCTACAGCACTCGCGGAATGCCCAGCTCTTCTAGATTCTGAACCAAGCTCGTTCCCGCGGTCAGCGGTTTAACCATACGATCAATTTTTTGGATAACGCCTTCCGCGTCGATATAAAAGGTCCATCGTTTAGCCATCCCAATCGGGTACAGCACCCCATAGGCCTCGCACATCTCTTTACTCGGATCCGAGAGGATCGGGAAACTTGCTCGATTCTTCTCCGCAAACCCTCGGTTGTCTTCGATCGAGTCCGTGCTTACCATGAAATAAACGACATCGTACTGACGAATTTCTCGGTCGCTGTCACGCAGCGCCTTGCATTCGAGAGTTCAGCCGCTGGTATAAGCTTTAGGGAAAAACGCGATCACCACGTGTTTCCCCAAAAGGTCTGAAAGACGATATTCGTTTCCATCCGATCCCGGCAGTGTCCAATCAGGGGCCAAGTCGCCCACTTCCGGCGCCGCCGACGTTGTTGCGCCAAACAACAAGGTCGCAAAATATAATCCGATTCTCCGTAGCTTCAAATCGACGTCCTCCAAAATCATTAAGGATGGATACTACACCAACGCGCGTTATACGCTTGGTGGCAATGAGGCTCCGAAGCCGCATCTTTTGGAAGGGGGAATCAGCTAGTTATCGCTTTGCCAAGTTCCGCGGCAATCGTTTCGATGGTTCCATCGTCAAGGCCTTCCCACAACGGCACGCATAGAAGACGTTGGCCGACGTCTCGTGCAGTATCAAGCGGACTTCGTTGGATGCAAAAATCGTCGTAATCCGGCAGGTCATGGAGCGCCGGGAAATAGTCCGCCGTCTCTATACCTTGGTCTTTCATTGCAACCATTACCCGGTCGCGATTTATTTCTTGCGGCAGCAGCATGGGAAAGGTAAACCATCCGCGGCGACTCTCGGAATCGGTCACGGGCATCGTGAGTCCGTTCACCGAACCTAATGCATCGATATATTTTACCGCCAACCGGTCACGCTCAACGAGCCGACTTTCGATACTGTCTAGCTGGGCCCGACCCAATGCGGCACCAAACTCGTTCATACGAAACGAGTGGCCTGGCATCGCTCTTTTTAGCAATTGACCGCTCGACCCATACCCCTGATTCGAGATCGCGCGGGCTGTCTCTACGACATTCGTGTCCGTCGACACCACCATTCCGCCTTCACCCGTCGTCAGCACCTTGTTTGGATAAAACCCAAAAACACCGACGTCCGACAACCCGCCCACGAATCGAGAACCGTAGGTCGAACCAATGGCTTCGCATGCGTCTTCGACCAGCGCCACATTCGCTTTTTCAGCCAGAGCTATCAGCTCGCTCATCGGGGCCGCTAATCCAAAAAGATGGACGGCAATAATGGCTCGAGTATTTTTTCCGATAGCTTCTGCAGCAGCGAGAGGGTCAAGATTCCAGGAGTCAGGCAGTACATCGACGAGTACCGGCCGAGCACCACAATTAAGAACCGCATTTGCAGTGGCAACGAACGTAAGTGCCGGCACAATGACTTCGTCCCCCGGTCTCACGCCAACTGCGCGCAATGCCACAATCAAAGCCGATGTGCCGGAATTTGTTGCAACGGCGGCGTCAACGGCAAGCCACCTCGCGAATTCTTCTTCAAACGCGGTGACTTCAGGCCCTAAAGCAAGTCGCCCTCGATCGATCACTCGCGCGATCGCCGCGGCTTCCTCCTCGTTGATCTTAGAGCGGGCGAGCGGAATCTTCATGTATTTGAACAAAATTCGCACCACTCGAATCAAGCTCAAGTGCACGTTTATGTAAGAGCACCTCACGACCGGGCGCGTCGATCAACGATCGCACGATACGTTCGCTGGCCCGACCATCCCCGTATGGGTTGACCAAACCTTTCAACGAAGCCCGAAACTCGGGTGTCGTCACCCTTCGCATGGCAGCCGTAATGGCGTTAGCCGCAGCAGGTACATGCACAACGTTATCGGCACGTGTCCGACCCCGTTGCCGATCACCAACGTCAACGGCCGGAAGAAGCAGGCTGGGCGTTTCCATGATCGCACTCGAGGAGTTCCCGACCATAAGCTCGGCATGCTCAAGCAGAGCCCAGTACGTTAGATGATCCAAGTTAACGTACAGGTTTGCGTTATCCCGCCGAGCGCAAAAAGCTTCTGCTCTTCGCGCGATTTCAGAGCTGCCCGCATCCGCGTTCGGAAAGCAGAAAACCATTTGATGTCCCCACGATTCGAGGGAAGCAAAAAGTGCGTTTAACTCCGTCGTCGTCTCGCGGTGCAACGTAACCGCGTGATACGCCACTACACATACCTTGCCTGACATTTCTAACCCGATCGTTGTTTCTAATTGGCGACGATCAGGACGAGCGCTCCTCCGCAAATGATCGAGTGACGGCGCCCCTGTCCATACGACACGCCATTGTTCCTCACCCATAGCGAGAACACGCCGGCGGGCCACTTCGGTCGGCGAAAAATGAAGATGGGACATCTTAGTTAGCGCGTTTCGGACGGCATCGTCTATCGCTCCTTCGCTAATATCACCCCCTTCGATATGAGCAATAGGTATTCGAAGCGCCAGCGCGACCGACGCAGGAGCAAGCATTTCGTATCGATCAGCAATCACCAAAAGAATGTCGGGCTGAAGTCGGACAAGAACCTCCGTCAGTTTCGTCGTCGCTTCTCCGATAGTCCGTGCCATTCCATGATCAGAGTCGTCTGGATCGAGGCAATCAACGCGCGCAGCAACTGCAAAGCCATCGCTTTCGATGAACTTCACCGTGTTCCCGAATCGTGAAGATAAATGCGCGCCCATGACGACAACACTTAGGCGCAGACTTGTGCTGGCTTCAATGTCTTTCATCGGCCAAAAAAGATGGCCGTAATCGGCCCGCGAGCTCGTTACGACGACTACGTGCTTAACCACCTCAAGCCCCTCGTTCGGCGCAACGTCCCGGGTCGATTTCTCGTGCTCGTTTTTCGCATGCGATCAGTTGGTCGCGCGCCTCGGTACTCAACGCGACTGGATGGCATCAGCGACAAAAAAATACCTACGCTCCACGCCGAGGCTGTCGCGTAATGATGCCATTCGAAACCCGACCATTCGGAAGAATGACTTCTTTCGCATCCTCTGTTACGAGCTTGGTATAGAACGGGTGAATCTCGGTTACCTTTCCAGAAATGCCCTGCGTTTTGATGTCATCACCGACCTTGTAGTACTGAAAAATAACAATCAAAACCCCACCCGCGAAGTTAGAAAGACCTCCTTGAAGCGCCAGTCCAATCGCTAAACCGGCAGCACCAAGGACTGCGATAAACGATGTCGTCTCGATTCCGACCATCGACGCTACGCTAATTATTATTAGTTTTTTCAATTAGATACGGAATATATTTGTTAGAAATCCCACAATGGACGGAGTCAGTTCTTTGGCTTCCATCACGCCTTGGACAGCCTTCGCGACACGATTCGCAATCCAAAGGCCGACAATAAGCACGACGATTGCACCAACGACGAACGGGCCGTACTCAACGGCGAGACCCACCAATCGTTCCGCGTACGCCGTCATGCCTTCTGCTTGCGATTCACTCATTTATTGCCATCCGTTATGTGGATGTACTATCACGAATCTCCGTAACCCTAAGGCGATGTCGACGACTTCACAAGATGCGCACGCCAAACGTGTCAGCCGCGGCGACTAGGGTTCTTTGAGCTGCGTTTTCGATATGCGTTCAAGCAGTCGAAGACGAAGTTCATCTTCCACCACACCATGCTCTGTTAATCCCGCTAAGTTACTTGTCTCTTCGGGGTCGTTCTCGAGATTGAACAGGAGATACGTCTCGCCCTCCCTGTTCACGGCCATTTTCCATTGATCCGCCATCAACATGAACTCGCCTCGAAATTCGGACAGAACGTCCTCGCGGTGAGGCTCGTCATGTAGTTTCCCACTTACCGCAGGAATCAACGATCGTCCGAACTGCCGGTGTTCGAGTTCACCACCGGCAAGATCGACAAGCGTGGGACCCAGGTCCATGTTCTCGACCAAATCATCGTTCTCGACACCGCTTCCCGCAACTAAGGTCTCTGGCGTACGCACAATCAATGGCACACGCAACGCTCCATTCAAGAAATTCATCTTATAGATGAGGCCCCAATCGCCATTCATTTCGCCGTGGTCGGACGTGAACGCGATGACGGTATTCGAGAGCTCGCCTCGTGCTTCAATGACATCGAGGATCTCACCAATCTGATCGTCGATAAGACTCACGTTTCCCGCGTAATTCGCTCGCATGTCTTCGGCATCGGTTGATTCGAGTTTCGGTGAATTCCGTTCCATGTGAAAGTCCAACCAGCCTTGAGGTCGCGGATGATCGTTTTGGGGCCGGATCACCGGTTTTGGCATTGCACTCGGCTCGTACATGCTCGCGTAGGGCTCCGGTGCATCCCACGGCTCATGGGGCCCGCCAAAGCTGACCCAACAAAACCAGGGCTCGTCGCGGTTGTACGACTCGAGATAGCGTTTCGCTTGTTGACCTACATAGACGTCGGCGTATTCGTCAATTGGTAGCGTCGACGGTCTTACCACATGAGGTTTGTTCGCAAACCGTTCCTCAAAGTCTTCGCGATATCCTTCGAGCAGACCACGATCAGACCACTTCGCCGTCATGTGACTCATGACCACGGCACTGGCGCGGGGTCCACCAATTTCGTCCACATCATCAAGCCCATACGCGTGTAGTAGGTGTTCTTTGTCACGTAAATCGCCTTGATGAGGGTGCAAATGGGTTTTACCGAACAAACTCGTTCGGTAACCACAATCCCTAACGACCCGCATCCAACTCGGACCATCGGGCGGTAACGTGTAATCAACGTTGCTCCATACCGAATTGTTATGCGGATAGCGACCGGTCGCGAGCGTCACTCTCGCAGGTATACATATAGGTGTCGTGGTGATGCAGCGTGTAAAACGCACACCTTCCGCAGCGATTCGATCCAAGTTCGGTGTTCTCACCCAATCGCCGCTGCAACCCATTGCGTCCCAGCGCTGTTGGTCCGTCATGAGAAATAAGATGTTGGGCTCAGCCATTAGCATTCACCTCGCTCGAATAAAATTCGTCCGTCACGCGCATTGGATCTGGCGATGACATCGCCTCAGGTTGCCTGCTCAGCATCAATGTACGTCGGCACGTCTTCCTCGGTAAAAAACGAATCCATCTCCTCGCGCTCGGATGCCGTTAGCCGCCAGTCGGCGGCTGCCACGTTCTCCACGAGTTCTTGCTCATTACGCATCCCCACGAGGCCGACTGTCACAGCTTCGTTCCCCAGGAGCCATGCAATCGCCAACTGCGGTACCGAACGACCGTGATCGGCGGCGAAGGCACGCAATCGTTCAACCACACGAAGTTCTTTCTCGAAGTGTTCCTTTTCAAAAAGTGGGAGTCCAAACGCTTTACCGCTGCTCCGCCAATCCCAATCGACAAACTCCGTATCGGGGGACATTGCCCCAGTAAGAAGACCAAAACCCAAGCTACCGTACGCCATGTAACCAATGCCCTCTCGCTGACAATACGGAAGAACCTCGGCTTCCATCCGCCGGTCGAACATGTGATAACCGACCTGATTCGCCGCCAAAGTTCCGTGGGATTGGCACGCGGCCATCATCTCGACGTTGTAATTCGAAACACCATAATGACGAATCTTGCCGGCCTGCTTAAGCGACTCCAGCGCCTCCACCGTCTCCTCGTGCGGAGTCTTGTGATCAGGCCAGTGAATCAGCATCAAATCCACGTAATCGCTGCGCAGGCGGCGCAGGCATGCTTCCGTATGTTGCGTGACACTATCGGCAGAAGCATCTCGACCGACAACGGCGGCGTTGCCCCGTCGATCCGCATCGTCGTGATAGGTAAAACCTACCTTGGTTACCAACACAATATCTTTTCGACGCTCTCCTAGACCTCGCGCAAGTAACTCTTCCGAAGTGAATGGCCCGTACACTTCCGCCGTATCAAACAACGTGATGCCGTGATCAACTGCCATTTCGACCGCACGCACGGCTTGTTTGATATCGATGTCACCGTACTGAGTTGTCCCCATCTCCCAAGTGCCGAAGCCGACGACCGATGACTGTAAATCCGTGTTGCCAAATTTCCGCTGTTCCATTCCAAGCTCTCTCGTTTATTCTCTGGGTCGGCAATCGCATGGCCGTTTCGACAACCATACGTTTCGATACGCTAATTAACAAAACACCGAGTAGTGTGGGCATCGATCCGGACAATGATGAAACGCCAACAAAAGGGAGAGAAGGACATGAGTGATCTCGCATTTCAATCGGCCACAGACTTGGCGAAGGGTATTCAAAAGAAGACGTTCAGCTCACTTGAGCTCACCGAACTCTATATCGATCGAATCGAACAACGTGATGGAGAAATCAACGCGGTAGTGGTGCGTATATTCGATCGCGCCCTTGACGACGCCCGCAACGCGGACGCCGCGCTGGCACGAGGCGAGAACCTCGGCCCATTGCACGGCGTCCCCATGACCATCAAGGAGTCCTACGTCATTGCCGACACGCCGACCACTTGGGGCCTTGAAGATTTTCGCAACAATAAGCCAACAAAAGATGGACTCGCGGTCCAACGGTTTAAATCCGCCGGCGCACACTTTCTTGGTAAAACCAATGTGCCGGTGAGTCTTGCCGACTTTCAAAGTTACAACCCCATCTACGGCACAACGGGAAATCCTTGGGATCCAACACGCACGCCGGGAGGCTCATCGGGTGGCAGCGCGGCCGCGCTGGCGGCCGGTTTCACTGCCCTGGAAGCCGGTTCCGATATCGGCAGCTCCATTCGAAACCCAGCCCACTTTTGCGGCATCTACGGCCATAAGCCCACGTGGGGGATCATCCCCATGCAAGGTCACGAACTCGCTGAAAATACCCCCGAACCGGATCTCGCGGTGTGCGGACCACTCGCGCGCAGCGCCGAGGATCTGGCGACCGCGCTCGACATTATGGCAGGACCCGTACAACGGGAAGCGGTCGGTTGGACGTTAAATCTACCGCCGTCCGACATTACGTCGCTCAAAGGTGTGCGAGTCGCACTATGGCCGAGCGACGACCTTGCACCCGTCTCGGCGGAAACCCAGTCGCGAGTCGCCATGGTGGGTGAGGCAGTTGAACGGTTAGGTGGACGCGTGTCCGAAACCGCTAGGCCCAATTTCGATATCAAGCGCGCTCACATCGCCTACCAAAGCCTACTCACTTCGGTCATGTCGGCCGGCATGGCGGATGACGAATATGCTCGTGCGCGGGACTTCGCCGATTCTTTAGATCCCAACGACATGTCACGGGCCGCGGTGGAATACCGTGCCCGCGTACTTCCCCATGGTCATTGGTTACGTCACAACGTTGTCCGAGAACGATTGAGGTATGCGTGGGTCGAATTTTTTCAGGATTGGGACATCCTCGTTTGTCCCCAAATGGCGGTTCCTGCGTTTCCTCACGACCATCGACCTTTTGGTGAACGCACCATTGATGTCGATGGCAACGAGCAAGACTATTTCACCCAGCTATTCTGGGCAGGATTGATCACCAACCCGTACTTACCAAGCACGGTGTTTCCTACCGGACCTTCGAAGGACGGTTTACCCATCGGTCTCCAAGCAGCAAGCGCTCCGTATCGTGATCACCGAACCATCGCCTTTGCCCGACTGATCGGCGAAGAGATCGGCGGATTCGTTGCGCCGCCGTCTTTCGCTAAGTCGACCTGAATCGACGAACACATACGCTTTCTCAGCAGCATCGGCGCTCCGATAAGCGGTCGACGGGTATCGATGCATCTGGAATCTTCATGAACGAAGCACCCCATACGATCGACAGCAGAGAGCCGCAACGCGAACGCCGCTACGTGCTGGCTGTCCTCGTGCTGGTGTTCGCGTCCAGTCACGTCGACCGCCAGATCATGGGGATTCTCGGTCAGCCCATCAAAGAATCGTTGGCGCTGACCGACACCCAGCTGGGACTCATGACCGGGTTAATGTTCGCATTGTTCTATGCAACCCTTGGTATGCCCATGGCCATGTGGGCAGATCGCGGCAACCGTCGAAACATCATCGCAATATCGATTTCACTGTGGAGTGCGGCCACTGCCATCTGCGGGGCCGCGTCAAATTACGGTCAGCTGCTTATCGCCAGGATCTTCGTTGGTGTGGGAGAAGCGGGGTCGAACCCGCCGTCACATTCGATCATCGCCGACCTTTACGAACCGGAAGTTCGCACCACCGCCATGGCTATTTTCGCTACCGGGGTGAACTTCGGCATCTTAATCGGTTTCCTGCTGGGCGGCTGGGTGAACGAATGGATCGGCTGGCGCTGGGCGTTCGTGATCGCGGGTTTGCCAGGACTGATATTGGGTCTGATCGTACGGTTCACGGTACACGAACCAGTCCGCGGCCAATCCGATCCAGGTGCGCTCGTGAAGCGTCCGCCGCCATTTCCTGTCGTCATTCGCACCATGATGAAGAAGCCAGTGGTATTGCACTTCGTTCTAGGCAGTGCGTTGGCTAGTTTCGTCGGATACGCGGTGGTGCTATGGATTCCAGTCTATTTCGTGCGTATTCACGAAGTTGGCACCGGTATGACAGGGACGTGGCTCGCGCTGCTCATTGGTGGGGGGGCGCACTGGGAACGTTTCTTGGTGGGTATTTCGCCGATCGCCTGAGCATCCGTTACGGTCCCTCATGGCGGTCTTGGATCGTTGCC
>DCBA01000139.1:0-4192 GCA_002313255.1 Gammaproteobacteria bacterium UBA1119 | reverse complement strand
CTCGGCATTCCGGGGTTTTATCGCATTCGTGGTTCCAGCGATTCTTGGTGGTGTGTTCATCGGCCCCACCTTTGCCATCGTGCAATCACAAATGCCGATTGAAATGCGATCCGTCGCGGCCTCACTCAACCTATTCATCGGCAACATCATTGGCCTAGGCCTTGGTCCGTACGCGGTTGGAGCAATCAGCGACGTCCTGCAACCAACCTACGGCGGGGATAGCCTCCGTTACGCGTTGAGTGCTTTGACCATTGTCTCTATTTGGAGCGCCTTGCATTTTTGTCTCGGTGGCAGACAGATTCGCGCTAACGCCTCGCTGGTCTCACCAGGAACACCTTCCAACCCTCCAACAATCGAAAGAGGTTAGACTCAACAACTGATTGAAGCGTAGACGTCTGGCGGCTTTTGTCTGCACGTCAGTAGCAACCGTAATAAGGCACTCATTCGTGGCAACCAAAGCAAAATTTTCCCAACTCCTTGCATATGGGGTTGGGCAAATTCCCATCTCCATCAAGGGCTACTTGTTCGGGGCACCGATCATTTATTTCTACAACGATGTACTCGGGCTCGAAGCTTGGTGGGCTTCGCTTGCGCTCGCGATTGCCATGGTCGTCGACGGGTTTACCGATCCCATCCTTGGCTACCTTTCCGATTACACCAAATCCCGATGGGGCCGACGTCACCCATACATATTCTTGAGCATCATCCCGTCAGGTCTTTTTTTCTTCTTGTTGTTGACCGTCGATCAGAGCGAATCGCAGTTGGCATTGTTTGTCCAATTACTGACACTCACCATTGGCGTCCGCGTCGCTTGGACCTTTTACCAAGTTCCGCGCGAAGCACTCGGTGCAGAAATCAGCAAGGATTACGAACAGCGTAATCAACTCCACGGTTTCAACAGCATGTTTGGCTGGATTGCGGGCCCGATCACGGCCTACCTATTTCTCACTGCCCTTGGAGATTCGTATCAAAATCTCAGTGCGTACCATTCCTTGGCTATGTGGGGCGCGCTCACTATCGTGGTTGTCGGATTCTTTTTCGCCTTCACCACGGCGCGAGAAATCCCAAACCTTGAACCACCTAAGGCATCACTGCCAAGCACTGCTCGGGCGATGTTTCGGGATATATTTTCGACCCTTAACCACACGTCTTGGCTAAGTCTTTTTTGGTCCGGGGTCGTGTTCAGTTTATTTGTTGGGCTCACCATCGGCTTGGAGTTTTACTGGAACACCTACTTCTGGGATTGGAAGCCCTCCGACGTCGCAATATTTCCCATCGTGGCAATGGGCGGTGCACTGATCATCAGCGCGTTTGCCGGCCCGCTGGCACGCGGTTACGACAAGAAAAAATTGGCGATCGGGCTGTTCTTGATCTCGATCGTTATCGGCCCGTCTCTACTAATTTTACGGTTACTCGACCTTCACTACGGCATTCAGATCCTGCCGCCAAACGGCGAAAAATATGGCCTCTTATGGTGGGTCATGCTCGCGCACGGTTTCTTTTCCGCCAACATTGCCGTCCTTGCTTGGATCCTTGTTGGTTCAATGAACGCCGACGTGGTCGAAGACAGTCAGACCAGCACCGGTCGACGCTCCGAAGGACTATTTTTTGCTGGCCCCAACTTGATTCAAAAAGCGATCAGCGGTGTTGGGCTGATGGCTAAAGGCCCCCTGCTTTACTTTGTGGGTTTCCAAGCGGCCGCAAGTACTGCTGACAAAACCCTAGCGATTCAAGATCTCGCGCTCGTTGTCGCGGTTCTGAGTGTCATCATGCCCGCTATCTGCCTCTACCTACTTTCCAAATACCAAATCACTCGCGCTCAGCATCAAGGCAATCTGTCAGGGCTCGGCTATCGCGACGAAGTCGACGTGGCACAACCTCCCATTTCCACTAAGTAGTGCTGCCTGTATCGATTCGTAGGGTCCGTTAAACAATTGCAACTAGTTTGGCGGGTTCTCGTTTTGGGGCACGACGTCAATTAACAAGACATTGCCTCTGGAGTCGATCACCTTGACCGACCCCCCGATCGGGCAGTCCTCGCCTTCGGCTAGCCATACCGAGTCCCCGACCTGGATCTTGCCCTGACCGTTCTCTATCGCTTCGACAACTGTGTAGGTTTTTCCCATGTACGCCTGTGTCCGATCGGCAAATGCCCGGACCTCAGGATCGCCCCGGCGCTTGCGCATCAGATACCCCAGACTGAGGCTCGCAAAACTGAGCAAGCTAAAAACGATCACCTGGTTCATACCACTCATGTCAAAAACAAGCCCAACCAACCCGACCCCAAAAGCAGCGAACGCGAACCAAATCAAGAATGTCCCCGGCAACACGACCTCGGCAATGACAAGCACGATGCCGATCACCCACCATAGCGAGTCGCCCAACGCGTCGAGCAGCGTCTTCAACGTGGAGTGTTCGAACCAGGCATTCGTGATTACCTGGTGTTCGCTCCCTTCGGTGGCCAGCGTGACCAAACCCGTTTTGGTTTCGAGCGTCATGCCATCAATCTTCGCAAGCAGACCACCGATATCCGTCGCCATGACGTCAATCACGTTCTGTTGTAGTGCTTCCGATGCCGTCAGATTGGTCGCTTCTCGAACCGTCTTTTCAGCCCAGGCAACATTGCGTCCGCGGAGCTCGGCTAAGCCACGCATTTGCGCTACAGCATCGTTCACGACTTTACGCTCCAGGTTGGGCTCCATTGCCTCCCCATCGGCCCGTACCGGCGTCGCCGAACCAATATTAGTTGCCGGCGCCATCGCGGCCACATGACTCGCGTACACGATGTAGGTCCCCGCACTCGTCGCACTCGCACCTTCAGGCGAAACGTACGCGGCGACCGGGACCGGTGACGCCAGGATATCCTTGACGATGTCACGCGTGGAATCCATCCAACCACCTGGCGTATCAATTCGAAGCACGACCAAGGGCACGTTTGACGTGCTCGCGTCTTCGAGTGAATCGGAAAGGTAACGCGCCGACGACGCCTCTATGACGTCATCAAGATCGATCACCCACACCGGAGGAGTCGCGTGCGAAAGTACGCCGATCATCAACCCCAACACCGAGATCATCAGTGTTCGTTTAGACACACGCCCTCCTCAGTTTGACGCCTTCGACCCCTACGTCTCGTCTTTGCCGAAAACTTCCTTCGCGATTTCACTGATACCGGCAATCGACCCAAGAAGATTCGTGGCTTCAAGTGGCAGCATGATGATCTTTTGGTTGTCCGCACTGCCTATGGTTTGGAGTGCCTTGATGTAGTCTTGGGCAATAAAGTAGTTGATCGCCGACATCTCACCCGCAGCGATCGCCCGGCTGACCGTTTCGGTAGCGTTGGCTTCCGCCTCGGCGAGTCGCTCCCGCGCTTCAGCTTCACGAAATGCGGCCTCACGCTCGCCTTCGGCGTTCAATATTTGCGCTTGTTTTTGACCCTCTGCCTCGAGAATTTCTGACTGCCGTTTACCCTCAGCATTCAAAATCTCGGCGCGCTTGTCCCGTTCCGCTTTCATCTGCCGCGCCATGGCATCAACCAAGTCGCGGGGCGGGTCGATATCCTTAATCTCTACTCGAGTCACCTTGACGCCCCAAGGCGTGGTGGCTTCATCAATGACGTTTAGAAGTTGGGAGTTGATCTTTTCGCGTTGAGACAATAGTTCATCCAAATTCATGTTGCCCATCACGGTACGGATGTTGGTCATGGTCAGGTTCTCCATCGCTCGTCCCAATTCCGAGACGGCATACGCAGCCTTCTCCGGTTCAAGAATTTGATAAAAAACGACGCCGTCAACCGAGACTTGGGCATTGTCTCTTGTAATCGCGGTCTGGGTCGGGATATCTAACACGCTCTCCATCACGTTAATTTTCTTATCGACCTTTTCAATGATCGGGGTCAGGAAGTTGAGACCAGGGTGGAGTTCCCCGGTAAATTTACCAAAGCGCGTTTTTGTGTAGACGTGGCCCTGTGGTACGAACTTCACCATCGACGTCAGGACAAACACAATAACCAGTATTAATAGGACCGGTACGATTAAGTCCAACATAAAGTCTCCTCGACCGTTCTTGCCGTCGCTTCGCCAAGAGAACGGGGTTCATGATTGAAACGACTACAGTCATAACCGAGTTAGCATTGATAGACCAGTGCTATCGGTCCGAACAAAAGACACTTCCACCCTTTCTTCAGTGAATTTCA
>DCBA01000005.1:8036-16843 GCA_002313255.1 Gammaproteobacteria bacterium UBA1119 | reverse complement strand
TAACGTCATCGCCTGGGCACGGTACGACGGCACCGGTAAGGATAACCACATGCCGGGAGATTCTGACGAGCCATTGTATCGCTCGGGGGTGGAAGCTCTGGCCGACGGGTGGCGCCTCATCCAAGCGTCGCCACTCGCCGCCCATGCACCAGGTGACGAATTTCGCACCGGATATTTGAAGTACGAGTTTTTCTTCGAAAAACTGATCAATGATGAGTGACTGTGTGAAGTTAAATTCCCGGGAAATGGCCGAGTTTGCGGCCGACGGCCTGCTGCGCTTCGACGGCATCATCCCTAACGAGATCAACCGACAATTTCTTGCGGACGCGGGCTCCATCGATACGTCCAATGGAGAGAAAGGATCGAATCGGACCGTAAAGAGTCTGGGTAACCTAATGGGCCATTCGAAATTGCCCGAGGTTACACCCGGCACCGTATTAAATACGGCGTACAAGGAGACAACGGCACTCGGCGAGCTAGTCCGCTTGCCAGTCGTTCGGGGGGCCATAGAGAGTTTAGTTGGTCCAGAATCGCTGGTGGATCACCATTTTCTGCATTTGGCGTTACCAACTTCTTACTACAAAGCAGCCGGTATCCCGCAGCGATCGCAGCATACACATCAAGATTCAACCATCGACCCGCGTCGCGCCTTTGATATTCAGCTCTTCTATTTCCCGCACGAAGTTGGACTCGACATGGGTGGTACTCGGTACGTGCCGGGTACGCATTTACGTATCGTGAGCGAATCTGCCATCGCACGTTATCAGAACATTCGGGGACAACAGCACGTTGTCTGTCCCGCGGGAACGCTCATCTTGATGCATCACGGCGTCTGGCACGGCGGCGGCATCAATCGCACCGGCGATGCTCGTTACATGTTTAAAATTCGGTTAAACCCGAGCATTCCTCAAGTACGGCTCTGGGACACGTCCGATCTATCTGCCCGCGACTTTGAACAACGACCAATCTTCTTTCGCAAAGAAGCGACGAACCCCGACGACATTGCTTCTCTTCTAACCCGTCCACAACCTTGGTTCGAGGGCGACACTGGCCGCCTCGAATACATTAATCGCATACGTTTTTGGCGTTATCTTCTTGGCGACGAGAATTTCGATGCCGACTATTGGGTCACCAGAATCGAAAACGAACCTTCCGCAACGGTTTAGCTGCACCATCGAGACGCTGGCCCATTGCGTGGGCGAGGATCTCGCAAAGTCGCTCGACTGATCTGTCAAACTGCCTGGTTAACGCAAATTGAGCGCGGGCACGTTCAAGATTCTCGCCTCGACGCGTCGCACCAAAGTAACGATCGCCATCGAAATGATCGGTCAAGAATCGCGTGCCCAACATAAAACTCATGTGGGCGGGCGCCGCCGCGTATTCTTCGACGTCTGATACCGGGCCGTACGCCGAGAGAAAGCCCCGAGATACCGCTTCAACCCCGGCGATATTGATATGACCATCTGGGGTCAATTCTTCGGGCCCCACAGAAATGGAACGGATCAGATCACCGAAATCCCATGACGCTGACCCGCGCATGAGGGTATCCAGATCCACTACCTTGATGGCCTTATCAGTCGTTGGATCAAACAATACGTTGTTGACCTTGCAATCCCCATGGATGATTTGCGACTTTTCTTCCGATACCACGAGTCGCTGGCGCCGCAAATCCACGTATTCGAGTTCTGCGTCTGCATCTCCACTACTACGCGTCGCGTCGAGATAGTTTAGATAGGTTTGGATGTCGTGAAATCCAGGGATCGAAGTCTCTAGCTCGCCATCGAGAGCCCTCAAGCGACTCAACAAATCGCCAAATATCGTGCCTACGGGATTCAAGAGGGCATCCGGCAACGTATCGAAATTTCGACTGGGCACATGCGGGTAAACACGCCAAACCTCGCCGTCTTGATCTGACCAACACGGCTCGCCGTGTTTCGATGGGAGATGCCGAACTATCAATTTGCCTGCAACGGCGGCGATCTTTTCTGCGTTTCGCAGCAATGCTCGCGGATCGGGGAAAATGTCCCCGTTGATACGTTGAAGAACGTGCGTACCTCCAACCAGAAAGGTCGCATTAATACGGCCCGTGGCGATACGTTCAATATCTCCGTCAAGATTCCACTGTCTCGCCGCGACTTCAGGATTCATGCGCCAACATCGTATAGATAACCGGCAACACGTACTCGCCAAAAGGACCGGCCCAAGCGGGGTTGACCTCTCCGCCAGCATCGACGACATCCGCGAGCTCGGCCAAAGCCCGCGAAGCTTCTTCGAGCTCGCCAAGTTCGGGTCGTTTGGGCAAAAGTCCAAGCAATGTGCGGTGCTGATTCCGCCAACCCGCCGTCCATCCTGACATGTCCTCATCCGCCTCTAACGCCTCACCAAAATGGCGAGTCGCTGCACTTTCGGGCGGTATCAGATCGACAACTCGGTCGAGAGAGGTGTCCGTACAGTAGGGTCGTTTGATCTGTGTGACGTCGCGCCCTTCTCGTCTCGCCGCTGATAATTCCTCTCCGAGTATCCGCGTGTATCCCTTGACCGGCTCAAGCATGTCGATCAATGGCTTGAGCCCGGGCGCATTTAACATATTCCGATCGCTCATCGCGTTAATGCCATAGAGTTGTTCGAGCCGTACTAGTTGGTGCTCGAGCCTACGGTACATGTCCACTTCATCGCGGATGTCACGATCACTCCAGAAACGTTCTGCTATCGCCGGCATGCGGCTCCACACGCGCCGATCGAGTAACTCATCAGTCACGAGCTCCGACCAGATGCATGCTTCTCCACCCAGCAACCGACCTGCCTCCGAGGTTGCAAGCTCGGGATAATCGGTGAAACCCTTTCCCCACCCGATATCCCCAACGACGTGGGCGAAGCGCGGATCGCTCCGCAACCGGCCGTCTAACCGCGCAAGATCAACTCCCCCGGCTTCAGGGTCGTACTGGTAATGCACGCCCGCCGGCATAAATAGGTCGAGGTAGTAAGGCGCTGAAACCACGCAGTCGTAGCCGGCCTGCAGAGCTTCGTCACGGCCATGCATCCCTCGCCAGCACTGAATCACGACATTGTCTGGGAGGTTGGGATGCAGTACTTCATCCCAACCGACCGGGTATTTACCAAGGCCCTCCAGCCTGCAGATCAACTGTCGATTGAAGGCCGCTTGTAGACCGTCGGTGTCGTCAATTTTCTGCGCCCGCATGTAATTTTGAATAGACACCGAACTTTGCCATTCGCTCGAGCGCACCTCGTCGCCCCCGAAATGAACGTATTCATCCGGAAAAACTTCAGCGATTTCGCCAAAAATCTGTTCCAACACATCCATGACGTCCGAACTGGTCGGATCCAAAACGGTTTCGTGAGAACCGAAGGACAAAGATACCGAAACCTCACCGCCAGAACCCCACTCAGGATGCGCAACGAGCCAGCTGGTGGTGTGTCCTGGCACGTCCAATTCTGGCACCACGCGGATACCCCGGTCCGCTGCGTACGAAACAAGTGCAGTGAGTTCAAGAGCCGTATAGTGCTCAGGGCTTGCGAGTTCGGGAAACGTGGTCCCTAGAAAACGAAATGCCTGGTCGTCGGACAGGTGGATATGCAGGACGTTCAATTTAAAGTAGCCCATCGCGTCCAGGGTTCGCCTCAGTGTCTCCAAGCTAATGAAATGTCGAGCCACGTCCACCATGAGACCGCGCCATTGAAACCGCGGCGCGTCGATGACGATGCAACAAGGGACTGACTCGTCGTTCGTTAATTGCGCCAGCGTGATAAGGGCCGAAAGCGCCCCCCACTGTGTATCGGCTTCGATCCGAACCCCGGTCTCGTTGATGACCAACCGGTACGCGTACGAATCGTCTAGCCGAGGCCGTTCAGCCGTTGTTTCGGCAATTGCGACCTCAATGGGAAACCCTGCGAGTGGCAATCGTGCCAGTGCCCGAAGAACGCGCTCGGGTGCCGTCACCTGAACAGAGTCACCTTCGCGCGAACGATGTAAGCAGCCGGTACTGGATTCAACACTCGTCGGAATTGGAAGGAGATCGATCATGGCTCTCAATCTCGGTCTTGCTCCGATCGATGTCAATGTGTGGGGGGTTATACGCCCGTTATACTGGTGACAATTTGCTACTGGGTAGAGACAGTCCGTGAAATACGTACGAACGCCAGACTCTCGCTTCGAGGACCTCCAAGACTACGCATTTGAACCCCATTACGTCTCCGTGCCTGACCACGAAGGCGGCAAATTACGGATGCACTATCTCGACGAAGGCCCCCCGGATGGCGAAGTTATCCTGTGTCTGCACGGTCAGCCGACTTGGTCTTTTCTATATCGACACATGGTGCCAATTTTCGGTGCCGCCGGTTATCGAGTAATCGCGCCAGATTTCGTCGGTTTTGGCCGCTCCGATAAACCGCTCGAGAGGAATGATTACACCTACGCTAACCACGTGAGTTGGCTAGCTTCCCTCGTCGAGCAAGCGGAACTTCGAGATGTCACCTTGGTGTGCCAGGACTGGGGTGGCTTGATCGGGTTGCGTTACGCCACCCAAGATCCCGATCGTTTTGCCCGCATTGTCGCTGCGAATACCGGTCTTCCTGATGCGAACGGCGTCGACGATGGTGACGTCAACTCGGTCAGCGAACGCATGCGCGCGCGTTACAGCTCGTTACCCGTCTACGAAGAACCCCAAGCCATGGCATTGGGCATGATGTCCGATCCTCAGGGAATGGGTTTCCTGCACTGGGTTAAGTTCTGTGCCGACGCACCCATATTGCGAGTAAGCGACGTCGTTCGATTTAGTAGCGGTGGAAATTTGGGCGCCGACGACGCCAAGGGTTACGACGCGCCCTTTCCAAGCAACGAGTCGATGGCTGGCGCGAGACAGTTTCCGAGCCTCGTACCGATCATCCCGGATAACCCTGCCATTCCGGCTAATCGCGAAGCATGGAAGGTCTTAGAGAATTGGGTGAAACCTTTTCTTACGGCGTTCAGCGACTCGGATCCTGTCACCGCAGGAGCGCACGTCCGGTTTCAAGAGAGCGTGCCAGGGGCGAAAAATCAGGACCACGTCACCATCGAAGGTGTCGGTCACTTCCTACAGGAACAAGCGCCAGCGGCCCTATCAGAAGCGGTCATCGAGTTCATCAAGAACAATCCGCTGCCAACGTAGTTACGCGCAAACCTATATTTAGACGGCTTAGCTTCTAGAGACCCTGTCTCCACGCGATAATTTCGATTGCCGCAACCGCTGCTTCGATGCCTTTATTAAATCCATCATCCGCCGCTCGCGACTTCGCTTGCGCAAGATCGGTCACCGGTACGATCTCATTAATGATGGGCACTCTCCCCTGTCGAGATACCTCGCCGAGACCACGAACGACTTCGTCAATAATCATCTCGAAATGCATCGTGTCACCTTTCAGCACCACCCCCAAACATACGATCGCATCTATCTCAGGGTCGCTACGGATTAATTCATTGGCGGCGTAAGGGAATTCCAAGCAACCGGGCAGTTTATGCAACGTCACGTCCGTCACCCCATTGTTATTCAGGACTTCGACACACCGATCGCGGAGGGAACAAACCAGGTCGTCGTACCACTTCGACGTCAGCACTGCGACGCGGGCGCCGTTTATTCGGGGTAAGTTCGAGGTGTCGACAACGTTCTGAGCCATCACGGGAGTCTACTCGGGCTGGACCTCCAATCGAAGCACCCCGTTTTTTACCCGGCTAAATCCTCGACGTTCAAAAAATCGACGTCCGCGATTGAAAGCGACCTCGATCGAACGTCCGCCTCGGGCCTCTGCTAAACCGATCGCATGACCAAGCATCCAGCTACCAAGGCCTCGACTGCGATACCCCGACTCCACGCGGATCGATTTCAACACAAATTCAGTCCGCGTCTTTTGCTGCAGCTGGTATCGCGCGACAACCTCGCCTTCCCATTTAGCGACTCTGACGAGGTCGAGGTCTGGCGCCGTGAGCACGCATTCGAGGCGGTCATTCGTCATTTCTTCCGGGTAAGGCCGAAATATCGAAACGTCTCTCGGTCGCGCAAACATTATTGTTTATAAGTCGTTCGTTCCAGGGTCACCTTTGAATGGGCCCACCACCTCGGACGTGATCCATCCTCCGTAGTATCCGCCCGCCTGGGGCAAAACGCTTTCATCGTCGATTCGACACTCAAGTTTTTCCGGGTGAAACGCATACAACCCACGGATGTCCGTGAACTCGGGAAACGTGTCAACGTACTGCCAGCCAACATCTTTCGGACCATCGATCAGATCAACTCTTACCGCCAACCCCTTCCATTCACATACGGATGTATGGTCGCTCAATACGAGACGATCCGTCGCGACATCACTACACGGGAAGTAAAACGTAGGGGCCCCCGCCGTTTCTAACACTCTCGTTGTGGATACACTGCTCGCAACCTGACGACCGCCGTAGGAAACGCGTACCCATCGGGTATCTGGCACGATCTCCGGTGGCCGTGGATAGTCCCAAACGGATTCTTGATCTGCAGCGGGTTGTATAGCGAAATCGGGCCGACGTTCACCACGATAGTGCCACTTATTCCGCACGGCGCGAATCTCTGGCGTTAACTCCAAAATCGCCACCACTTCTTTCGACCCGACTTTCGACCCAGTAGCCTCTCCGTAAGCCAAGGCGACATCTGCTCGTACGTCGACCACTGGGGTTCAGGCATTTCGCCAAGCCGAACGCTCGCTTCTTCTAAGAACGGCGCATACCAACGCCTGGCAAACATAACGCCGTTATTTGACAAGTGCTCCTCGCGAAGCTCGCCACCGAGCGCCGCAACGAGAAACTCGCCCCCCGTGATTTCCCGATACTTCAGTCGCACCACGGCGCGTTCAACGTCCACGAACTCCGCTGGGTTGACCAGGCCCATGTTGACGCACCAGGCGATAAAGATGCCCGGAATGACGGCCGCTGACTCTATCGAGTTACCCCCGTCCAAGTGACGGTCAATGGAATCAACGACCAACGTTATCGACAACTCGAACTACATTGATCGAAACGGAAAATCTCACTTGCTCGCACCTCCTACTCCGGTACTTCGCCTGCAACCGTGACGCGATGCATGACGCGTGATTGTGGTAGGAAGTCGTTTACCGGCCGATGCTGCGTTGTGCGGTTATCCCAAATCGCGATGGTGTCTGGTTCCCAGTTGAGTCTTACGGTGTGTTCAATCGCGGTGAGATGATCGAATAGAAGCCGCAATAGCGCATCGCTTTCAGGTCTGCTCAATCCCTTTAAACACTTTGTGAACAACGGATTGACGTACAAGGCTTTCTTGCCAGATCGAGGGTGAGTTCGTATCACGGGATGAGTGACGGCTGGGTTGTCCTTGACGGCTTCGCCCAATCGATCGAGACCACCTGGCTCCTCCAAACTCTCACGGAAACCGTAGGCAAAGTCGTGTTCCGCCTCCAAGCCGTCCAATAAGCGTTGCATCGGTTTGGAGAGCGTTTGGTACGCCATCGCGGCGCTGGTCCAGAGTGTATCGCCACCATACGCCGGGATCGTCTTCCCATACAAAAGCGTGATCGAAGGCGGTTGCTGACGGAAGGTCATGTCCGAATGCCACACTTCGATCTTGCTCGGATTCTCGGGCGTACTTTCAAGAATCTGGACATCGGGGCAATCGGATAACGTGATGTACGCTGGGTGTGTCTCAATCGATCCCAGGCCACTGGCTAGCTTGGCGAACTCGGGTGGCGTGAGTCGTTGGCGACGAAAGAAGAGAACCTCATGTTCGTAAAGCGCTGTTTCGAGCTCTTGAATAAAGGCGTTGTCGTTAAGCCGGGCAGCAAGATCGACATCAGCGAATGCGCCCAACGCGCCCGCCGCTTTATGAATTGGCTCTAGCATGAATGTTTTGTCACATGTTCCCGAACTTTTACCAATGGATCATATAGCGTGCGGGACAAAAGCTCCCCGTGGCCGTTACGCGTACAATCCAGCGGATCCCATCTAATCCGTGACATCAGCGATTTCTCATGACCCGCTACCGTCCGCCTACTCCAAAATCGGCCCCGTACGTTACCCCTACTGGATTTGAACAACTACAACAAGAATTGCGCGTTTTATGGAAAGTGGAACGTCCCGACGTGACCCGCCAAGTGGCCGAGGCCGCAGCCCTCGGCGATCGTTCCGAAAACGCTGATTACATCTACGGCAAACGTCGACTAGGTGAAATCGACCGCCGAGTTCGTTATCTCTCCAAGCGCTTGGATGAGGTCCAGGTAGTCGACCGATTACCGGACGACACGAACCGGATATTCTTCGGCGCAACAATCGATTTAGAACGCGAGGACGGCCAAGCATTACGCTACCGGATTGTCGGTGCCGACGAATTTGATCGAGAGGACCATTACATCAGCGTGGACTCGCCATTGGCTCAGCAGTTACTCGGCAAACGGAAAGGCGATTTAATTTCCTTGAGCCTCGATGGCCAAACCACCCGATATACCATCGTTGCGATTAACTATCCCTCAGTAGCAGACCGACGGAAAAACTCTTCTAATGCGTACAATGGTCAACGGTAAATATTACCTGGAGTCAAGAATATGAAGTGGCAATTATTTCTCATAGCGATCGCATTTACCGGGAATGCTGTCTACAGCGATCAGCACCGAAGCGAACGCGATTTCTCCATTGATCTTCAAGAAGCGAAGGAACAAGAGCAGACCGCTTTTTCGAAGATGGACCGCGATGGTGATGGCCGTGTGAGTCTCTCAGAATTTTCAGCCACGGCAGCAAATCGACACGAACAGGAGTACCGACC
>DCBA01000005.1:0-7707 GCA_002313255.1 Gammaproteobacteria bacterium UBA1119 | reverse complement strand
ACACGAACAGGAGTACCGACCTGGCGACGAGCGCAGAATGCGTCCGGGTCCTAAGAACAAGCGGATGCGCTCCGGCGTCCATGGGCCGCGCATGAAACCTCGGCACCGCGGTTCAGACATGGCGCCGCGCGGACGACCTAATCCAGGCAATCAGCAAGAGTACCGACCTGGCGACGAGCGCAACCGGGAAATGAGAGAACGCCGGCTTTTTGGGTTAGCCGATATCGACAAGAGCGGGGAACTGTCTATCGATGAATTTCTCGGACGTGGAAAGGCTGTCCGGGCGTCGATGAGATCTCGTGGCGTGAAGGCAAGATTTGACGCGATGGATAAGAACAAAGACGGTCAAGTTGATCGGGAGGAATTCCCTAGTCGGTTCCCGATGCTTGAGAAGATGGATACCGACGGCGATGGGCAAATCACCCGTGAAGAGATGTCCAAAGGCCGACGAGACGAGGGACCCAGGTAACCCTCGCTCATAGGTTTCGATGCGTTAATGGTGTCCGAGGCGGACTCAGATGAAGCACTTATGGAACTGGTGAAATCGCGTGATCAGGACGCGTACGCGCGTCTTCTGGATCGCCACATGGGCTCCATCTATGCGTACATCTATCGGATGTGTCAACACCACAACGATGCCGACGATTTGACGCAAGAAACTTTTTTGCGACTCTGGTCCCGGGCCGCGACCTGGAAATCGGGACAAGTTCAGCTCACCACTTGGCTCCATCGGATCGCCCATAACGTGTGCGTGGACACGTTCCGGCGCCGTGGTCCCGACGATTATGCAGAAATTGACCCTGACACCGTCGCGGTAACCGACGATGTTCCAGACGACGATCGCCGTCGCGCCGTGCATAACGCAATTGCCAACCTGCCCGAGCGACAGCGGACAGCCTTGGTGTTATGCCAGCTGCACGGTTGGTCCAACAAGGACGCTGCCGAAGTTCTTTCGGTGTCGGTCGACGCTCTGGAATCTCTTGTGGCGCGAGCGCGTCGTACGTTAAAACGCGAGCTGTCAGCGTATCAAAGGGAGATTTGTACGTGACCGCAGATGAATTCGCTGACCTGCTGGACTGCTACGGTACCGACAGTGTTGCGTGGCCAAGTTCGTTACGAAACGAAGCAGTTCGATACGCTCAAGTATCCGACGAAGGTCGCCGATTGCTCGCCAAATCCATTGCCTTCGACGCGATGTTGGCGGATTCAACGCATGTTCCCGTCGCGTTCCGATTGCGTGCCCGGATTTTGGAACGCATTGCCACCAACGAATCTCCCGCATGGTGGTCGTGGATCACGCAAAGTATGTGGCGTCCTGCGCTATTGGCCATTCTGCCCTTGGTGCTCGGCTTTGTAATCGGCGACATGACGTCGGAGTTAGACGGCGATTCAACTGACGCATCAATGTTTCTCGCCTTCACGGATCTCGAAAATTTTGTCGAACTGAACGAAAGCACTGCCACCGATGATTGAACGGAAGTGGCTAATCGCCATCGTCGCGATTTCGGTCGGACTGAATTTACTACTGGTCGGCTTTTACATCGGTCAGCAGCCCCTGCCGGGCCGAACGAACGTTAGTATCGATCCCACCATGGGTTTGCCACGCATGCTGCAGGGCTTACCTGGGGATCGTCGTCGTGCATTGCTCCAGGATGTCGATGTGAGCCGCCGTGAAATCGCGTCGCGGCATCGAGCACTTCAAAACGTGCAAATCGACATTGAGCGCATTATGGCGACAGAGCCTTTCGACGCCGAGAGACTCGCCCAAGCGCTAGAGAACTTTCGTCGTCGCTTCGATGAAAATCAAGAAAACAGCCACCGTTTACTCGTTCAATTATTTGAGCAAATGAACCCTGATGAGCGGTCTGCGGTCCGGAATGCCCTCCGACGACCTCGCACACGTCCAGATCAAGGAAGGCCACGCGAACTAGGTCCGGACCGCCTGGGCCCCCTATTTGACAGTGATCGACGACGCCCGCAACGCCCTCGCGAAGGCCGTCCCGAACGACGGCCAGGCGTATGGAATCGGCCCTTCAACGGCGGCTAATGCACGGCTTTCGGCGCCACTTAAGGGCAACAAGGCTGCGCCTTTAATTAAATACGGTCCGATCGTTTCAAAACGCTCATTGCATTCTTATAGTGCAGCGCAAGTTCAAGATCGTCCGATTCGATGGCCTTCATTTTTTTTTCGGCTAGTTCCACCAATTTTGCATCGAATTCGTCCTTAGAAACGGGCGCGAAAGTCGGTCCGTCCATTGCCGGGTTCATCTGGTGCCCATGGGCACCGGGCACGAGGACGTCGAAATCCTCCCTCAGAACGGAATCGCCCGGCGATTGGCATTCGGCAACATAGTTCAGAGCGCCGGCGGGTTGGCGATAGCCAATGAGGCGTTGCATGTCTTTTGGGAGTTTCCTCGCCAGATGGGGTGGACAAGCCAGCAACTGGTTTTCTTCTTGGGCCAAGAATCCGAGCGCAAAGTTAATGTTCATCCCTAGCCGTCGATCGGTCGTGGTATTGACCCCAGCACCGTGGATTGACCAACCCGTCCAAACCAAGGCACTGCCCCGGGGCATCACTGCCTGGATTGTCGGTTGCCTATACCCCCGATCCCCACCCCGAGGCTCATCTCGATGGCTACCCAAAACTACATGAGTTGCTCCATTGGCTTCCGTGAAATCCGAAAGCGCCCACATAACCTCGACCTGTAAATCGAGACCAGCTGCTTGAAAGTCATGCAACCACATGCCGTTCGCGCGGTGAAGACGAAGACCATGCGGCATTTCTTCTGTTCCTCCACCCGGACCCACGTCAATGATTTGTGTCAAATGTAGTTGCCACGGGTAACGAAAATCTTTTCGACCCTTTCCCTCCTTCCCACCAATCTTGACTGCGTCACCGTTTAGCTGCTGCTCCGCGAGAATCGAATCGACGAGACGCAATATCCCCGGATGCGAAATCATTTGATGGCTTGCTGAAGAACGAGCAACCAACGCGCCCACGCGGCGCGTTCCACCTAACCCATGGAGACCGTGTGGAGTCGCGTCGATGTATGGCCGCATTTCCTGAAGAAGCAGTTCGCACGTCGATGCCGGTAGGGCATCCTCGATGACCACAAAGCCATGACGATCGATCGCTCCGAGCACATCCGCGTCGAATTCGGCTTCCTGTGTTAGTCCTTTCGCTAACGCTTCCGCGTAATTGAAGCGCATAAGTTCGTGACTGCCGAACACGTTCGAAACTTCCATTAGACTCTCCCATCAAAACGACAAAGCTCTGTGGAGACATCGCCCCTGGAACTCGACGTTCCAAGCGCGATTTCGTTGACCACACCATAGTACTTTGTGCAGCAGCAAATTCGCATTAAGCGAACGGCACACAATGCCGCTGCTCGAGCTCTAACAGATAGCGTTTAGCCTCTATACCGCCTCCAAAACCCGTCAAGCCCCCGTCACTGCCAATGACTCGGTGGCAAGGAATGATTATCGGCAATGGGTTTCGTCCATTGGCATTACCCACGGCACGAACCGCTGTGGGTCGACCCACAGCGGCCGCAATATCGCCATACGTGCACGTTTCCCCATAAGGAATGCCACGTAGGGCTTCAAGCACCTCCACCTGGAAAGTCGTCCCATCCGGCGCGAGATCGAGTTCAAACTCCTGCCGATCACCGGAAAAATACTCGTTCAATTGCCGCGCCGTTTTCTTGAACGGTTCGTCGTATCGTTCCCAGCCGGTTTCTGCACGCCGTGCCTTTTTACCGTGTGCAAATCCAACGACCCGCAGTGCATCTGCCGAACCCGCCAATAACAATTGTCCGATTGGGCTCGAGGTGAACGTGTAGTACATCGAATCAACGCCCGTTCGGCTCTGCGTTTTGTTGGATGCCGATCTTCACCGATTCTCCTATCTGGGCTTCGACTCTTGTATTTCAATGAGACACTATAATGGAACGATTGCACGGGGTTTAAACTCATGAACTGGCGGAGGAATCATGGCCGAAGCCGATAACGAAGAGAGCGAACTGATCATCGAGCAAATCGAGATCGGATCGATGGCTAATTTCACTTATATCGTCGGCTCACGATCGACCCGCGAAGTCGCCATCGTCGATCCAGCTTGGGATATCGAAGGCCTGATCAAACATCTGGAAGAACGGGACTACACGCTCACCGCCGCGCTTGCCACTCACTACCACCCCGACCACGTGGGCGGAGGGATGGGCGGACATAGCATCGTCGGTGTAGCCGAGCTGATGGAACACAAACCCGTCAAAGTCTACGCGCACAAACACGAAGCCGACGGCATGAAAAAAGTCACCGCATTATCCGATTCCGATCTCGTCAAGGTGGACTCGGGCGATACCCTCGACGTCGGCAATGTTCAAATTGAATTCTTACACACACCAGGCCACACGCCTGGCTCCCAGTGTTTTCGAGTTCGTAACACACTTGTCTCCGGCGATACGTTATTTATCGATGGATGTGGTCGCGTTGATCTACCTGGGTCTAATTCTGAGGACATGTATCACAGCCTGCAGAAACTCAAATCGCTGCCTGACGATACCCTGTTGCTACCGGGACACAACTACAGCCAGGTACCCAACGCCACCATGGGGGAAACTAAAGCCCGAAACAGCTATCTCAGCGTGCAAAATCTCGAGACCTGGGCACAGGTCATGGGTTAAAGCGTTAACCCACGCTGGGCTCGCGCGTACCCAGAGGCTACGACTGGTTTACGATAACGAAATCACGATCATAGGAGGGATATATGGATACTGGAGATTTTCAGGGCTTCGGGGTGTCTTTTAAGGATCCGGGGATTGCCTGGATTCAATTCAATACCCCTGAACGGCTCAACGGCATGACGGCTTCCATCAAGCGAGATTTGGTGGAGGTGATTACCCAAGCCCAAATGGACAACGCTGTGCGGGTCGTCGTGTTCACCGGCAGCGGACGGGCTTTTTGTGCAGGCGACGATCTGAAGGGGTATCAAAATGCCAAAGTCGCTGGCGAGCCTCTCATGCGGCCCATTGGTCACGGGCACGACAATCACCTCGGGACATACAACGGTCTTCGTACCATTTCGCAGCGCGTGAATACCGCCATTCGCGAGCTCGATAAATTGACCATCGCGTCCATCAACGGTGTCGCCATTCAAACCGGGTTCTCGCTGGCGTTGGCGTGCGATTTTCGTATCGCGACGCGGGGTGTGCGGATGGGCAGCGCAACGCTTCGTTTCGGACTGCTGCCAGATGAGGGCGGTCAGTACTTGCTCGTCCAACACATGGGTGTGGCCCGGACAATGGATTTCATCATGCGGAAAAAAATCGTCGAGGCCGAAGAAGCCCTTGAGCTCGGACTCGTGCACGAAGTCGTTGAGGCAAGCGAACTCGAACAGAAGACCATCGAACTCGCAACCGAACTCGCCAACGGGCCCCAGGTATCGATGCGGTTGCTCAAGCGATCGATCTACAACGCGGCCGAAATGTCCTGGGAACAGTCCCTTGACGAAATTGCGGCAAAGACCGCGATCTCGGACCATCATCCGGACTCTCGAGAAGGAGTCACCGCCTTCCACGAGAAACGCCCAGCAACCTTTAACGCCTGGCTTGACGAGTCGTGAGCGTCAATTACGAGTCCGCTAACCGAATCGCAACGGTTACGATCGATCGGACCGATCGTATGAACGCGTTGGATTCTGCGGTCGTCGACGGATTGGAAGCATCTTGGCAACGGTTCGCCGATTCGGACGACCGCGTCGCCATTCTGCATGCAGCGGGTGATCGCGCCTTTTCCGTCGGTGCGGATATCAAAGATCCACCTGGCGAACTGTGGCGTGGCGTCCCGAGCATTGGCGTCGCCTTAGATAAACCTGTGATCGCTGCCGTGCACGGGTGGTGCATCGGCGGTGCATACGTCATCGTCCAGATGTGCGATCTGGTTGTCGCGTCGGAAACGACCGTCTTTAAGTACCCCGAAGCGCAAGTCGGTTTTACTGGCGGATTAATCGCAAGTGCCGTCGCTCGCATACCGCACAAATTCGCAATGGAATTCATGTTGCTCGGGCAAGACGTGACGGCAGAGCGTGCACAAGAAATGGGCATGGTCAACCGAGTCGTCCCGCCGGGGACTGAACTCGAGGTAGCGAACGAGCTCGCCAACATTCTGGTCGACTCAGCACCGCTGGTTGTCGAAACGTTAAAGAACTTTTCGTTAGAAACCCTTAACAAGAGTCCAGCAGAAGCAGGAGCCCTGGCACGTACGTCGTTACTTTCCGTCCGCGACTCCGAGGACGGAGCGGAAGGACGGGTCGCCTTTCGAGAAAAAAGACGCCCAGTCTTCAAGGGTCAATAACGACATCGCTTAAACGAACCCGAATTAGTCTTCTGTAAGACTTCATGCCGCGACAGTCGTTGATCACGCGACCGTCAGGGTGTTCACTAAGGCGTCTTTCTGGGAAAACTCGAGGGAATTGGATGCCTGCTCTAGAAGGAATGCGCATTCTCGACATGACGCAGTACGAGGCCGGAACGTCGTGCACCCAAGCGCTGGCGTGGCTCGGTGCCGAGGTCGTCAAGATTGAACCGCCAGGCGACGGTGATCCGGGCCGGGCGGTCGGCTTAAGCCCGAACCGAGACTATTCCGCGTATTTCTGTAATTGGAATGCCAACAAGCGGAGCATGGCACTCAATCTCGCTTCAACGGAAGGCCACGATCTACTGCTTCAATTAGTTCCGCGCTTCGACGTGTTCGTCGAAAACTATGGACCCGGGGTTGCAGAACGTCTCAAGGTCGATTACGAAACGCTCAAAGCGGTACACCCATCGCTTATTTACGCTCGACTCAAGGGATTCGGAACGTCAGGACCCTACTCGCACTATAAGAGCTACGACATGATCGCGCAGGCGGCGGCCGGTGCGTTCTCGGTTACCGGTGAAGCGAACGGCGCGCCGCTGGTACCGGGCCCGACAACGGGCGATTCTGGGACCGGGGTCCAGCTCGGCATGGCTATTCTGGCCGCTTATATACAAAAACTCCGCTCGGGGAATGGACAAGAAATAGAAATCTCGATGCAGGAGGCAATGACCTACTACATGCGTACGCGCATCGCGACCGGGTCCAAGTGGGGCTCCCAAGCGACGCGCCGTAATGGCAACGTTCAGGGACTACCACCCGTCAACATCTACCCGTGCAAACCTTTTGGTCCGAACGACTGGGTCTACATCATGCCGATTACCGCCGGGCAATGGGACGAACTTTGCGTTGCGATCGACCGTTCAGACCTTATCGTCGACGAACGCTTCGCGGGCTTGGAAGAGCGGCGCGAAAATGCTGATGCATTGCACGACATCTTCACTGCGTGGACGAGCGAACGCACCAAGCACGATGTGATGCAAATTCTCGGTGATGCCGGCGTACCTTGCTCAGCATGCTTGGATACAGAAGAATTGCATAGCGATCCTCATCTCGTCGAGCGCGGATTCATTCACCACATCGATCACCCCGGTCACGGGGAAGTGCCTTTGCTCGGTTTTGCACCACGACTCTCTGAATCCGAAGTGGAGATCGAACGCGCGCCGTTGCTAGGCGAGCACACCGACGACGTCCTCGCCGAAGAGCTCGGTCTCGAGACAAAAGAAATTACTGCACTACGCCAATCCGGCATCGTCGCCTAAAAGAGGAGAAACGCCCCATGCCGGGAGCTTT
>DCBA01000105.1:5941-9127 GCA_002313255.1 Gammaproteobacteria bacterium UBA1119 | reverse complement strand
AGAGCATGACCGGTTTCGTGTAATACGCCAAACAGCGACTCGAGAAAATTGTTTTCGTTATAGCGCGTGGTGATACGCGTATCGTCTGGCACGCCTCCACAGAATGGGTGATGGCTGACGTCGAGTCGACCGTGCTCGAAATCGAAGCCTAACCGCATCATCATCACCCGTCCGAGATTCGCCTGGCGGTCTTCGGCGAACGGACCTTCAATCGGAATCGCGGGTTCTTGTCTAGCTAGAATAGAATCGATACAACCCGGCAGAAAATCCAATAAGACGCTGAACAGTGGATCAACATCGGTTTGCCGTAATCCGGGTTCGTATATGTCCATAAGAGCGTCGTAGAGCCCCAAGCCCTTCGCTTCAGCAAGACACCGTGCCCGATGTCTCGTTAGATTCACGACCTCGCGTAATAAAGGAAGTATGCCGTTGAAATCATTTGCTGCACGGAGCTGCCGCCAGCGTTGCTCACAAATTGACGTTGCTTTTGAGTACGCTGTTACGAGATCCGCTGGCACTGCCATGGCTGCGTCAAAAGATCGCTCCATCTCGAGTACATTTGCCCGTTGCCACGCATCGAGCGATTCGTCAGCGGTTGCGTGGATGAGATCGGCTATCTCCGGCGCGGAAAGTTCACCGTGTAGTATGCCGTTTAGTGTTGCCAATGCCTCCGCTCGCGCGACCCCACCTCCGGGCGGCATGACCGCAGCATCATCCCAAGACAACATCGCGAGCGCGTGGTTTAGATCGTTGATCTTGCTAAACCGAGCTTCCAGCGTTTCGTAATGCATCGACATGTCCCATCGGCACGAGTGATCGCTAGTATAAGCCGCAAGACGCGGCAGCTCGTTGGCCGAATACGCATTGACCGCGGAGGTCCGTTCGGGCAGTTACCCGAGCAGAAAATCTTATAGCCTTGCAGTCGAGTCCTCGCGACTAACGCAACTAGCACCTTTTGGTCCGACGGACGGCGAATCCTCGGCGAAATTCACCTGCCCTAGCGTTTATCGGGAGAGCGTGCTCAGGTTAGGATCGTGTTGCCTCAACCTCAAGGCACCTAAAGTTTGGACACCGAAACTCACTACAGTCGTCGGACCGCAATGACTTTGGTCATCGCCAGCATGGTGGGAACCGGAGTCTTCACTAGCCTCGGGTTTCAGCTCGAGGAAATTCAGTCCGGCTTCGTATTACTTCTACTCTGGGTCGTCGGTGGAATCGTCGCCCTCGCCGGGGCCGTCAGCTATGCTGAGCTGGGTGCTGTACTGCCCCGTTCGGGGGGCGAATACAACTTTCTAGCTCGGATTTACCATCCCGCAGCCGGGTTCGTTTCCGGCTGTATCTCAACCATTATGGGATTTTCAGCACCGTCTGCGCTCGTCGCAATAACCTTCGGCACCTATGTAGCAAGCGCCTTCCCCAGCCAGTCTCCAACGCTATGGGCCGTCGGTTTGATTCTTGCCTTAACCGGCATTCATACGATGACGCGCCGCGCCGGTGCCCGCGTCCAAAGATCAACGACTTTCGTAAAGCTTGCGTTGATCGTTTCATTTTGCGCAGCTGCATGGTTTTGCGTACCCGTCGTCCAGCCAATCGATTTCTCGCCCTCCTGGGATCGGCTGCCGCTGATAACCAGTGGCGCGTTCGCCGTCGCCCTCATATACGTGTACTACGCCTATACAGGATGGAACACCGTCACCTACATGATGGACGAATTTGAAGAACCCGGGAAAATGTTATCGCGTGTAATGGGCAACGGAACACTGATCGTGTTGTGCCTCTACCTGCTCCTTAATTTCACGTTTCTAGTGACGACGCCCATAGATCTTATGGTCGGTCGGGTTGAAATCGGCTACGTCTCGGCGAACTACGTTTTTGGTCGCAACGGTGCTGCATTAATGGGCGTCATGTTGGCTGTGCTCCTTATCTCAACACTGAGCGCTCTGACGCTCGCCGGACCTCGAGTGCTCCTGGTGCTGGGCCAGGACTTCACCAAGCTGCGCGCCTTCGCAAGAACCAACCAGGCTGGCGTACCTTTCATTGCCGTGCTGACCCAATCCTCACTATCGCTCTTATTTATTGCGACTGCTTCGTTCGACTTTATTCTGGTATTCGCCGGCTTCGCCCTCGGTCTAAATAGTTTCGTGACGGTATTGGGAGTCTTCATCTTGCGGTGGCAAAGACGGGCCCCTGGTCCCGACTATCAAATCCCTTTTTACCCGTTGCCGCCATTGTTATTTCTAACGCTGACGGGCTGGACACTGATTCACATTATGAGCTTGCGCCCTGCAGAAGCATGGGCTTCGATGGGGGTAATCGCGATTGCCACAATCCTATATGCGGTTCTGCGGGATAAACGCCCACCCGGATCCTAAGTCGACGATCCAGCCGCTAACTGAAAGTCGCCAATCACACCGTCCGCGATCAAACCATCGATTTCGGCGACGCTAAATCCAAGTTCACTCATAATCGCCCGCGTATGCTCCCCGTGGTGTGGGGCCCCGTGGCGTATCTCGGTCGGCGTCGCTTCGAAACGGGCAGCGTTACGCGCTTGTCGCAAACGACCCGCATGAGGGTGTTCCGTTTCCACCACGATTCCGCTCGCCTCGACCTGCGGATGATGAATCATTTCATGCCGTTTAAGCACCGGCGCACACGCGACGCCCGCGGCGTCTAGAATTTCAAGCCACTCGGACGCGTTTTTTTCAAGGAGTGCCGCTTGCGTTAATTCCAGACGGTCGTTGGCATAGCGATCACGACCTGCCGCGGTCTTAAAGCGGTCATCTTCAAACCACTCTGGATGGCCAACCGCATTGCAAAGACCCCGCCACTGTTCGTCGCTCATGACCGAAACACTGATGTAGTCGGACTTCGTTTCGTAGATCAAGTCAATAAAGGTCGCGGCCCTCGCAGAACTAACCTCTTTACCTACAAACGTTTGTTCACCCATATCCGAGGACCACATAAACGCAACGACCGCATCAAGCATAGACAGTCGTACGTGTTGTCCTTGTCCACTACGGCCACGTGCAACCAGCGCCGCCGTAACCGCTTGCGCTGCGGTGATGCCCGTCAACTTATCGGGTAAAATCGTCCGGATAAGCCTAGGCCTCGCTTGATCTGATCCAGCCTGGACACTGGCGAGACCTGAGAGGGCTTGAATGATCGGGTCGTAAACGGGCTTATGCG
>DCBA01000105.1:1326-5544 GCA_002313255.1 Gammaproteobacteria bacterium UBA1119 | reverse complement strand
GGCTCATCAATCCCGAGCCGGGCCATCACGCCAGGACGAAAGTTTTGGACAAACACATCGGCGTCTTGTGTGAGTTTCAACATCAATTCGCGACCAGCTTCGGCTTTCACATCCACGGAAAGCGAGCGCTTGTTTCGATTGTTGTTCAAGAACGCCGCGGAGAAGTGACGCTGGCCATCTCCGGCGCGCCGAACATGATCGCTCCGCATTGGCGCCTCAATCTTAATAACGTCTGCACCTTGATCGGCAAGAATCATGGTGGCATATGGACCTGCGATCATCGTCGTGAAGTCAACGATCCGAATCCCATCGAGTGGACCTGCCATTGCTACCCTCCAGCAACCCGTTCGTCACCCAAGAAAAACTCGTACACTCGGGCGACCGGTTGATCATTTTGTCATCGGTCAATACTACATAGGCGCCGAGATCTCAGTATTAAAAAGGACGGTTTAGCGCTTCCGTGGCTCAGGATTGATGGCTGCAAACGCCGATTTACGAAGTCGCGGCACCGTCTGAACTCCCGTCACTTAAGAAACCGGCAAAGATCTCTCGAATCTTAGGATCATCCACTGGTGGCCGTGAAAGCGCCATCACTACGTAGCTGCCAATTGACGCGATCAACGCTGGGAATACTTCGTGAATGAAACTATCGAAACCTAGGGCTAACCAGACACCAAGCACGGTTATGCCGACAAGGATAGAAGTCACTGCGCTCACGCCATCACCACGGTCCCAGTGCAATCCGAGAATCACGGTAGGAACAAAACAAACCGCGTACAAACTACCCGAAAAAATCGTAATTTCGACGATGTCCCCCGGTGGATTCAACGCAATCAATGCTGCAGCTAAAGCAACGCCAACAATACCCCACCGGGACCAACGCACGCCCTCTGATCCCGACACCTTCCGGAACGACCCCACCACATCACGCGAAAGGACGGACCCCGCGACAAGCAAAACACTATCCATCGACGACATCGCTGCCGCCGTGATTGCCACAACAAGAAAATCTGCGACGAAGGTTGGAAACACATTCGCATCGTTCACCAGGATTGGTACAACAAGATCCGTATCACTGACGCCCTCCAACAGCATCCGGGCGTACAAGCCGACCGGAAAGAGCGAGAATTGAATGAGTAAAATACCGACGACTGCAATCCAGATACCCGCGCGTAATCCGCTAGCATCCTTTAATCCGTAGTAGCGCGATAGTTGCCGGGGATCGACTAATAGCTTCAGAGATCCGGCCATAGCAATACCAAAAAGCACCGCGAACGGAAGCTCGGCATTGAGCGAGAATAGATGCTCGGTATCGGGCCGATCGAACAAGGTGGTGACGCTGGCGATGCCGCCCGCAGCGTGAGTCACAAACCCAAATATCAGCACGGATCCAACTACCATAAGGATTCCCTGTACCACATCCGTACGTACCACCGAATGGAAGCCCCCCACCGACGTGTACGCCATTACGATCACCAAGGTCACCCCGACCGCGGATGTGTACGGGATACCCAAAAACACTTGAAAAAGATTTCCCGCGCCCTTGAATATCGCGATCAGATACAGAAGGCTCGAGAAGGCGACCACGAGTCCGGTGAGAGCTCGCAGACGTGGACTGGCAAAGCGAACCGCAAGGAAATCTGGGACCGTCACCGATTCCAGAGCAGACGTAAAATAGCGCAGCCGCGGACCAACGAGTCGCCACGATAACCATGTCGCCAAAACAATGAGCGCCGCAAAGACGAGCCATGGCGCTCCGTAGGTATATCCTTTGCCGGCATGCCCAATGTAACTATTGGTGCTCGCAAACGTCGCGAAAAAAGAAATACCAATCACGGCGCCGCCGAACCGACGACCACCGACAAAGTACTCGTCCATCGTGTCACTCGCCTTCAAGCCGGTACGCGCGTGAAAAATCAACAGCGTTGTGTAGCTCGCAAACAAAACGACTGCAACCCAATGTTGAACTAACCAGCCCATGCAACTCCCTATCGTTGGAGAGAAACGACTCGCTGCGGCTGCCACCCCCACCAATCCTTAGTTCTTACTTTGGCACGACACCCGTTAGCAGCACCCGGATCAATCGTTATCACGGCCTTTCGAAATATCACCACGCCGATTAATCAGGCGGTCCGGATCAGCGGCGGGGTTGCGGGCAATAGCTTGATCGATTTGCTTGTCATATTTCGGGTCCAAACGTTCAAGCTTCGACAAGTTCGAGAGTCGAACAGAAGGACGAGAAAGAATGCGGTGCGCTTTAACGACACCGCACGACTCGCACGTGACGTGATCGGGTTTTTCTGAAACTGCACCGAATACAGTCGTAATTTCTCGACAGGAATCGCAACGATATTCGTAGACAGGCATCGTTACATGCACGGGCCCTGGTTAGGCAAGCTGCCCTTCATGACGCAACAACGCGTGCGCCTTCATCTACTAACGCTTGGATTGAACGCTGAAATCGATCGAACTTTAGCCGCTCGATCGGCGAACGCGCGCTCACAATACCACGCTCCACATCGAGACCACTTAGCGACGGTCCATCTCCTTTGCTACGCCGTTTGAGGTAATTGGTCCAATCGCGTGCCGGCATGTCAATCACAAGCTCCACGTCCCGAAGCGCGGCCTCATTGATCGTCTCAACTTCTCCTACAGAGAATGCGTCAAACCGAACGCGTCTGATGACTTTCCCGGCCCGAAATGCAATATCGACATCGGCGTTGCCGAGGTCTCGATACGCCGAGTCATTATTTAGACGATCGCTTGCGGTCTCTAACCAATCTAACGCGGCCATATAGTCCCCCTACCTTGCAAATTCGGTCGCGATCCGAGATGACGCATCAAAAAAATACTGCAAAGTCTGGTTGTAACGAAAAAACAAATCTTCCCGATACTGATCACCGTGCACTGACGTCGCGAGTCGATCGGCGCGATCCAAATCCAACGTGTTGAGGGTATATCCCAGACCTGCGTGTCCGTTCTGACGGATATTTTCGATCATGGCCCGCCATTCGAGAATTTCCATATCCAAGTAAAAATCCACTTCATCCAGATCGCACAGACTAGCTCTTCGAGCACCAGCGCATTCAAACCCCTCAAAGGTTAATACAAAAATCTCATTACCAACTTTGATTCCCGCGACACAATTGCATTGTCCGCCGCCACCACCCCGAAAAGACTCTTCGTTATTGAAAATATTGCGAACATCGTCAAACCATTCGACGGAAGGAAATGCGGCCATGCCTAATCCTGCGGAGCGTATTGCTTGAGTCGTTCCGGGACCCTGCGTGGGACATCCAACCACTGGCAATACTCAAGATGGGTGCGGATATACGCACGCATCATGTCGTGGTACACGTCCATCCCTGCTCCTCGAGCTCCAGCGATGCTGCCCCCAAAAATGATGGCCAAAGCTTCGCGAAGAACGGGGTCGTTAAAATCACGGATAAATAATCCATCGCCGATAGCCAGAAGGGTTGCAACGATCTGTTGTTGGTCCTCGTTATGTGCAATCGCAAATTTCAGGTGATCAAGACCGTATGTCATCAGCCTAGCCTTGTCCTGCAGAACGTTACGGTAGATGAAAGACTCCGCCTCGTTAGAAGCGTAACGCTCCAGATACCGAAGAATAGTCTGGGTAAGCAAACCGCGCACCAACACCAGATACACAACGGCTTCGGTCCAACCCCCGCGACTTTCCAGAATCATACGATTGACTTGACCGGGTCCCTCGAGACCTAAGCCGCCGCCATTGATCAGTGCCCGCTTACGAAAAACCTCGTAATGGCGTGCTGCGTCAAACCCCGCTGTCGCCAGATACTGTTTGACCTCGTGATACCCATACACCATCTGGTGTTGCCAGGCCGAAATCACTTCGATTTCGACATTTGCGTATTGCGACAATTCCGTATTGACCTGACATACGGCGCGTTCCAGATCGTCAGGTAGAGGCTTGACGGTGTTCCAAGGTACGTCCGTTGCAGGTACCCAACGTCGCTGGATTGCCTCTTCGTAAAGATCCGCTGCACTGTCAGCCCATACTTCCGATTTGCTTCGAAGCATGTACCCGACCGGCGGCATGCCTTTGCGGCCGATCGCACCCCGCGGATTACGTGTCTGATCTGGCCAATCCATCGGAATTTCGCCATAAATACCGACGTTCAAACTACCCAACGTCAAACCTTTCTTTCCTGGCTTGACCCTCACACCCCATTGCCT
>DCBA01000105.1:0-949 GCA_002313255.1 Gammaproteobacteria bacterium UBA1119 | reverse complement strand
GCCGCGGCTTTTCGAACCGTCTCAGCGTGCGGAGATTTGACCGCTTTCGCCGCGGCCTTTACTGCCTTCACCAATTTAGAGGTCTCCCAAAATGCTTCCGTTGAGGATACGTAAGCCTTGTTTCTCGCGCGAAGCGAGATTACGCAGCGGCACCCTGTTCAAGAATTTCGTCTATCCGGGAACGTCCGTTTTCAAACCGAGCGCCGAAGCCGGCGGAAACCACCCGCTTTTTGTACTCTTGAATCTGGCGCCGCCGGAGCGCCACCAGTTTCTTGAATCCCTCATCGAACTTGGCGATCCCACCACCCAAGAGAATAGCCAGCGGCTCAGACAAGATCGGAGCCTGTCCCGCTGGGTTTGCGGATCCCGAGAGGATCCCCGCTTCCGCTTCATCCAAATAGCAATTGATTTCCTCGTGACGTTCGGGAGCTGTTTCGGCCATGTAGCGCATATGCATGACACCGTACGCTACGTGGCGAGCCTCATCTTGAGCGCACAGCCGGTACATCGCTTTTTCGGCGTCGTTATACGCCATCAGTTCGCCCATACGGAAAATCGTGAGTACCGCACCCTCCCCAGAGATATGCAGTCGCGCCGACATCTCCGTGAAATCTCGCGATAAATCAATGCTACCGACGAACCCCGAGGTCGCCCCTGTTGCCGCCATCAATCCGCCGCCATTGGCCATCGCCCGCTTACGAAAAACATCCATGTGGCGAGCCTCATCCATGACTTGCGCAGTCAGTAGCTGCCGTGCCTCGAAAAAATCCGGTGTGGTTTGTGCAACCCACCGTGCCGGAACGTCGCCTGCAACAAATTCAACTTCCGTCAGGAATGTTGCCATCTGGCACTGCGCTTGCTCGATATCGTCAGGGAGCGGCTCAATGGTGTGCCAAGGAACATCGGTCGCAGAACTCCACTGACGTTGCAGCGCCTCTTCATACAAAAA
>DCBA01000023.1:26262-27876 GCA_002313255.1 Gammaproteobacteria bacterium UBA1119 | reverse complement strand
ACCACGGGCGACGGGGTGGTGGTTGCGACGGCTGACGGCGCCATTGAAGTACTGCGTCTACGCGAGAACGACGGTCCCAAAATTCGAGCCGTAGAAAGCTCGCTAGGCGTAGGCGCCCATTTCGGCCCCCGCTAAACGTCGGACCGGTTTAGACATCGGCGGCGGCGGAATAGAGGGCATGTCTGCCCAGAAGATGGCCGTCGGTATCCATATCGTTTTCAACGGCCGGAGCGCGCCATTTCGTTCCTCCGCTATCTATGCGAGGCGAATTTACGCAATCGACAAAGCCATGGAATATCATACGTCTCTATTCTTAGTTGCAAGAACGCGATCCCAAAATGGAGCATAGCGAACTAGGACTCGAGCGGATCGTCCGCATCGAACCTCCCGAGCAACACTTCACGTTGTTACGAAACGAAGACGGCGACTACCTTGGGTCCGAAGATGGTGATCGGCTCCAGCTCTACAACTACGTCGACGACAAAGCTGTCTGGAATCGATCGGCATCAGATACGTTCAGGCACCCTGCTACCGGTACACATCTTGATATCGACCGAAACGAAAACGGACATCTCCTTTCGCATAAAGGCGCCAAGATTGGTGTCGATGGCAATCCCTCGGAAGAGCTAGCCACGTACACGGCGCACCATGGACCAGCATTGATGCCAAGCGATTATCTAGCCACGTTCAAAGAAAACGGTTGGGTCTGTTTGGCGTCGGTCCTAAGTCCCAACATTGTCGATGAACTTGAGAGAATTTCTTGTTGCGGCCGCTGGTCGGACCGAGTTTACGATCCCGAAACACCGTTACTAAACCAAACCAATGCGGTCGCGCGGGCATCGGTGGAACCCGTATCGTTATGGTTGATTCGACAATACTTGTCGACCGAAGAGATCCGCCTAGCTCACTCACCTGGACTCGCTGTACTTACGCCCGACGACGGTAAACGAGATGTCCAGGGTTGGCATTCGGATTTCCCCTATCTCTGGGGAATAACGGGAAAACGAGGTGACGATCAGCGGATTCCAAAGGGCATGTCTGGCCACATATCCATGGGAGTCCAGCGGAACATATGCGTCTCAGAATTTACGCGCGAGAACGGGGCGACTTGTTTCAAACTCGGTACACACGTCCTCAATTCAGGGCCGCCCGAAGAATGGGGGACCGGTTCAATATATGCTCAGCGAGGCCATCGCGCGGCTCACGGACTGCCATATGATGGACCCGAAGCAGACATCATTGAGGCACCAAGCGGGAGCATCATCCTATACGACGCAAGAACGTGGCACCGCGCCGGAGTGAACCGCACCGACCAACGTCGGGCTGCGATATTGGAAGCGATGACCCCTAGTTTCCTGATGCCCTTCGTTGACACTAGCATGCCCTATAAACAGTTCATGAAGGGACCCATCATCGACCAATTATTGAAACGGGACCAAACAGCTTTCGCCGAACTCATGGTCCACAAGGTGATAGGACCCGGCGGGATGGGTGCTATCACGGTCGATAAAGAACTGACCGGATTGTTCCAAGCATAGATCTACCGACTTACCCGGAAAGAACCCGTTAGCAAACAAGGCCCGGTAGCTCTTTTATCACTGACAAGTCGAAACT
>DCBA01000023.1:23420-25881 GCA_002313255.1 Gammaproteobacteria bacterium UBA1119 | reverse complement strand
GTTGCTCAGCCGTATATTTAGCGTTTCCGGGTTTTCGTCGTTGGCGTCGGCAATGAGCCCGACCGAAATATCGGCCTGAGTATTCCCTGAATTAATGGTTAGCGTACCGGAGGTCTCGACGTAATCGGTGCCCGCCAACGCGGTTACTGCCTCGGTCCGATATTCTACTGAGACGTCATCGCTCGGCGCGCGGCTGAGAGTCACCGGAACGGTGGCCGTTCCATCGCTCTCTCCCGCCGATACATCATCGACATACGCGGCTATTCCCGGTGCAACGGCCGTTGAAAACGAACCTTGAATAGTCGTGACCCCCGCACTATTCGCATCCTTTATCTCGATGCCATCAAACTCGATTTGAAAAAAATAGTCACCAACAATGAAATGGCCAGACAGATCAACTCCGGCGCTGGCTCCCCCTTCTGTCAAGAAAGACGCGAGCTGAAGATTAAGCGTTGATTCGGTTGCACTGCTGCCCTGAAATGTGAGGAGTTCGCCGCTAAACTCGTTCTCGGCACCTTCCACCGCCGTACCTCCCGCCGTGATCAGCGTAACGTTAATGGTCTGTGTCGGTGTCGTGAATTGAACTGCTGTTCCCGAAGATTCCCATTCAACGTTTATCGAGGTCTGGACAACGCGTTCGCCTTGGCTACGAACGCCATCCGTCCCGTCGTACAGTTTGAGACTGATATCTGCAGTACCCGTTGATCCAGCCGCGGGAATGCTGTTAATCGCCAAACTTATTGACGGCGATTTGCCACCATCGTCTTCGGGCGACAAAAGGAAATTCAGATTGTTGAGATCGATAGCTCCACCAATCAGATGGGCCGTCAAAATTTCATCCGCAGTCGTCGGATATAACTTATGCACGTTAGGACTACCGTCGACGTAGTCCGTCCAAGTGATACTGCCGGTCTTCAGCCGAAACCCTTCCGTTTCGATCGGGCAAGCAATCGTCTCAATCCGACTCGAGAGATAAGATTCGATGTCGCTTGCCTCGCTACGCGATGCCGATCCACTCAATGCCGCCGAGATGAGCGTGTCGCCTCGGAATCCGAACAAGTATCTAAGGATCAGGAGGCCGTCTGTTAACGCATCGGTTTCGCTATCACCGTCAACATCGAGTTCAGTCGCATTTGTTAGCAAAAATTCGCGCACGGTTTCTGGCGACGAACGCGACGCGCCAAGGGCGACGGCACCATCGGTAAGGGTAGTCCCTGAAAAGCCAAAAAGATGACGCAAGATCAACAACCCATCAGTCAATGCGCCCGTTTGCCCATCTGAATCAATATCCAAGTCGAAGTTTTCGGCATTGCTAAACCAGCTAATACCCACCGCCAGCAAAGAGATGACCGCCCATTTTCTCGCGTCGATTCTCACGTTCTATCGCCCCAAAGGGTATTTGGTTCAATCAAGCACATAGGAAGCTTTCTGGTCGTTCATCAGCAATCAGAACTATTTTCTATTGGCCGTTATTGGTGTGCTCCAAAAACCAATCGTACAGTGCGGTGTTGGTATAGGTGTCAGTCCAACTATCGTGATCCGCGTCCGGGTATACGGTGAACTTCACGTTACAACCACCCGAACGAAGCAGCCGAACCATTTTCACGGAGTCGGACACGGGTATCACCGAATCCATGGCACCGTGAAAACACCATACCGGTAAATCCTTGAAATTGGCGGGATTCACAAAGCCGAATGGCGGACATACAGGCGCAATTGCAGCAAGCTTTTCGTACAGAATGTTGGCCAACTGCCATGTGCCACTACCTCCCATACTAAGGCCTGACAAATACAGCCTTGATTCATCCACGTTGTAAGTCGTCACAACGTTTTCAAACAGGGCCTTCAAGGCTATCGGATCCCACCAATCGTTTTCTGGGCATTGCGGACAGACCGTCACAAACGGTATGTCGAGACCATCTTCAATATGCTTCGGTAGCCCCGTCGCTGCGAGTCGCTTGAGATCGGATCCTCTTTCCCCCGCCCCATGAAGAAAGAGAAGTAGAGGGTGCTCCTCTCCGCCTTCCGAATAATCATTTGGAAAATAAGTACGAAAAGGAATTTCCACATCCTTCTTAGTCTCGACAGTTTCGGCAAAGGTCCTCTCGTGATGGTCCATTCCGTTTTTCCCTTGTCGGTTAAGGTCGATCGCCCTTCGTCTCGGCGTCCGGTCTAACGGGCGTCGAGTCGAATAAAGTAGCGCGGAGGGAATCCCGTCATGAATTGAAACACGAGGCCACGTGGATGTGCCTCACTCAATTGTTGGTGTTCGACTTCAGACACTGGTACAGCGACATAGTTCGCCTCCGTACCATCCACAACGACTTCGACCTCTGGATTATTGAGTGCCCGTCGATGCCATGCTCGCGGCCAGTGGTTTCTTGCGACGTACAGTTGCCCATTACTGTCTAGACGCGAAAGAACCCTTCGATACTTCTTCCCGTCGTCGTCGGAAGTGATG
>DCBA01000023.1:14748-23100 GCA_002313255.1 Gammaproteobacteria bacterium UBA1119 | reverse complement strand
CGTCGTCGTCGGAAGTGATGATGATTACCGAGCTTGGACTGCTCGGCTGGTAGTACCCAAGCAACGACTCAAACGTGGCAACAAGCGCCACGTAGACGATAAATACGATCGAGATGATCTTAACGAGTTTCAATGTTTTTCTCGCTCTGTTCGCGTCCTTTATTGGACTGGCCGATCCATACTAACCTGTCGCCGTCAGTTGTTCGCCGCACCCGCATCGATCCAGTCGCGAACGAGCTGGCGTAACGTCGTGCTCAACATAGGACTACCATTGGGCATCGTCGCTCCACTTTGCGCGGTATCATGGAGTTTTTGCAGCGGTAGTGAACCCTCGGTTTTGACGCCTTCCGAAGCTCCGCGTAGGTTCTATGGTAAGCCTAAACCGCCTGTTACAAATGATCGGTCGACCGACACAGACTATCGTCCTTGCCCTCTTTCTCTTGAGCGGAGGTGTAATCCATGCCGCCACGCTATCTGAAGTACAAAGCCAAGTCTTCACCGCGTCGTGCACCAGTTGTCACAGCGGGAGTTCTCCCTCACAGGGGCTGAATTTGAGTGCAGGCGCGGCGTACGGTAATACCGTGAACGTACCGAGCACTGAGGTAGCTTCACTCGACCTCGTTGAACCGGGCGATGCCGACAATAGCTACCTCATGCAGAAGCTCGAAGGCACGGCCCAAAGTGGAGCGACGATGCCCAATGGTAGTCCTATGTTGAGCACGACGTTACGCCAGCTCGTTCGCGACTGGATCGATGCGGGCGCGCAAAACGACGCAGCGGATACGGATGGAGACGGTATCGAAGACAACTCTGATAACTGCGCTTCAGTAGCCAACGCAGACCAACTAGATATCGATTCGGATGGACTAGGCAATGCGTGCGATGCTGACGATGATGGTGATGGGGCTTTTGATGCGCTCGAAGCTGATCTGGTCGTAAAAGGTTCCCTCTGGAGCTATCTCGATGACGCTAGCGATCAAGGTAGCGCGTGGCGTCAGGTTGGATTTGACGACTCAAGTTGGTCGTCTGGAGCCGGTGAACTCGGTTTTAACGAGGGGGATGAGGCGACACTGATTTCTGACAGTGACGCGAACACGTACTACTTTCGTCATGAATTCACGACAGATCTATCGGCGTCCGATCTTTCGGCGATGACGCTATCGCTCGAAGTTGATGACGGGGCCGTGGTGTATCTAAACGGGACCGAGGTCGCTAGAACTGCAATGCCGTCGGGCACGATCTCGTATGCGTCATTGGCGGACAGTGATGGGGCTGATCCGGTAGGCTACACGGACACGCCGATCGCGATGGGATCGCTGATATCGTCTGCGGATCCGTCCAGAGTACTTGTTTCGAAAGGCTCGATATGGCGTTATTTGGACGACGCCACGGACCAAGGAACCGCATGGCAAGCGGCTAGCTTTGATGATTCAAGTTGGTCGACGGGTGCTGCGGAACTTGGGTTCACCGAGGGGGATGAAGCAACTCTGATCCAGAGTGGCTCGACGACGTACTATTTCCGCCATGACTTCTCGGTCGCCGACCTTGGTGATGTTTCGGCGTTGACACTTAATCTCAAGCGTGACGATGGGGCCATTGTCTATCTCAATGGTACCGAGATAGCCCGGGACGGTTTTGCGGCAGGTGCCACGATTGGGGCTGGGGATTTTGCAGAGAATGCATCGGACGATGGCGACATCTTCCACGTTTTTACGGTGGACAAGAGCCTCTTGTTGGCCGGCGATGCGACGCCGACGACGGAATCGCTGATCGCGAGGAACGCGACTTGGAGCTATCTCGATGACGGCACGGACCAAGGGACGGCGTGGACCGCGAGCGATTTTGACGACTCCGGTTGGTCCACTGGAGCCGCTGAGTTGGGCTTCACCGAGGGCGACGAGAACACGTTGATCACGAGCGGTCATGTCGCCTACTACTTTCGGCATAAGTTTACGGTGGCGGATATCTCCGATATCACCGCGCTCAACATGAAAGTCCAACGCGACGATGGGTGCGTTGTGTATCTCAATGGCACAGAGGTCGCCCGTTCGATCAATATGCCAGACGGTGCGATTACGTCTCAAACGACGTCCGGCGATGCCATGAGTGAAAGCACGAACTTTATGTACGACGTTGCACTGGACAGTTTGGTCGCCGGCGAGAACGTGATCGCGGTTTCGGTGCATCAAAGCAGCGCCAGCAGCTCGGACGTGAGTTTTGACCCTGAGTTCATCGCATCAAGGACAGCGACTGCGGAAAATGTGTTGGCGGTTGAAGTGCATCAAGTGAGTGCCGCGAGTTCCGATGTCAGCTTTGACGCGGAACTGGTCGCGACGACGTCTGGTACGAATGTGATCGCGGTGGAGGTCCACCAGAATCAGACCGCGAGCTCAGATATCAGCTTTGATCTTGGGGTTGTCTCCGTTTTGGGAACGGGTCTTCTCGACACATTTCCTGACGATGCAACCGAAACCATAGATACCGATGGCGATGGTACGGGTAACAACGCTGATGCTGACGACGACAATGATGCTGTCACGGATATACAAGAAGAAGCTGATGGCACCGATCCACTGGTTGCCGATTCCGATGGCGACGGGGTTTTGGACGGGCCAGATGCATTTCCCCTAGATGCGACGGAGACGCTAGACACTGATGGTGATGCTGTTGGCAACAACGCCGATACCGATGACGATGACGACGGCTTAACCGACCAAGAAGAGAGTGTTCTCGGTACCGATCCGCTGATCACTGATACTGATTCTGACGGGGTAGGCGACAAGGGCGACATCTTCCCCCTAGATGCCTCAGAGCAGGTGGATGCTGATTCCGACGGGGTCGGGGACAACGCCGACGTCTTCCCGCTAGACGCCACGGAAACAATCGATACCGATGATGACGGCCTTGGGAACAACGCCGATACCGATGACGACGGTGATGACGTTTCCGACGACCAAGAGGCGGTTGATGGGACCGATCCTCTAAATCGTTATGACTGCAATGGCTGCTTTGACTTTGATATTGATATTGATGGGGAAACTGCGGCGTTAACTGATGGACTGCTGGTACTACGTCACCTGTTTGGCTTTGAGGGAACAACGCTTACCAGTGGTGCCGTGACTGGAACAGCAACACGCTCAGATGCCAACACTATCACCTCGTACTTAGATACCAATGAAGGCCATGTGGATATCGATGGGAATGGCTCCACCGAAGCGTTAACCGACGGACTGCTGTTACTGCGTTATCTCTTTGGCTTCGATGGAGCGACCTTAATTGAAGGCGCGGTGGGTACCGATGCCACTCGCACTACGGCCGATGAGATCAAGACCTATATCCAAGCGCGGATCGCGACGGGGAGTTAAGCGTACGATGGATGACCAATGATTAGGTAAGGACATCGCGACCGATGAAGCCGTCGTTGACGCATTTAGCACTGCACGTCCGAGATCTCGACGCATGTATCGACTTTTACGTGTCCTACGCCCAAATGCAGATCTCGCGCGACCGCACAAACAATGGTTACCGAGTCGTTTGGCTAGCCGAAGACGGTCGAGAAAACGACTTCATCCTCGTGTTGCTACCGGGCGGCCCCGGCAGAAACCAGACCGAACGCGATTTATCCCATCTAGGATTTGCACTTGAGAGTCGCGCGAAGGTCGATGCCATCGCCACCCGGGCCAAGGTTGAAGGCATCTTGGCTTGGGAACCGGCCGAGGAGCCCTACCCCGTTGGTTACTACTGTGGGGTTACGGATCCGGATGGAAACATCGTCGAATTCAGCTATGGCCAGCCGCTCGGACCAGGCGCCGCCTAGGTTTTTGTCGTAAACGCGAATCGAATCGAGATCGATTCGTTGGGTGGGTTGATCCGCGACCTCAATACTCGCTCTTTTCGTCGAGATTCTTACGCCGGCGAAAAATAGGCATCGACAAGAGCAATATGCCTAAGGCACCTGCTAATAGGCCCTGCGTCATTATGTCGACCAAAAACCCCATCTTCGATAACTCATGCGTGTGGAAACACGTACCTATAAAACCGCATTACTCTGCAGAGCCAAGGGATGACGGATGAATGCTGATGGAATAAGAATGGAGAAGTCGTTTAGTCCCGATAATCTCTAACTATGGTGAAGAGCGTTGCTAGAACACTGATTACGATCTTTATTGCCGTTGCTATGTTGTCCCGTCGCTCAGCTTTTTCTCTTCTCGATTGACTGACGAATCGTGTGCACGGAATAGCGAATCGAATCGGCCGCGAGTAGAGCACTAATAACGTTCGCGACTGAACGCTTGGATAGTTCAGGATTCACGATCCACATCGCATCCGCTAACTGTTGCCAACGTTCCTTAATTTCAGCGGAATGCCTTCGACCCTTGCTTTCAAACACACGAACCGACGTCCGTAGACGGAGCCCGATCAAGATCTCCGATTCAAGATCGCGCAGTAGCTTCCGTTCAATCAAGGTGCCGACGTTCATCCCCGACGCGGCAGCACTATTGGTATCGCCTTTGGCTAGCGCCGTCTCCAGAGCCGTGAGTTCTCGGGTTAGCTTGGCGCCCGTCCAAACATCCGACCAACTTTCATGGCCAAATCCCTCAAGCCATTCGGTTTGTGTTACCCCTGAGCCTTCAAGCAACGACTCAGCGATCTCGCGATATTTTTTTATCTCTGTCTTCAGTGACTGGACGGTCAGCGTCTTAAGGTTCAGACCGATATTAAGAACAGTAGCGTTTTCGTCCGAGCTATAACGACCGATTACCTCTTTAAAGAGGCTTTGATACGTATTTTTGACTGAAGAACTCGTTTTCTGTCTCTACATGTCTTCACTGGGCATCTGGCAATTTAGCCTCGTCCATCAAGCCACGCAATAGTGGTGCCTGGGGTGGGACTCGAACCCACACATGGTTACCCATACCAGATTTTGAGTCTGGCGCGTCTACCAATTTCGCCACCCAGGCAACGAAGATCCTGGATTATTCCGAAACCCCGAACTTAGTCAACTCGCGCCACCAATATTTAACATAATGATTCAATCATCCAGCGAGGGGTGGAGGAAAATAATGCCCTAACCCTAACGCGCGGATGAACCACCATCGACGGTAACAATGGTTCCACTGGTATTGGCCGATCGGTTTGATGCTAAAAACGCCACCATATCCGCAATATGTTCTGGTTTACCCGGGGGTAGCCGTCGATCGATTAGCTCGCCCCACCGCTCACCTTCTCCGAATCGATTTTCCGCCTGGGACCTCAGTAACGCCTCCATTCGATCCGTTACGATCAGACCGGGATTGATGCCGACGACGCGGATGCCTTTTGCAATACTTCTAGCCCCTAATGCACGAGTCACTGCCATTAACGCGGCGTTACCCGCGCCTCCAACGACATAATTACTATTTGGGCGTTCACCGGCCACGCCGATCACGTTGACAATGACTCCGCCACCTTGATTTTCCATGGTCTTGAAGACACGACGCATCAGATTGATGTAACCAAACACTTTGAGATCCCATGCTTCTCTCCAGGAAGGTTCATCAATGTCCTCAATCGATCCCGAAGGAATCGCTCCGGCATTGTTGATCAGGATGTCAACGTGTCCTGCTTCGACCAATACTCGGTCAATGTTTTCGCTTACCGAAAGATCCGCGTCAACGATCGATACCGCCACGTTCGAAATGTCGGATATCTCGGTCGCAACCGCGTCTAAATCAGCTCTCGTTCGGGAAACTAGGGTGACGTCACAACCTTCACGTGCCAGGCAGACAGAGATCGCTGCTCCGATCCCTCGGGAGGCGCCCGTGATAAGCGCGCGCCGACCAGTGAGTTCGAGTTCCAATGAAAACTAATCCGGAAAAGCTTCCGCCAAGGCGGCGATGTATTCTGGCCCCACCCCACAACATCCACCGAACATTGTCGCTCCTTTCTCAACACAACGACTTGCGAATTCAACAAATACCGAAGGCGTTATGTCTACGCGACGCTCAGTTTCCAGCGCGTTGTCCAGAGTCCATCCCGGTGGAACCTCCGAAACTCGATTTGGGTATCCGCCGATCGGCTTATCGGTCCAATCACTCAGTTCTTTAACCGCGGCCTCGATTGCTTCCGGCGCGGTGCAATTGCATAGAAACCCGTCAACTCCTACGGCAGATAATTCCTCATATGCGGCGTTCAGAGTTTCTCCACTTCTCAGGCCGGCACCCGGTTTTTCGTTCAGTGTCCAGGAAACATAGACCGGGAGACTGCGTGCAAGCGCCGCTTTTTTGGCTGCCTCACAAGCATTCATCGACTCACCAATGGAGGACATTGTTTCGCAGATAAAGAGATCCACATACGGCTCCAGCGCCAACGCCATGGCATCGTAGATCGATCGAGCTACGCCGTGATCGGGAACCAAGTCCGGGCGATAGCTCTCAGACAACGGTGGCAGCGAACCCGCGACTCGAACATTTTCCTTTGTCTCATCCGCCGCTCGCCGAGCGAGTTGTCCCGCAAGCGCCGTGAGTTCTTCGTACCTATCCTCTAGACCTTCCTTCTCCAGATAACTCGGGATACTGGAATAACTGTTGGTAATAATCAGCCGGGCGCCAGCACGAATGAAGTCGTGGTGGGTCTCAACCACTGCCTCTGGGTTATCGAGCAATGCTTGTGCAGACCACAATCCGCCACTCGTGGCTGCACCTCGTCGAATCAGTTCTGCCCCCATACCTCCATCAAGAATCGTAATCATCGATTAATCCTAGAATTCCCAGCCGCTGTTCGCGGTCGGTAGTCGAATCCCGCGATCAAGATCCTCGAGCAAATCAATGGGAGCGTCGAGTGTATCGGTCAGCGCCAGACTCGACGCATCTCGAATGCCGAACCACATGCGACTGAATGCCCCGACGGACGCGCTAAGCGTAGGAAGATTAGGGCTGTTTCCTGATTCAGCAAAAGAACTCTCGCCCAACGTCACGACGTAATCGCCAGAGATACCCTGCCAATTGTGATCGTCATCAACGAACCCGCAAACCGGATCATCAAGAACTAAATTGAATCGGATGTCTTCAATCTGTAATCGCGTTTTCTCGATACAAGATTGGAGGTTGAGAATCCGCAGCTGCTCGGTTGCGAACACCGATTGGTACGTTTCAAACTTCGACCCCCTTCGACTCCTCTCATTTCGAAATGGCTTGTCGATCAAATCCTGGAATTGAAGTTCCGCGGGTTCTTGCATGTGTACCGAATACACCTGGTCTCCTAGCGATCGGATCAACGCAAGCAGTTCGAACAACTGGTCGGTGGTCTGATACGCGATCCACTCGACGCTATAAGGCCCGTTTTCGGCTTCGGCTTCACCCCAAATGAAATGGGTTAACTCCCCGCCCGACCCGTCAAAATAACCAAGGCCGAAGGGACTTTCCATGTGTTGAATTTCACCCTTTGAAAAACCTTCCGGCAACACAACGCACGATCCGTGACCACGTTTACGAGCGATCATGGCCTTTCGCATCATGCTCCAATCGTCTTTCGTCAGTCTTTTCGGCGCCCTGAATGGGTGGGTCACCTTTAACTGCGATGGGTCAAACATGAATCGATTGACGTAATTTCCGGTGCCAAATCCAACGGTGTCATAGAAACCCTGGTCAAACATCCCGAGTCGCGCGACTTCCGCTCCCGACTGCGCTTGCTCTGCCAGCGAAAGGGCCGTCAACCGTCTCGCAGCGCCAAGACGACGCGCCACGTGGCTTGTCGTTACGGCCGTCACCGCACACATCGAGAGATCGGTTGCGTTGTCCGGAAATTCTTCGTACCTGATCGAGCCGTTGGCGCAGACCACCACGCACTCTGCCTCTCCATCGACGCGCGCCACCACGCAATCCGAGCCGTCGAGAAAGTCGGCGAGCCAGCCAGCTTCCCCGATCGAGCGGACCCAGCCCACCTCCTTCCAAACGCGCTTGGCCGCGTCCAGATCTCGGGAACTATCAAATGCGCCAAGTTCCATTACGCCGTCACGCTGAAAATGATCATCAGAAAATTAAACGCCGTATTTGGCCTTAGCCTCGCGTCGACGAGCGTGAAGAATCGGTTCGGTGTAACCGTTTGGTTGCACAAGGCCTTCGAACACCAAATCGCAGGCAGCCTGGAAAGCAATACTGTTTTCAAAGTCGGGGGCCATGTTCCGATAGACGTCATCATCAACATTTTGTTCATCGACGACCGAGGCCATTCTTTCCATGGTCTCCACCACCTGATCCCTAGATACGATACCGTGGTGTAACCAGTTGGTGATGTGTTGGCTTGAAATACGACAGGTCGCGCGATCTTCCATGAGACCCACATTGTTAATATCCGGAACCTTAGAACAACCAA
>DCBA01000023.1:0-14422 GCA_002313255.1 Gammaproteobacteria bacterium UBA1119 | reverse complement strand
GCCTTGATCGACCCACCGAACCACGTAGCCCAGAATGCCTTGCGCGTTATTATCGAGCTCGTTTTGGACCTCATGTTCTGACAGATTCTCCCCCGCCCCCAACGGTATCGTCAGAATATCGTCGATACTTGCTCGCTCGCGACTTAGCAGCTCTTCCTGACGGGAGGCCACACTTATCTGGTGGTAATGCAGGACGTGCAATGTTGCAGCTGTCGGCGAAGGCACCCACGCGCAGTTTGCTCCCGCAGTAGGGTGCCCGATTTTTGCATCAAGCATCTCGTTCATTTCATCGGGCTTCGGCCACATACCTTTACCAATCTGCGCCCGTCCCGGAAACCCAGTCGCAAGACCGGCATCGACGTTGGCATCTTCGTACGCGAGGATCCATGTTTCTTGTTTCATGGGTTCTTTTCGCACCATCACACCCGCCTGCATGCTGGTGTGGATCTCATCTCCGGTGCGATCAAGAAACCCCGTGTTGATAAACACGATCCGCTCACGCGCAGCTCGTACGCATTCGCGTAAATTAAGACTCGTTCGCCTCTCCTCGTCCATCACACCCACTTTCAACGTATTTCGCTCAAGACCTAGGACGTCTTCAACCCGATCGAAAAGCTCACACGTAAATGCTGTCTCCTCGGGCCCATGCATCTTTGGTTTAACAATGTAGATGCTGCCGAACTTTGCATTGCGGATCTGACCCTCACTGCGGCGAATGTCGTGCACGGCACAAAGGCTGGTCACCACCGCATCGAGAATCCCCTCAAAGATCTCATCACCATTTTCGAGTAACACAGCGTCCGTTGTCATGAGATGGCCAACGTTACGAACCAACATAAGGCTACGCCCCGCTAACGTCAGGCCCCCGCCCTCACAATCGGTGTACTCACGATCGCTTTCGAGGACTCGATGAATCGTTTCTCCACCCTTTTCAAATGATTCGGCCAGGCTAGCGTTCATAAGTCCCAACCAATTGCGGTACACGTCGGTCTTGTCTTCAGCGTCGACTGCTGAAACAGAATCTTCACAGTCCTGAATGGTAGTGATCGCAGATTCGAGGACAACGTCCTTCACACCAGCCGCGTGGACTTCCCCCACATTGTGATTACGATCGATATGAATTTCGATATGTAGACCGTTGTGCCGCAGCAGTACACAGTCGGGCTCTCCGTCAGCGTTACCTTGAAATCCGACAAACTGATCCGGGTTACCAAGCCCCGTTGTCCCCGCCGTCGTCTGAACTCCTAACTCGTATCGACCGCCATTCTGGGAAACGGAGTAACTGGTGGCATCAGCGTGACTGCCGCTGTCTAATGGGACGATTTTGTCGAGTTCTTCAGCAACCCTCGCTACCACCAGGTCGCCACGTTGAGGGTTGTAACTTGTTCCTTTCTCAGTCCCCACTCCTTCGGGAATGATGTCGGTGCCGTAAAAAGCGTCATAAAGGCTGCCCCAACGCGCGTTCGCTGCGTTCAGTGCAAACCGCGCATTGAGTACCGGGACAACCAATTGGGGTCCAGCAATCGTTGCAATTTCTGGATCGACGCCAGCAGTTGCTATTTCAAAATCAGGTCCCTCGTCCACGAGGTAGCCGATTTCTACCAAGAAAGCTTTATAAGCGCCTGTATCAATAGGTTGACCCTTTCGATCGAGATGCCAACGGTCAATTTGCGATTGCAGTTCGTCGCGTCGCTCCAAAAGAGTCCGATTTCGCTGCGTCAAATCGCTCACGAGGGAAGCTACTCCAGACCAAAAGTTATCCCGGGCAACACCGCTTCCCGGTAGGGCCTCGTCGTTGATGAACGTGTCGAGCACTTCGGCCACCTGCAAGCCGCTGCGGTTTACTCTACCTACCATCTCTCAATCCCAACCACTGCAATTCTCAAAGGACCACGGAACATACATGGGGTGGATGTGCTTTTCCATACCGATTGAGCTCGATCAAGCTCGCCAAGGATCGGTTTTAAGACACTCGCCGAACCAAGTAAATTCCGGCGCCCCATACAATAACGACGGGGATTAACACGGCAACCCACGGCGGAAACTCGAACACCATACTCATCGGTGGCAACAGGTCTTGGACATATTTCAGCGCGACGCCGACGATAACGCCGACCGAAAACCGGGCACCCATGCCGACTTCTCGTAACGGGCCGACGACGAAACCTAGAGCGATCGTGATTAGTCCCAAAATCGACACGGGTTGTAATATTTTGCTCCAATAAACGAGCTGATAACGGCGTGGGTCGAGACCTTCCCGTTTCCGGTAGTCAATTTGAAAAGCAAGATCAGAAACGCCCAGCTTTCTCGGTTCAGCTGCTACGCCGGCCCTAACTAAACGTGCGTCTATGCCCGTTCTCCATGGGACCTCGTCATACGACTCGACCCTCGTGTCCTCGTTGCCAAAGTGTGTTTCGCCGACGATTTTCATCCTCCATAAATTCAAGTCTGGGTCGTACTCGGCACTGTGCGCGCGGCGAGCTACCCGCAGCTCGTTGTTTCCATTAATTTCCCATTGCGAAATACCGAGCAAGTGACCACGTCGTGACACGCCTTCAATGCTGGTGAACTGGTTTCCTTCGCGAAGCCAGTATCGATTCGTAAACCGAATGTCTTCTGACATTTGCTGTTGCTGAATTTTCATTTCAGCAGCTGCCTGGACCCCCCACGGTGCAACATATTCCCCAATCAGAAATGACAAGCTAAGAACGAGTACCGAAGGCAATGCAACGGGTATAAATAAGCGTCCCAGCGAGACTCCAGCAGAGCGTAAAACCGTGATTTCAGAATGCGTTGACAAGGTTCCAAGACCAATCAAGGAACCGATGAATACGACGAAGGGGACCGACTCGTAAATTTGATTAGGAAGGTTGTACAGAACGTATAGCGCAGCGTCGGTAAACGTGTAGTTCTGGTCAATACCACCGGCCTCGTCAATAAGCGCAAAAACACCCGTCAACGACAACGCGCATAAAAGTACGGCCGCAATCGCCACAAAGACGCTGGTTGCTATGTATCGATCTATCAGAGGCAAGCTCATGTGGGTCGATAGCTCTTTTGAATCAACACCCAGGCAGCCAGCGCCATCGCTACGTGCACGGGCCACAACCCGACGATCTGTAGCGACGCCGTCTCCGCAATCAAACTTCTACCGAATACCAGAAGAACGTAGTACAAAACAAACAGACCAAGTCCGGGTATGACTCGACCAAAACGCCCACTGCGCGGCGGAACCCGAGCGATCCCGAATCCACACATCGCCCCGATAAGAGTCAAGATCGGCAAAGCAATTCGCCAGTGCCACTCGGCGGCTTCGGCGCTAATTGTCATTCGCAACTCGCTCGTAGGAATCGTCGGCGGATCATTGGCGAGCCGTTCGACTTCTCCACGCTCAATTCGTTGCGCCAATTTCTTGAATCGAATGACCTGGTAGTCGTGTTTTGTTGGAAATCCTTCGTACCGAACACCATTCTCAAGCATCAAGTACCGGTTTCCCGTTTCCGGCTCGACAAAGTATCGTCCTTTATCCGCCCAGATGCTGACGACTGTGTCGCCTCGTATTTCATTCATGAAAACGCCAGACACTTCGTGCTTGCCGCGATCGACTTCCTCGACGTATGCAACTCGCGCATCCTTCGAGAATGACCGGAAGGTGCCTGGAATAATCGCATCAAACTCACTGACCGCACTCTCATTCAATGCCATCTCAGAAAGCAATTTGAGCGCCCCAGGGGTTACCTGCATGCTGAAGAATCCGACCATTAGCGCTAACGGAATGAGGACCCACTGTAGCCAACCCACTACCCGTCTGGGTGCAACTCCTCCCGACGTCAACGTCACGAACTCTTGATCCGCATGCAGCCGGCCAAAAGTTAGGACTAGCGCAAGAAAAATGCTAAACGGAGCGATCAATTGCACGAACGTAGGTATCCGAAGGCCGATCAGCCACCAAAGCGCTTCAGTCGAATATCGCCCACCCGCAGCTTCCTGCAACAAACTTACAAAACGGCCGCCTAAACCTACACAAACGAGAAGTACAAAAACCAAAAGAAAAACCGCAACTAATTCTCGGGTGACGTATCGAGATAAAACACCCATCGCTAAATTGATCCCTTGGACGTTAAGAGGTTCGGGCTTAGCCCGGCTTTGTGTCGGCGTGGAACATCGATCATTCAACCGCTCCTTGCGTTGACGTTCCCTGGGATCCAGTCAATCCGGTAGAATTTTGTATTTGAGGGCGGAGCACGATTATGAAGTATTCCACGAAAGTGGGGAACGCGGGCGAATTCAAAACAGGCTGCCTCATCGTAACCCCCGCGCGAGCTCGGACGATCTTTCGATCAACAAAGCATCGCGACTATATAGAGCGGGTAACCGAGAATAGCGCGCACGGCAAGACGGTCGTACTAGCCCTACCCGATAAGATCGAGCACGTACTGGTCGTGGGAGCCGACGAGAAAACACAATCTGAACGCAACTTCCGAAAGAACGTTGAAGCTGCGGCAAAGGCACTAGCTCAGATTCCAGTTCCGGATGCCGTATGGCATCTCAACGACATTGATGTCGCGAACCACGACGTCTATTGGAAAACGCGTAACGCACTTTCCGCGCTGTCGAGCGCTCTTTATCGCTTCGACGAACATAAGTCGAAACCAGAGAAGGTTTCCCATCCTCGTCGTGTCTCGATTCACGTCGATCGTCGAGCGCGGACTAATACCCTCCGCGCTATTCGACACGCGCAGGCGCTCGACGCTGGCTTAGAGCTCGCGAAAAATCTTGGCAATCAACCTCCCAATATCTGCAATCCTGTTTACCTCGCGCGGGAGGGTCGAAAATTCGGGCGGTTGCCTAAAACCAGCGTTCGCGTCCTTGACGAAAAACAAATGCAAACCATGGGAATGGGTGCATTTATGTCCGTCACCCGCGGCAGCGAAAATCCGGGGAAAATGATCATTGTCCGTTACAACGGCGGCCGTAGGGGCGACGCACCCATTGCATTCATTGGTAAAGGCATTACGTTCGATTCCGGTGGCATCAGTCTCAAATCGGGCGCCGGGATGGATGAAATGAAATTCGATATGGCTGGTGCGGCATCGGTTCTCGGCGCAATGCGGGCCGCCATCGATGCACAACTTCCACTTAACATAATGTGCATTGTCGCAGCCGCTGAAAACATGCCGTCAGGAAAAGCGTCGCGGCCGGGTGACATTGTCACCACGTATTCAGGAAAAACGGTAGAGATCCTTAATACTGACGCCGAAGGTCGACTCGTTCTCTGTGACGCTATCTCGTACGCGAAAACCTTGAAGCCGGCCGTAATCATCGATGTGGCAACCTTGACGGGCGCGTGCGTCGTAGCTTTGGGCAGTCATGCGTCTGCACTTTATTCCAACGACGATGCATTAACTCATTCGCTGGAAGTAGCCGGCCAATACATCCAGGATCGGGTCTGGCCGATGCCGTTATGGGACGAATATCAGCAACAGTTATCGAGTCCATTTGCCGACATGTCGAACATCGGCGGACGTGAAGCCGGATCGATCACGGCGGCATGCTTTTTGTCCCGATTTGCCGAGTCCGTTAAGTGGGCTCACCTCGACATTGCCGGCACGGCCTACCGCAGTGGGACCCGCAAAGGGTCGACGGGGCGACCCGTACCCCTTTTATTTCAGTACCTTATTAACCAACTTCCATGACGCGCATCGACTTCTATCTTCTCCCTGACGTTGACTACGTAGCCAAACTTCGGTTCGCCTGTCGGTTAGCCCATCGCGCAGCATGCACGGGTAAAAGTGTCAACGTTCAAACCGCTAATGCGACCGAATCAGAAGAACTAGACGGTCTTATGTGGTCCTATCCGCCGGATAATTTTCTCCCACACGCGGTCACAACGGAACGAACGGAAAACGCCGACGTAGCGGTTCTCATTAGCCACCACGAGCCGACCCCGGCCGACGATCATGTGCTTATTAACCTAAGTGGTGAAATTCCCGCTTTCTTTGGTCGATTTGAGCGCGTTGCCGAAATCATCTTGGAGCCCGAGCGTTCAATCGGACGCGATCGGTACCGTAACTACCGTGACAAAGGGTACCCTCTATTTCATCACGACCTCGACAATTGGGAAGAACAGTGACTGATCCAATCGATTGCCGGGGACGAATCGCCGTGTCGAAAAAAAGTACCCAGATTAGTGGGTCTACGAGTTGAACCAGCTCGACGACAACTTCAATCCGGGTGCGATCGAACGGGCGTTGTACGCGGAATGGGAGGAAAGCGGCTACTTTGCTCCTACAACAGCACCTGAACCCTATTCCATCGCGATACCACCACCCAATGTCACTGGGACTCTGCATCTCGGACACGCGTTTCAACACACATTGATGGATGCGTTGATCCGTTATCAACGGATGTCAGGGAAGCAAACGCTGTGGCAAACGGGCACCGACCATGCGGGGATTGCTACCCAGATGATCGTCACCGAACAGTTGGCAACTGAAGGGCTCACTCTCGAAGACATCGGGCGAGAAGCTTTCATCGAACGAGTTTGGAATTGGCGAGAAGAGTCTGGCGGAACGATTTCCGAGCAGATGCGGCGAATGGGATCTTCGGTCGACTGGTCGCGTGAACGATTCACGATGGACGAGGGGTTCTCACGTGCGGTCAAGGCGGTTTTCGTTCAGCTCTACGATCAGGGCCTTATTTACCGGGGCAAGCGATTGGTCAACTGGGATCCAGTGCTCGGCACCGCGCTTTCCGATTTAGAGGTTATCAACGAGGATGAACCTGGTAGCTTATGGCATTTTCGCTATCCGCTGGAAGACGGGCTCATAACACCTGATGGCAACGCATACGTTGTCGTTGCAACCACCCGCCCCGAGACGATGTTGGGAGACACAGCGATCGCCGTCCATCCTGACGACGACCGCTATCGCACTTTGATCGGAAAGCATGCCGTGTTGCCTTTGGTGGGACGCAAGTTACCGATTATCAGCGACACATACGTTGACCCCGAGTTCGGTACCGGGTGCGTAAAAATCACCCCCGCCCACGACTTCAACGATAACGAAATCGGATATCGGCACGGTCTCGAAGAGATCAACATTCTGTCCGCCAACGCAACAATCAACGCGAGCGCACCTGCACCTTACCGCGATCTCGATCGGTTCGACGCGAGGAAGAGAGTCGTCGCGGATTTGGACGAACTTGGTTTACTTGAAACCGTCGAAGATCACACCATCAAGATCCCGCGGGGCGAACGTTCCGGCGAAATCGTTGAGCCTCGTCTTACCGACCAATGGTTTGTCAAAATCGAACCCCTAGCCCAACCAGCTATTGATGCGGTCAGGGACGGTAGCATCGCGTTTATTCCAAAACAGTACGAAAACCTCTACTTCGCATGGATGCGCGATGTACGAGACTGGTGCATTAGTCGACAACAATGGTGGGGACACCAAATTCCGGCCTGGTATGACGAGAACGGCAACGTCTACGTCGGCCACAACGAAGAAGCTGTCCGCGCCGATGCCCATCTCGACACGGAAGTCCGACTTACCCAAGATCCCGACGTGCTGGAAACTTGGTTTTCGAGTGCGTTGTGGACATTTGCCACGCTCGGTTGGCCCGACAAGACTGCAGAACTCAACCGATATCACCCAACTAACGTACTCGTAACAGGCCACGACATCATTTTTTTCTGGGTGGCTCGGATGATCATGATGACGCTCCACTTCACCGGCGAAGTTCCCTTTAAACAAGTCTACGTACACGGACTTATTCGAGATGCTAAGGGCGAGAAAATGTCAAAAACGAAGGGTAATGGTATCGACCCTCTCGACGTCATCGACGGTATTTCCCTTGACGATTTGGTCGCTAAACGAACGCAAAATCTAACTCAACCGAGAATGACTGAGGCGATAACTATAGCGACACAAAAAGAGTATCCGAACGGAATCCGGAATTACGGATCCGATGCTCTTCGCTTCACGTTCTGCGCGTATGCATCGCCAGGACGCAACATAAATTTCGACTTAAGCCGAGTCGAGGGCTATCACTATTTTTGCAATAAGCTCTGGAATGTCTCGCGATTCGTATTGATGAACGTGGATTCGATCACCGAGCTACGTCGTTCCGAGCAAAGTCTTGCTGATCGTTGGATCGTCTCTCGAATGCGCCAACTGATCGTCGACGCTCATGAAGCTGTCGGTTCGTACCGCTTTGACCTTTTTGCAAACGCCGTATATGAGTTTATTTGGCACGAATACTGCGATTGGTACGTCGAATTGACCAAATCCGTCTTTTTTGACGCAAATGCAGATCAAACTGAGGTTAGCGCGGCCAGTACAACGTTGGTCACTGTGCTCGAAATATTACTACGCGTCGCGCACCCGATCATGCCGTATATCACCGAAACGTTATGGCGCGAAATCGCACCTTTAGCTGGGCTTACCGCTAAAACCATTATGTTGCAACCGTTTCCGCAAAAAGAAGACGCCGGTTTAGACGAGGAAGCTGATACGGCTATCGAGTGGCTTAAAGAAGTGGTCACCGCAGTACGCAATATTCGCGGTGAACGAGGCATCAAACCTTCCCAAAACGTTGCACTCATGTTGCAGGGAGGTACATCCCATGACAGACAATTGAGTAAAGCGACGGAGAAATTGATGCGAAGACTGGCCAAGTTGCAAGGCGAGATCGTGTGGCTAAACGACGACGATCCGGTACCTGCGAGCTCCGTACAACTGGTACATCGCCTGAAGGTTATCGTTCCTTTTACGGATCCAGACGAAGCGAAAATCGAAATTCAGAGACTTTCTGTAGAAATCCGTAAATTGCAGACGACGCTCGAGAAAACTGCCACAAAACTGGACAACCCGCATTTTGTCGAAAAAGCGCCGTCCAGCGTCGTTGCCAAAGAACAAACCCGACTAAATGAGCTTTCCAATCAAGTGGACACGTTGCTTCAGCAGCGAGTTGCCTTGGAAGACATTATCGACGACAACGCGACAAGGTGAATTCCTACGGTATATCGAGTACGACCTTTCCAAAAGTTCCATTTTCGGATAACAACTGGTGTGCCTGATTGGCATCAGTTACTGGCATGACCGTCTCGACAACAGCCCGTATCTTGCCAGCCTCAATGAGTGGCCACACGCGTTCGCGGAGGGCATCCATGACCCGCGATTTTGCTGCGATCGATCGACCACGTAGCGTAGACCCGATGACGCGAAGACGTCGCGACATCATTGCTCCCAACGCAACGGGCGCGGTTGATCCATCCAGTAATCCGATAAGAACGAGCCGGCCATCAACCGCAAGTGAAGCGATGTTCGACTCGAAATAAGCGCCCCCAACGGGATCCAAGATGACGTCCATACCATGCTGCGATGTCCATCGAGGTACCTCTTCGACAAAATTAACAACATGCCTATCGCAACCAGCTGCCGCGCCCAATTCAACACATCGTTCAACCTTCTCGGTGTTTCCAGCTGTGACAAAACAAGGGTTGTCAAACGCGCCACAGAGCTGAATCGCTGCGGTACCCACACCACTGGCTCCAGCATGCAGGAGAACGAACTCACCGGGTTCAAGATACGCCTCCATAAATAAATTCAGATACGCCGTGGCAAAGACTTCGGGGAGCGCCGCCGCTTCGTGGAACGAAAGTCCCTCTGGAATCGGTAGCACTTGTCCGGCAGGGACCACAACCTTTTCAGCGTAGCCGCCGCCGGCTAGCAAGGCGCATACGTGATCACCCTCGCGAACCCTCCCGACACCCTCGCCGACCGCTTCTACTACACCCGCGCATTCGAGTCCCAGAATTAAACTTGCGTCCGGGGGCGGAGCGTAGTGGCCTGCCCGCTGCGCAAGATCCGCCCGGTTCAGCGCAGTCGCTCTATTTGCTATACGCACCTCACCAACACCCAACGGCGGTTCGACCACGTCATTCCACCTCAATTCCTGGCCGTCTACTTGTATCGCTTTCATTACCACGACATCCTAACTTTTACGCCTAATTCGTGAAGGCTAGTTTTCACTTCACTCACTGTGTATTCACCGTAGTGCACCATCGAGGCGATCAGCGCGGCGTCCGCTTTGCCGGTGGTCAGAACCTCGTGGAGATGGCCTGGTGTTCCTGCCCCGCCAGATGCAATAACGGGAATTCTGACCCTTTCAGCAACGGAACGCGTCAGCACGATCTCGTATCCATCACGCGTCCCGTCCGCATCGATGGAATTAACCACAAGCTCACCCGCCCCTAGCGTCTCTCCTTGTTTCGCCCAAGCCAATGCGTCCTTCCCCATCGGACGCCTTCCACCATTAATGACGATCTCATAACCACTTGGTACCGCAGCGGTTTTACCCACGCGTCGAACGTCCATCGATAACACGACATTTTGACTTCCGATCGCCGCCGCACACTCACTGATTAGTTCAGGACGAAGAACAGCCGCAGAATTGACGTTGATCTTTTCCGCACCAGCCATCCTCAAATCGGTTGCATCGCGAACGGATCGAATCCCGCCCCCCACGGAGAATGGGATGAATATCTGTTCGGCCACGGACTCAACGACGTTCAACATTATGCTGCGTGCCTCACTGGACGCCGTAATGTCGTAAAACACAAGCTCGTCAAGACCATCCAAATAATACTCACGGGCTTTTTCGATCGGATCGCCAATATCCTTGGTATCCACGAAACGAATACTCTTCGCCAACTTGCCGTCGCGTACGTCGAGACAGGCGATGACCCGCTTACTCAGCAATCCGGCCGTCCCAATTTCTGAATCGATCCAAAAGTTCTAGCCCCACGCGACCGCTCTTTTCTGGGTGAAATTGAGTTCCGAAAAAATTGTCCAGTCCTGCAGCGCAACAGAACTCGCGCTCATGCTGTGCCGAAGCAAAAATGGTGGTTGGATTTTCGGGCTCCGGGAAAAACGAATGCACAAAATAGAACTCGTCGCCATCGTTAATACCCTCCAAAAGCGGATGCCTGCGCTGCACCTCAATCTCATTCCAACCCATGTGAGGAATTTTCAGGTCACGATTACGCAGCTGAAATCGACAAACTTTTCCCGGTAAAAAGCCGAGCGTCGTCTGATCATTCTCCTCCGAAAATTCAAGCGAAATCTGCAGTCCAAGACAAATTCCAAGTATAGGCACCCCTGATCGAAACGCGTGCTCCAACGCGACGTCAACGCCGGATTTGCGTATGCTCTGCATCGCACTGCCCGCAGCCCCAACGCCTGGAAAGATAATGCGGTCGGCATGCCGAATTGCTTGGGGGTCGTCGCTGATGGTTGCCGCTAAGCCAACTTCGGTACAGGCGCGTTGGACGCTGCGCAAGTTACCCGCGTCGTAATCAACGATAACGGTCATAAAGAAATGACACTGGAAAAGAGCGCGGATACTAACTTATACCGGAATAGCGACCAAGGTCGCAGAGGAATTCTCGTCGTTAATCTGGGGTCACCGGAAACACCTCACGCGGCAGCTGTTCGACGATATCTCAACGAGTTCCTGATGGACCCGCATGTGTTCGCAATGCCTTGGGTTCTGCGTCGTCTAATCGTATCGGCGATTATTGTTCATAGGCCGCGACGAACCGCTAGAGCGTACCAACGCATTTGGAACGAAGATGGGTCCCCTCTTGTATCCTTGACGAGTTCGGTCGCCGACGGAATTCGTCGAGAAAGCGGACTTCCTGTCGCCATGGCAATGCGCTACGGGAAACCGCTAGTAGACGCAGCAATCAACACTCTAGGCGACGTCGACGAGGTTGTACTCATGGCGCTCTATCCACAACACGCGGACTCGACACGAACGACAACGATCGAAAAAGTAGCAAGTGCGTTGAGCGGAAAACGTTTATTGGTATTACCACCTTACTACGACGACCCAGATTTCCTACGCGTATTCGGTACTCACCTAAAGAAACATCTACCTGAAACAGCAGAACATCTTTTGTTCAGCTATCACGGGCTGCCAGAACGCCACATCACCAATGCAGATCCGACCAAGAGTCACTGTCTAAGAACCGGGTCGTGCTGCGTCACACACTCGATAGCGCATGCCACCTGTTATCGACATCAGTGTTTTTCGACCACACGCGCTATCGGCACTTTGATAGGCATCGACCACAGTCAGAGCTTCCAATCCCGATTACGCCCCGGCAAGTGGCTTGAACCATCGTCTACCCAACAAACAATCATGCTGGCGCGTCAAGGAGTACAGCATTTAGCCGTCGTTTGCCCAGGCTTCGCCGTGGATAACTTGGAAACGCTCGAAGAAATCGGCGAACAGCTTTCCGTGATTTTCCGAAAGGCGGGCGGCAAAGAGCTTACTCTGATCCCCGCGCTCAATGACGCACCCGAATGGTTGCACGTTTTATCACAGTGGGCGAGCGGCCCGATCGATAGATTCCAAGAAGTGTCGTTATAGCGATACGGATTCTCGTCCGACACGCGTATTAGTCAATCTTTACGATCGCCTATATGGACGCGGCATGCGTCACGAGCGCTTTGTGAAAATTCTGGATCAATGGTCGCGCAAACATTGACTTGCGCGCAACGAATCGGACTGGTCGGTTCATCCCTTCTTTCCCCAGATTAATCAATAGTTCCTCGGCTATCCCGAGCGTAACCGCAACACCGCGCGGAACCAATCCGTTCCCAAAGCCTTGTATAGCCATCTGCGCAGCCGCAAAGAACGATTCCATCGACGTGTTCCGGCGAAGTTTCAAGCGCCGCATATCGTCCTCGATAGAAGCCCAGGCGCCTGACCGTGATTCGATTGTAATCACGTCCAATGGCTCAAAAATTTTATATCCGGTTCGTACAAGACGCGACGGAATGACGACCATCGGTTCAAGATGAATGACTTCGGACTGCAGGTCGGCCTCGGCATCAGCTACGCCCGTGCATACCCCAACCATATATTCTCCAGCTCGGATTCGATCCAAAACAGCTGGCGATCGTTGGGCATGAAATTCAAATTCAACCTCCGGTAAATCGGCCTGGACGACTGCAAACAACCGCGGCCCCCAGCTCGATAAAATAGCTTCCGAAACACCAACAATAATTCGTCCCTTACGTAGCGCGTTATCTTCCAAGAACACACCGCGAACTTCCTGTAGCAGCGGAGTGACCTTGTCAACTAACTGACGACCATGGTGGGTTAATGCGACACGACGGCCGTGCCTTTCAATCAACTTACGGTCGTAATAGCTCTCGAGCGAGGCAATGCGCTTACTCACCGCGCTTTGCGATACCTTCATTCGAGTCGCCGTTTCCATCATGGTTCCAGTTGCAGACAGTTGAACCAGTGTCTCTAAGTTTTCGATCACGACATTTATTCCCCAAACTACTTTCTTATATTCCAATTATTCGCTTTTCTCATGCTCAGGTGAAGGATCAAAGTCGTCCAAGGCATGCTGATTTGAGTAGTTCCGTGGCGATTCTGGTTTTGCTCTGTGTATTGTTGACTTCGATCCTGTCCGGCGTTGTCGGAATGGCTGGTGGCATGATTCTTATGGCTGTCCTCGTGACGGTACTACCGGTCGCAAGCGCAATGATTTTGCATGGCACGGTCCAAAGTATTGCGAACGGCTCGCGATTTTGGTTTTTGCGCAACAACATGGTTTGGACCGTAATCCCCCCATACCTCCTCGGCACTGCGATCGTCTTCTCAGGATTCGTTTTCACCACGATCATTCCACATCCCGCGTTAGTCCTCCTATTGGTTGGGACCTTTCCTTGGATCGCACGATTAGTACCGCGTCTCAGCGGCTTAGACATCGCGAAACCACCAAACGCTTTCGCGTGCGGAGTTTCGGTGACTCTGGCGCAGTTGCTCGCCGGCGCATCCGGACCTTTACTGGATGTTTTTTATCTAAAAAGTTCTCTCAACCGATATCAAGTTGTCGCCACCAAAGCGTTTACACAAACGCTAGGCCACCTAATCAAACTTGTTTATTACGGTGGCATTGCCAGCATCGCGGTGGACGCGCTCGATCCATTGCTAACTCCCGGCTTCATCATCGGCTCCGTTTCGCTCGCGGTGGCGGGTACCTGGATAGGAACGCGCTTTTTAGACCGAGTTAACGAAGTCGCTTTTCGAACCGTCACGGGCAGGATCATTCTTATTGTGGGTACCTTGGCGATTGTGAAAGGCGCTTGGAGCTTATTTCCGTAAGCGTCGTTCTCCCGTGAAAGAAACGATCGGGCGTTTAAGTGGGTCGGATCACAAAGAGCAAATCGCCAACATTCACTTGTTGACCCGACGCCACGTTGGTACGAACGACCTCGTACTCGCAACCCGGTTCGTACAAGTGGGCATCGCCCGTGTTGAAGTCAGCGATACACAACGGTGTGAAAATCTTGAAGGCTTCTAGTTGACAGAGCGTGTCCGTCAGACCGATTCGATC
>DCBA01000070.1 GCA_002313255.1 Gammaproteobacteria bacterium UBA1119 | reverse complement strand
CTCTTCCCACGTGTTTCCCCAGCCATTGGTAGCACCTCGGCGCATGTACGCTTCGCGCACCTCGGGTGTCAAAATCATGCCGGGTGACACCAGATTCACGCGGATATTGGTACCGGCCACCTCTTTTGCAAGACTGATGGTCATCGTGGCTAGAGCTCCCTTGGCGGCGTAGTAGTGTGGATTTCTTGAATTAGGACGCGTAGAACCAACGGTACCTAAGTTGATAATGCGCGCTCTATCCATGGCCCTCATATCCGGCAGAAATGCTTGGATGAGCCGTTCGGCTGAGAGTACATTTTTTTGGTAGAGGTCGACCCAATCGCTTGAACTGAGAGTCTCCCACCGGCCGGATTCTGCCGTGCCGTAGTTGTTCACGAGAATTTCGGGGGTTGCTTTGAGCTGCTCGATGAGCATTTTGGTACCGTCATCGCGGCAGATGTCCCCAAACACCGGATAGCCGCCTCCCAGCTCAGCCACGGCGTCTCTCGCCTGCGCCTCGTTGAACCCGTGCACGGCGACGTTGCTACCTTCTTCAATAAACCGTTTTGCCATCAACAAGCCGGTACCTCGATGGCTCCCAGTTACGAGAACGCGGCGACCTGAAAGCTGCAAATCCATGGAAATCCCAACATCTCGGTGTCCGCCAGAATACACTGTTGTCGTGGAAGTATGGCCCGTCTCGGTTTTTCTCATTGCGGTGTTCCTTGGCAGTTACGTGCAAGGCATCACCGGGTTTGCGCTGGGTATCGTTGTCATGGCGTTTGTGGCCGCGGTGCAGGTTTATGGCGTGGCGGTCATGGCCGCGGTCATTAGTTTTCTCGCGTTCGTCAACGTCGGAGTCGCACTTTATGGCCATGCTAGAGACGTTGATTGGGGTCTATGGCTAAGTCTCTCGGTGGGACAACTCACTGCGATCGGAGCTGGTGTCTGGTTACTGCATCAGCTTTCCAGTAACGCCGCAAACGTTCTGTATTTGGTCCTTGGTGTCTTCATCGTTGGCGGAAGCGCGTCGATGGTGTTGCGGCCAACACCCCGGTCGATGAGATCGCCGATATGGTCCACCGTGGTAGCGGGCGCTGGAGGGGGTCTTGTTGGCGGTATGTTCGCCGCGTCAGGACCGGTGATCGGTTGGTTTGCGTATCGCCAACCTATTCCCGTGGCCACCGTGCGAGCGACTCTACTGGCGGGGTACCTCGTGACGACCAGTGCCCGTTCGGTGGTGGTAGGCTTTAGCGGGGGGCTATCCGAGATCGTGTGGCAATTAACCGCGCTGGGGTTACCGTCGGTCGCTCTCGGGACCTGGCTAGCTCGTCGTCACGCACGTTTGTTTGACGAAGGAAATATGCGTCGCGTGGCCTTTACAACGCTACTGCTGCTAGGGATCGGAATCATCGTGTCAGCCGTGATTACGTTGACGCGGACGTCGACCGTTTAAGTAGCCTGACGTCGTGCTTTGTCGGCCTTAGCCATCAGGCTAAATAGATCCCCTGTTTTTTCAGTGGAACCGAATTCTCGATACAACGTAGCGACGTTGATCACGATCCGTTCGGCATCACCCCAATTGTCATAATCGGTCAGAGATATATCCATGGCTGCTTCGTAAACGGGTAGACCAGCTCGGTAACGTTTGTTGGCCTCCTCTCGGATGTACACGAGATAGTCCCGAACGGCCGTTACCCCCCGTTTATCGGTAATAGGGCCGTGTCCTGGTACGACGGTCTCAACGTCGATTCCGAGCATGTAATCGCACGCGTCGATCCAATTGGCGATGGGTCCGACCCAGAGAATGGGGTGTCCCTCGATAAAGAGAATGTCCCCTGTGAAAATGAGCTTGTCGTCAGGAACGTACGCTAGAATGTCGCCTTTGGTGTGGCAAGGTCCAACCTGTTTTAGACGCACCTCCTTATCCCCAACCAAGACGTTCATCGTCCCTTCAAACGTGCGAGTAGGTAATGTCGGCGTAATGCCTTCGAAGTCGAATGCGCCAAAACAGCGTTGCAGGAACTCCCCAGCTTCGCCCAACGAGGGGGCGTTGCGCATCATCGTTGCCAATCGATCAGGGGATTCCTCGGCAAGTTCGGCTGCGGTAGCTGCTGAGGAGATGATTTCCGCCCCGTGGACGAGTTCGTTGCCGTTGCAGTGATCGCCGTTCGCATGAGTATTAACGAGCGTGTTGAATGAACGCGTGGCGGTGGGTTCGGCCCGTGACATGGCGTTCAGCATCTCGCGGGTGAGTTTTAGGTCGAAGAGGGTGTCGACGAGGAGCGATTCATCACCGTCTACGACAAGACCCGCATTGCTCCATCCCCAACCGCCGTCTGGCTGAATCCATGCATATCCGCCGGATCCTAGGTCGTGTAATCCGTGCGTGAATGGTCTGATCGACAACGTCATGTGGACTTCCTATTCGTCTTTCCTAGACGATGCGAACCCTAACGCGGGTTCGTATCGGAATGCGTTATCCGCTAGTTTAGCGTGATCGTGGACAATTTCGATGATATCCGCCCGTATCGGGATGCTGAAGTAGCTGGCGTGACGGAGCGCCTAATTCAAGATCCGGATTTGGTGGGCAGTATGGCGGCTTTTCTGGTGCCTCGCTGGTATCGTTTTCTTCCTGTTTCCGCGCGGATGTTCGCCCGTCAATTACTTCGTCGACGCACGAAGGGATTAACCACTATTAGCGACGTGCAGGTTTTGCTGTCGGGGTACTTCGAACATATGATTCGTCGGACGACGGACGGTTTCTCGTGCTCTGGCATCGAACGCTTGGATCGTGAATTGCCGTATTTATTCATTGCCAACCATCGAGATATTGCGATGGATTCTGCGTTCATGAATTACGCCCTTTGGTCGAATGACTTCCCGACCTCTCAGATTGCTGTCGGGGACAATCTTTTTAGCCGTGGATTTGAATCGGACCTCATGCGTCTGACTAAAAGTTTCGTCGTTGTTCGGAACGAGAAGGGCCTAAAAGCTCAGTATGCGGCCCTTTTGCGCACGTCGACGTACATCCGATCAACGCTAAATGCTGGGCATTCGGTGTGGATTTCACAACGCGAGGGTCGTTCGAAAGATGGGTTTGACCGGACCGAACCGGCCATTCTGAAGATGTTCATGCTTGCCTATCGGAACGAGGCTGACGAAAGCGTATCGTCTTGGTTGAACCAAGTGCAGCTGGTGCCGGTCTCTATTTCATATGAGGTCGATCCTTGTGCGGGTATGAAGGCTCGCGAGCTGTATTTGACGGAACATGATGGAGAATACGAGAAGCGTGCGAACGAGGATCTGGAAAGTATCGTCGCCGGCATCTTGGGATTTAAGGGCCGCGTTCATTTGAATTTTTCGAAACCCCTTCGTAGCGATTTCGATACTGTCGAAGCGTTAGCGACGGAGATCGACAGGTGTATCGCGGGTGGAATTGAGTCTTATCCCACCTACTTGGAATCAGAGGATCGGTTAACGGGACAGGAGAACGTTGACGGACTTCGCGGAAAAGTGGCCGGCGCCTTTGAGGAAGCACTCGAGCAATTACCAGATAACCAGCGGCCATACTTTCTGCTTCAGTACGCTAATCAGATCCGCAATAAACGCGAGCTCCTGGAGGTTGGCGAACGATAAGATCAGACTGAAAGAGGGGGTTCGTCCAATATCGCGAGTTGCTCCCGGAGGCTCAGGACGTGGTCGGACCAATATTTGATTCCATTGAACCACGGAAACGCGAGCGGGAAGGCGGGGTCGTTCCAGCGCCTTCCGATCCATGCTGCATGGTGAATCATTCTGAGCGTTCGAAGCGGCTCGATCAGCACTATCGTTTGAGAGTCGAACGAGCAAAACATGGAGTACGCGTCGAGGAGGTCGGACAGAATGGATTCTTGGTCCTCACGATCCCCCGATAGAAGCATCCACAAATCCTGGATCGGTGGCCCGGTCTGCGTGTCGTCGAAGTCGACGAAATTAGGCGCGTCGTAACGCCACAATAAATTGCCGAGATGGCAGTCGCCGTGAATGCGGACGCCAGCGGGTTGGTTTTCGAAGGCCGAGTCGATGCGCTGCAGTAAATGGTTGGTGATCGACTCGTAGGCGTCGACGAGCTCCGTTGGGATGAAATCGGAAGAAAGTAGGAAAGCCCGACTCTCATGCCCAAGACGCTCGGACGTCAGTGAGGGACGGTGTGCAAAATGTCTCGCTCCACCGGTCGAGTGAATTCTTGCCAGGGCGCGGCCCATGACGGAGAGAACGTCTCGATCTTCAATATTGGGAGGTCGACCAGCGCGCCTTGGAAAAAGCGCGAATCTAAATTCGGCGCCGGAGACGTGAAAGAGCGTTTGACCACCAACGGGTAGGGGAGCAACACAAGGGATTTCGTTGTCCAGAAGTTCCTGCGTAAAGTCGTGCTCTTCACCGATACATTCATCCGTCCACCGATCGGGCCGATAAAATTTGGCGATGATCGGTTCGCCTTCTTCAAGGCCTACCTGATAAACCCGATTTTCGTAACTGTTGAGTGCTGTAAGCGTTCCGTTAGTTCGATAACCTAGTATCTCGATCGCATCGAGAATGATCTCCGGGGTCAAATGCTCGTAGGGTGTATCCGTCAACCGGACTCGCGGCTCCCGCCCGTGGTCGTATGGCGACGGCAGTGTATGCCAAGCGGTTTCGATTCGTCACGTTCGCGGGCGCATTCGTCTTCGGGATGATCTGACGGAAGGGCCCAAAAGCACGGTCTAAGTTGGTTATTATGCGCGCAGAAAATTGATGGGGTAGGGTATGGATTATCAGACGCCGCTTCGCGACATGCGTTTTCTCATTAACGATGTCCTCGACTTTGATGGTCATTATGAGGCGATAGAAAGTGATGCATCCCGGGAACTAGTCGATACCATCCTGGAGCAGTGTGCGCGCTTTGCAGAAAACGAATTGTTCCCATTGCGCGCGTCTGGGGATAAGACTGGGTGTTCGTGGAACGACGGCGTGGTGACTACCCCAGCGGGGTTTGCCGAAGCCTATGCCACGTACGTGCAAGGCGGATGGCCGTCCATCGCAGGGAACCCGGCGTTCGGCGGCCAGGGATTGCCACGGTCCATCAGTCTCTGGGTTGAAGAGATCATGGCCAGCGCGAACATGGCATGGACGATGTACGGTAGTTTGTCACGGGCGGCTATCAATGCCATCGATTCGCACGGCTCCGATGACCTAAAGGCGACGTTTTTGCCAAGTCTTATATCGGGAGAATGGACTGGAACCATGTGCTTGACCGAGCCGCATTGCGGGTCCGACGTTGGATTGTTGAATACACGCGCCGAGCCCCACGCGGACGGTTCGTACCGCATTAGTGGCACCAAAATATTTATTTCCTCAGGCGATCACGATCTTGCCGACAACATCGTGCATTTGGTTCTCGCCCGGCTTCCCGATTCCCCTGCGGGAACCAAAGGAATTTCTCTATTTGTGGTGCCGAAATTACTCGATGGCGCGTTGAACGGCGTCGTTTGTGGTGCGATTGAGGACAAGATGGGCATCCATGGGAACGCCACCTGCACACTGCACTTTGAAGACAGTTGCGGCTATTTAGTGGGTCATGCCAACGATGGCATGCGGTGCATGTTTACGATGATGAATGAGGCGCGCATCCTTGTGGGTACCCAGGGCGTTTGTCTGATGGAATTGGGTTATCAGGTATCCCTTCAGTATGCGACGGAACGCCTGCAGATGCGTTCGGCATCGGGCCCCAAATCCCCAGATCGACCGGCCGATCCAATCCTCGTCCATCCTGACGTGCGACGCATGTTGCTTACACAGAAGGCGTTTTTGGAAGGTGGTCGGGTGATGACGTATTTCGCAGCCCAACTTTCCGATATCGCTCATCGCGGTTCCGGCGACGATCGCGCAAGCGCCGAGCGCCTTCTCGATCTGATGACACCGATCGTTAAGGGATTTGTCACTGAGACAGCTTTTGAAGCGGTAAACCATGCGTTGCAGATACACGGGGGACACGGCTTTATACGCGAGACGGGTGTCGAGCAACTGGTACGGGACGCCCGTATCACCTTAATTTACGAAGGTACCACCCAAATCCAAGCACTCGACCTTCTGGGTCGAAAAGTCGTGATGAATCAGGGTAAGGCGTTGATGAGTTTTATTGAGATGATTCGAGCCGAAGCCGATTTGCAATCGGGCGGACCATTCGCTTCCGCGTTACGGGAACTCGCGGATCAGTGGGGTGAGCTCGCGTTGGGACTTGGCGGCAAGGCCACGGGAGACGTAGACGAGATTGGGGCGGCGTCGGTTGATTTCTTGATGTACAGCGGGTACGCCACCATGGCGTACTTCTGGGCACGTATTGCGCGTGTAGCGAGCGCCCGCGAAGACGACGCCTTTATGCGAGGGAAAGTGAAAACAGCCCAGTTCTTTTTTGACCGCATACTCCCACGGGCGAACGCCCATCATCGGGCTGCATTATCGGGTGCAGACTCGCTGATGGACGTCTCGGCAAGCGAATTCGGACACCACTGATGTTGCCGTACATGCCCCCGGGGAACGACATTGAATTTGTTCTATACGACCTCTTTGACGCCGAAACCGAATGGGCGCAGATCCCAGCGTTCGATTCGTTTGATCGAGACACCGTCAGGGCCATTGTGACCGAATGTGGGAAGCTGGCTCGCGACGTTATGGCGCCCTTATCTCAATCTTCAGACGAGGAAGGGGCACATTGGAATGACGGGGTTGTCACGGCTCCTGAAGGGTTCAAGGACGCGTACGCTGCATTAGCCGCGGGCGGATGGCTGGGCGTGTCGGGCAATCCGGAATTCGGCGGGCAGGGTTTGCCGAAGATGTTGACGGCGTCTTTGGAAGAGATGTTTTGGGGAGCCAATACCAACTTGTGGCTGTACGCGACGTTGACGGTGGGGGCGGCTATTTGCGTGGATGCCCATGCCGATGAGGACACGCGTCGTTTATACCTGCCGAAGTTCTATAGTGGCGAATGGACTGGTGCGATGGCCCTTACCGAAGCGCATGCCGGGACCGATCTCGGACTCATTCGAACACGCGCGACGCCACGTTCCGACGGCCACTACAGCATCACGGGAACCAAAATATTCATCACCAGTGGTGAACATGATTTAGTGAAAAATATCGTCCACCTGGTTCTTGCAAAAGTGCCGGATGCGCCAGCTGGTAGTCGCGGTATATCGCTGTTCTTGGTACCGAAATACATACCCGGTGACGATGGATTGCTCGGAGAGCGCAACGGTTTTGAAAGTGCTTCGATCGAACACAAGATGGGTATCAAAGGGAGCGCCACGTCTGTGATCAACTACGGAGACGCGATCGGGTACCTTATTGGAGAACCCAACCAGGGCCTCGCTTGCATGTTCACGATGATGAATTACGAGCGCTTGTCAGTCGGTATTCAGGGGCTCGGACTTGCCGAGCGGGCGTATCAGATGTCGTCTTCCTACGCCAAGGAACGCGTCCAAGGACGCGTACCGGAGGGCTCTCGCGTTGCGAACACCGACGCTGATGCCATCGTTGGGCACCCAGACGTACGTCGAATGTTGTTGACGCAACGCGCATACAACGAAGGTGGTCGGGCATTTTCAATGTACGTCGGGTTGCAGCTTGATCGAGCGAAATACGCCCCTATTGAGGCGGTTCGGGAGAAAGCATCGGGCTTTGTCGACTTGCTGACGCCCGTCGCTAAGGCTTTTATTACCGATCGCGGGTTGGAGTGTACGCTGCTGGGACAGCAGGTTTTTGGAGGTCACGGGTATATTCGTGAATGGGGCGTCGAGCAACTTGTTCGAGACGTACGTATTGCGCAGATCTATGAGGGCGCTAATGGGATCCAGGCGCTCGATCTGGTTTTACGCAAAGTTCTAAGAGATGGCGGTGCGACGGTAGGTGAATTGATTGACGATATCCGTCAAACCGAGGTGCCGGAACGTTATACGGCGGCGATGGATGAGGCATTAAACGCGTGGCAAGAAGTCACGCGATGGCTATGCGATTCGGCGCCTTCGGACAGTAACCTCCCCGGCGCGGCGTCAGTCGATTATCTCGATGTGACGGGTCACGTCCTCTATGCGTGGATGTGGGCACGAATGGCAGGTGTTTCCGGTAGTACGGATAAACGTTATGTGGCGGATTATTACTTTGCCAAGCTACTACCTCGGTACTACTCACTTGTGGCTTCGATCCGCGGTGGTTCTGCGAGTTTGATGGAACCGTCGTCTGACTGGTTCTGAAGAGTTCGTTATATCGGATTCAATGGCACTACTTATCGAATATTGGAGACAATATTTTGCACGAAATCGGCCGCGCCACTACCCGCGAAACCCGTCAAAAAGGTCACCTGTTTGCCATCGAAATGCCGATCGGTTTCGAGCTGTGGGACCTCTCCTTCCTGGCGTAAGCGCCAGCCGCGCTGTTCTGCGATAAACCATTCTGGGTGGCTGAGCCACGCGATGGCTGCAGAGTCCCAGGGATGAATACCGTTGTCTTCTGGAAAACGTTCGAGCCAAAAGTTGATCCAATCCTGGCAACGTTGGTAGCAATGCAAGCCAACGCTGCCTTGCTGAGTGAGCGGGTATAGGTCTTGGGCCGTCACAGTAACCTGGCTGGTCAATTCAAATCCCGCGAGCACCGCGCTTACACCACTTTTCAGAACGACGCTCGCCGCCATCGCATCATTTTCGAAGTTAAAGTCATTGACCCGACCTTGATCGCCAATGAAGAAAGATCGGCCTTGAGAACGACCTGCCACGATCACTACCGATTCAATATTTGCGACACGTTCCGGGTAGCGTTTAACTAGGAGACCAACGTTGGTTAGTGGCCCAATGGCGGCAATATGAAGACGTTGCCTGCCAAGCTGTTCCGCCATGAATTCGACCGCATCGTTAGAGCCGGAGCGCGTCGCAGACGCCGCCCCTGACACGATCGGTATCGACACATTCTTTACCGTAAGTAGTTCTTGCGCCGCGCGATTAACCAAGTCCAAGGGAGCGTTGCCGTAAACGGTAGTGACACCGAGTAGATTGAGCGCGTCATCGTTGATGGCTTCGATAATTGCAAACGCGTCGTCGATATCGCGGGGACGATCTTCGTGGACGACGCCGAGCGCGACGTCAGTGTCGATAATGAGGTTCATACGTCCAGAACGTGCGCAGTTGCCCAGTCGATCCATATCAAATCTTGGTCCCCCCGGTTTTCCGGTAGGGGTAATGTGGCGATACCCCAAAGTCTGCGTAAAACTTCAACGCCCGCGAAGCCCAGCGCGAGGCGTAGATCGAACGAGTTGGTCGGATGGTAATGGCCAAGGGCATCTCGGATCGCCGCATCTTCCAATCCCGCGAAGGCCAAGTGAGCGGCGAAGACGCCGAGGTCGAATTCTGCCATCCCGGTAAACGCGAATTCTGGGTCGATGATGCGAATTCCGTCGGTCGTACGAAGCCAGCTACCAGGGTAGTAGTCGCCGTGGAGTAATGTATCCCCGTCACTCAGATAGAGGTTTCCAAGATCTTTTGCCCGCTGAGCGATATCGATTGAGCCGTGATCCTCGAACGGAATTTTAAAAATGTAGGCGTGATTGAGCGTTCGCATGTCCCGGTTGGTGAAAACCTCCGTTGTGATGTGCAGTTGGTGTAGGTCACGGAGCCAGGACATGAGCTGTGGTATATCAGGAGAGATCGCCGCGCCGCTGTACGCGTCCGTGCAATCCGAGGCGGGTCCAAGGTCTTCGAACGCCGTTAGATGGTATTCGGGAACGTGCCCTAGAAAAGTGGGCATTACCGTCGCCAGTGGGGTCCCCACGAGAGCCTGGTAAAACGCGGCTTCAACCCGATCCCGATTAATCGGAGCGGGAATGTCGGGGTATTTCGCGACGTAGGGAACGGACTGCTTCAGTACGATGGAGTCAACGTCAGTCACGACGCGGAGGGTGTGGTTCATGTTTCCTTCCCCCGCGATTTCGGCGGATATGAACCCTCCCTGAAGCCATCCCTGATCACGGGAAAATTCAGCGACGGTTTTGGCGTTGGCGATCGACAATTCCATTTAAGACAATTCCTTCCAATTGAGTATCGATCGGTAACACAAGGGAACGCCGTCCGTCCGTGGTAGGCGACATCGGATCATCTAGATAACCGTTGGGTTATTTTTTGGTAGATACCGCCAAAGCCGCCGTTGCTCATGATCACTACGTGACAGTTTTCGCCAACGTATTCGTCGATCCGATCGACGAGTCGATCGACGTCATTTTCGACGGACGCGGCGGTTAGGCTCGCATTAACCAAGTCGGTTAAGTCCCACTGGATGTTTTCGCTGCGGAACCAAATGACCTCATCAGCCGGAGCGGTGCAATGGTAGAGATCCTCGCGAAGGGTACCGAGGGACATGGTGTGCGTTCGCGGTTCGATGATTGCAACGATGCGCTCGCTGCCCACGTGATTCCTAAGGCCCTGAAGAGTCGTACGAATGGCAGAGGGATGATGAGCATAATCGTCGTAACAACGAAGCCCATCTTTCTCCGCAAAAAGCTCCAACCGCCGTTTGACACCTTTAAACTGGCCCAGCGCTTCGATGGCAACGTCGGTGGGGACGCCCGCATGGCGAGCTGCGGCGATAGCGGTCAGCGCGTTATTGACGTTGTGCACACCGAGTAGCGCCCACTCGACCGTCCCTAGCGCGGTATCGTCTAAGATGACGGTAAAGCGACTTCCATCTGACGTCATCGCGGACGCGTGCCACGATTCGCCGTTGTCTTTATCGATCCGTTGTAATCCTTTTTCTTCCATGGCAGCGAATCTAGAGACCGGTGTCCAACAGCCTTGTCGTAACACCTCGTCGACGGCTGACGATTGTTGTGGGGCGACGATCAATCCGTCGCTGGGGACGGTACGGACGAGGTGATGGAATTGGGTTTGGATTGAGTCAAGATCTTTGAAAATGTCCGCATGATCGTATTCAAGGTTATTGATGACCAACGTCTTAGGGCGATAGTGGACGAACTTTGAGCGCCGGTCGAAATACGAAGTGTCGTATTCGTCGGCTTCAACCACGAAAAACGGGCTCTTGCCGAGGCGCGCCGATATGCCAAAATTGTTGGGGACACCGCCGATCAGGAAACCCGGATCAAGTTCGGCGAACTCCAGAATCCACGCAACCATGCTCGTTGTCGTGGTTTTACCGTGAGTTCCCGCGATTGCAATTACCCACCGATCTCGCAAAATTTTCTCACCGAGCCATGCGGCGCCCGAGGTGTAGTCGAGATTTTGGTTGAGTACGAATTCCACGGCGGGATCGCCCCTTGGGAACTTGGCATTACCGATGACGATATTGTCAGGTACCGGGTCAAAGTCTGACTGGGTGAAGCCTTGATTGACCGTTATCCCTGCATTCGCGAGCTGTTCGCTCATGGGCGGATAAATAGGGCCGTCTGATCCTGCCACTTCAAAACCGGATTCCTTCGCGAGTAACGCCAAACTACCCATGAGGGTCCCACCGATTCCGAGAAAGTAGACACGCTCGCTCATGTTGCTAACGCTGAGCTTATGCTGTAACTCGCGATTGCGATGAGGAGTGCGATGCCAACGGCGCGCGTCATGTCGACACTCATTGCCCGGTGAAGAATGAATCCCGACGCAGCGAGGCTCCAAAGAAGGAAGGGGATTGCGACCAGGACATTCCCGGTAAGCTGGAGCACGAGCAGCATTAGAATACCGAGAACGAGGTCAACGCCCGTCATCGCGGCGAAAGTTTGATAGAACCTTCGATGGAGTCCACCGAGTCGGAGCGCGCCCCATGTCATCAGCGCCGTGACGGCGAGCGCACCGTAAGTGGGTAGGAGTTGTATCCCGTTTAGACCAGAACTTTCAGACATCGCACCCGGTCCGAACAATTGGGTGAATGTGGTGAGCACCGTTTGCAGCGCGATTAACAAAACAATGAAGTAGGGGTGCGACGGCGCATTTTCGGGACCATCCCGAAATACGGCGATGTTCCAAAACAACTGAACAACGGCGAACATGCGGAAATTGTCGCATAAATAGTGTGGATCCCTGAGAATCCCGCCTTTCACCCGTTGGGGGAGTCTTGATGACGCGAAGAAACGTACTCTACGCGCAGTCGGGCGGGGTTACCGCGGTGATCAATGCGAGTGCTTGCGGCGTTATCGAAACGGCGCGTAAACACAGAGACGTCATCGGGCGAGTTTTTGCGGCGAATAACGGGATTCTTGGCGTGCTTACGGAAGAATTGATAGATACAGGCAAAGAAAGCGCGCGCGCGATCGCGGGTCTTCGGTCTACCCCAAGTGGGGCTTTTGGCTCATGCCGATACAAACTCAAATCGCTCGAAGAAAGCGAACGCGAATATCATCGGCTGATCGAGGTATTCCGCGCCCACGATATTGGTTATTTTTTGTACAACGGAGGTGGTGATTCGCAGGATACTGCTCATAAAGTTTCCCAAGTTGGGAAGCGATTGGGTTATCCGGTTCGGTGCGTGGGTATTCCAAAAACAATCGACAACGACTTGCCGTTTACGGATACCTGTCCGGGTTTTGGCAGCGTTGCCAAATACGTTGCCGTTTCCGTGCGTGAAGCCGCGATGGACGTCGCTTCAATGTGTGAAACCTCGACCAAGGTCTTCATCTTGGAGGTCATGGGTCGTCATGCAGGTTGGATTTCCGCGGCGGGTGGTCTTGCGGCTGACAAACCGGGCGACGCACCCCACGTCATCGTGTTTCCTGAAGTACCCTTCTCGAAGGTCAGGTTCCTTAGAAAGGTGAAGAAGACCGTAGATACGCGTGGATTTTGTGTCATCGTGGTGTCGGAAGGCGCGCGTTACGCCGATGGACGGTTTCTCGCGGATGCCGGCAACCTTGACGCGTTTGGTCATGTTCAGTTGGGCGGGGCGGCGCCGACGATTGCAGCGATGATCAACGATAAACACGGTTATAAGTACCACTGGGCGGTTGCCGATTACCTGCAGCGCGCTGCACGTCACATCGCATCAAAGACCGATGTCGATCAGGCGTACGCGGTGGGAAAAGCGGCCGTTGAACGCGCCGTTCGGGGGGACGATGGGATTATGGTCACGATTCGTAGAACGTCGGATTCCCCGTACCGGTGGACGGTGGGTGAAGTGCCTCTTCATCGAGTCGCGAACGTAGAGCGAACGATGCCAAAGTCGTACATCTCGAAGGATGGATTTGGCATTACCGCGCGCGCGCGGCGGTATTTAGCGCCGTTGATTCGCGGCGAGGATTATCCGAGGTACAAGCAAGGGCTGCCGCAGTACACACGATTGAAAGCAGAACTCACGGCGAAAAAATTACCGGCGTTCTCTGTCGAGGCTTAAACGTCGTGTGACAACGTAGCGACTGGCGAGCGTTCGCGTGCGCGGAACGCCCGTCGTGCAGGGGCGTCTATGCGCCTATCGCTGCCAGCAACAGGATCGCAACAATATTGATGATTTTAATCATCGGGTTGATTGCAGGGCCTGCCGTGTCCTTGTAGGGATCCCCTACCGTGTCGCCCGTTACCGCGGCCTTGTGGGCTTCGGATCCCTTCCCACCGTGGTTACCGTCTTCAATGTATTTCTTGGCGTTATCCCAGGCCCCACCGCCAGCCGTCATCGAGATTGCGACAAATAGCCCAGTGACAATTGTTCCGAGAAGCATCGCCCCGACGGCACTCAAAGCGCTCGCTTGGTCGAAGACTAAGTTGAGCACGAAATACACGACAATAGGTGCGAGTACAGGAAGCATCGATGGGACGATCATTTCTCGGATTGCTGATCGGGTCAGTAAGTCAACGGCTTTGCTGTAATCGGGCCGGGTCGAGCCATCCATAATGCCTGGCATCTCGCGAAACTGCCGGCGTACTTCCTCAACCACCGCGCCGCCGGCTCTGCCTACGGCCTGCATTCCGAGCGCGCCGAAGAGATAAGGCAGCATGCCTCCGATAAGAAGCCCTATGACAACGAAGGGATCCGACAATTCGAAGCTAATGTCCAAGTCGGGAAAGAAGTGTGCCAGGTCGTAGGTGTAGGCGTTGAATAACACAAGCGCAGCGAGGCCGGCTGAGGCGATCGCATAACCCTTGGTGACCGCCTTGGTCGTGTTGCCGACCGCGTCAAGGGCGTCGGTGGTTTTACGGACGTCTTCATCGAGATCGCTCATTTCGGCAATACCGCCGGCGTTGTCTGTCACCGGCCCATACGCATCGAGCGCCACCACCATGCCTGCGAGGGCGAGCATGGTCGTTGCGGCGATAGCGATTCCATAAATACCCGAAAATTGGAATGCGGTGACAATACCAACCGCGACGATGATGGCCGGGATAGCGGTTGCTTCCATCGAAATGGCGAGGCCTTGAATTACATTGGTGCCGTGTCCGGTTTCCGATGCACGGGCGATCGATTTAACGGGACGGTATTCTGTTGATGTGTAGTATTCAGTCACCCAGACGATGAGTCCGGTGACGACGAGGCCCACCAGCGCACAGTAAAAGAACTGACGACCTTCATCGCCCGGGAACATGTGGTCGGTTACGAAGAAAATTAAGAATCCGGAAAGGACCGCGGTGGCGATAAAGCCTTTGTAGAGCGCCCCCATGATATTTTCCGAGCTTCCGAGTCGAACACAAAACGCGCCGACAACGGATGCAATAATGCAGACTCCGCAAATAAGCAAGGGCATCTCGATAGCGCTTAGCTCATCAGGACCCGAAAATCTAATGGTCGCGATTAGCATGGTGGCGACAATTGTTACCGCGTAAGTTTCAAATAAATCGGCGGCCATACCGGCACAATCGCCGACGTTGTCGCCGACGTTGTCGGCAATCACCGCAGCATTGCGTGGATCGTCTTCGGGAATACCGGCTTCAACTTTACCAACGAGGTCGGCACCAACGTCAGCACCTTTAGTGAAGATACCGCCACCTAGGCGTGCGAAGATCGAAATTAAGGATGCGCCGAACGACAGCGCGACCAATGGCTCGATCAGTTCGCGCGAGTCGAGGCCCATACCTTTGAGAATGGCGTAGTACCCAGCGACGCCAATGAGTCCGAGGCCGACGACGAGCATGCCAGTGACCGCGCCTGATTTAAACGCGATCGCGAGTGCGGGCTTGAGCCCCGTCTTGGCGGCTTGCGTGGTACGGACATTGGCGCGAACTGAAACGTTCATGCCAATGTAGCCGGCGATACCGGAAAGCACGGCTCCAACGACAAAGCCGACCGCGACTAACTTACCAAGAGATAGCCAAAGAATCAGATCCACCACGATCCCGACAATCCCGATGGTGAGGTATTGACGATTGAGATAAGCCGTTGCACCTTCTTGAATTGCACCTGCGATTTCGCGCATACGATCTGAACCGGCATCGGCGGACATCACGGACCGTACAGCCCAGCCTCCATAGAGCAAGGCAAGCACGCCACACATTAGGGAAATCTGCACGTCAGTCATGAAGAAGATCCATTGTTGCTTGAGGTAATTCCAACCAAGAAAACCTTTGCGAACCGCTTGTTGTAAGGTTTTCGGACGGGGACTCTACCGTAGGCGCAGTGGTGCTACAAGACGAATCATCGGCTTCAATCGACGACTTGTCTCGAGTGAGCCCCAGTTCCATTGAACTACAGGAGTTGAAAAGCAAGGGGGGCTTTTAGACTCGGCAGACGCCGTTTAGTGAACCTTAAGATCGCCCAATGCCTCGATGGATTTGATTTCAAAAGAGGCCGGCAAGCGCTCGCCGTCCGTGGTCACGAACGTGATGGTGGGATCGGGGGTGCCGTTCAGTTTCAAACGAAATAGCATAATGTGGGCGTGGCCAGGAGCCAGGTGCAAAGTCGTTTTTGGTTCGACCACGAGTCGTGCTAATTGCCTCATGCGAACTCGATTGGGGGTGATTACAGTCTCGTGGAACTCGATTGTTCCGGTCCAAGGCGCCTCGGCACTGGCGATTGTGAGCCGGGTATTCCCATGGTTTGTAATGTCGACGTATGCAGCGGTGAAGTCCTGTGTGGTCAGCGGTTGACGGACAATTGCGTTGTCGAAGCTCACGCGTTCGTTCGCGACGATGGGAACCGCTAGCGTAATCAACGTGAGTAATCTCAGAAAACACCTAAAGTGCACTGCGGTCCTCCAACGGAATTACCAATACGCGTACCTGTGGTGGTAATCCGATTTCGATCTCTCCTCGGATGCGACGTTGTCCTGGTCCATCGTTGAGCTGTTCGTACATCCATCGGCCGTCGGCATCACTGCCGGCACGTATCAGCACTCTCGCGTTGGATGCACGTGTTGTCGGGCTGAAATTCTTGAGTTTCAGCGAAGCGAACCGACTACGTCGGCGCACTTCGTCGGCAGGCAAAGTCAGCGACCACCTTCGCGCATTTTCAAGCAGTTTGATCTGGCGGCGTAGGACAAGGATCCCGGCGGAATCGCGGTCGATTTGTTCTGCGAAATCGAGTTCGGCACGTGCGGCTATCCAGGCTTCTCGGGCGATCGCAGCCATCGCGCGCTCGATATATCGCTCGGCGATGCGTTCGAGCCCGTAGGTCGCGTCCGGTTGATCGGGCGCGATTTCCAGCACCCGTTGATACCACGCGAACGCGTTATCGTCGTTTGGCGCGTCGAGCTGACCTTTGTGAAGGGCGACTTCGGCGCGATTCAAAAGATATTCAACGCGATCCCAATCAATGGCGTTCGGAACCGTTGGCGGAGGCGTCGACGAGGGCGGAATCACGGAACATGCGCCGAGCGCGAGCGCTACTGATGCGAAAAAGATTAGAAGGCGCATGTGCGTGTCAATGATTCCTGGTTTCCCATGCCGTATATAGTGTACAAACACGCCGCGGTCTATCTCTTGCGACGAGGGACAATTTCGTCATGCTGCTTGTGACCCCCAAATGGATTGACCGGACCGTTGCCTCGATGGCGGCGATGGTCGTGATGTCTTTGGCTGCGGCAGCTGAGAGCCCCGTCAATTTTGTTGGGACAGACGTTCTGACGGAACAACCAACGTTTCTCAGTGTCGACGAAGCCTATCAGATGGATGTGTCGCTATCGGATGATGGCCACATCGAAGTGCGTTGGCGTATGCCGCCCGGATATTACCTTTACCGACATCGCTTCGCGTTTTCATTGGATTCAGGCGGGACGCTTGGACAGCCAATCATTCCTGTCGGCATAGAAAAAGTTGACGACTACTTCGGGGAAGTGGAGGTCTATTACGACGAAGTACACGTCCGTATTCCAGTCATCGAACAAACTGGTCCTTTACGGATCGGAATTACGTACCAGGGTTGTGCCGATTATGGCCTCTGTTATCCACCTGAAACGCGTGAGTGGACGTTGGTTCCGGAAAGCTACACGGTGGAGGCGTTAGCAAAGAATGGGATAGGAACGAACGATGTGTCGATGTGGGTTGTGGTTGGTTCGGCACTGCTCGCTGGATTTCTGCTTAATTTGATGCCGTGCGTGTTCCCTGTCCTCGCCATTAAGGCTGTGACCGTTCTAGATATTGCTCGAAGCGGGCGAGGGCTCACGCACGCGTTTGGCTACGCGTCGGGCGTAGTATCCACATTTCTCGTTCTCGGCGTGTTATTGGCATCTTTACGAACGGCAGGTGAAGCCGTTGGCTGGGGCTTTCAGTTGCAGGAACCCGGGTTTGTTTCTGCAATGACGGTCTTGTTTTTCGCGATGGGCTTGAATTTGCTTGGCGTACTTGAGTTGCCTGGTTTCGGGGTAGCCATGAGTAAACCGAGCGCCTTTCTGACGGGGATTATTGCCGTCGTGGTTGCGACGCCGTGTACCGTTCCGTTCATGGCGTCGGCGATGGGGTACGGGTTGAGCCGCGGAACGGGTGCGTTGCTTCTTGTGATGGTGGTTCTTGGTATCGGTATGGCGGCACCGTATGTATTGATCACGGGCTTTCCAGCGATTGCTCGTCGATTGCCGAAACCCGGTGCATGGATGGTGACGATGAAACAGGCCATGGCATTTCCGATGTTTTTGACCGCCGTATGGCTGACCTGGGTGTTGGCTCGACAAGCGGGCGCCGACGCCGTTCTGGTGCTACTAGCGGGTAGCGTCGGACTGGGTTTACTCAGTTGGCTTGGCATGAATAATAGTGCTCGGATGAGTCGGGTATGGAGTGCAGGACTTGCCCTGGTCGTCGCCGTCGTCTGGGGTGTTACAAGTGTGCTCGACGAATCGACGCGAAAGGAATCCGCGGAGAATCGGTTCGACGTTGCTGCGTTCGAGACTGCGCGGGCATCTGGCCGACCGGTGTTCTTAAATATCACAGCGTCTTGGTGTGTGACGTGCTTGGCGAATGAACGGACAACCCTCGCTACAGATCGAGTCCAGGATTATTTTGAGACTAACGGCATTGTTTATATTAAAGCCGATTGGACCCGACGGGATTCGTCGGTTTCCGACCTTTTAACAACATTTAACCGTTCTGGCGTCCCACTTTACGTGTTTTTCCCGCCAAGAAGTCAACCTAGGATTCTTCCCCAATTGCTCACCCCAAGCCTACTTTTAAGAAAACTTGACAACTATTTGGCGATTAAAATCCCGTAAGTTCGGCTAACGTGTAAGCAAATGAATGAAATTGAGGAGTGATCATGTCATACTGCGTTTTTCGAGGTGGATCGTCGTCGAATGCCGAGGATACTGGTATTACATGGCCCCAATCTAAACCTATTGGGTACGCGAGAACCTGAGATCTACGGTTCCGCCACGCTGGCAGATATCAATACCGAACTGCAACGGCTTGCGACGTCGCGTGGAGTTGAGCTGACAACCTTGCAGAGCAATGCGGAATCGGATCTCGTCGAGGCCATTCAGAATGCGGCAAACGACGACACCGGCTTTATCGTCATCAATCCGGCAGCGTTGACACACACCAGTGTTGCGCTTCGCGATGCGCTACTGGCGGTGGATCTACCATTTATTGAAGTCCACCTATCGAACGTGTACGCGCGGGAAACGTTTCGCCATCAGTCCTACCTCTCCGATATTGCGACAGCGGTGATATCGGGGTTGGGCTCGGCCGGGTATGAATACGCGCTCAGTACCGCAATCAATACGCTGGAGCAATGATGGATCTTCGGAAGATCAAAAAACTGATTGAGTTGGTTGAGGAATCGGACGTCCGGGAGCTTGAGGTTAAGACCGGCGAGGAAAGCATCCGTATTGCGCGTGGAGAGATCGTTCGACAATCGAGTGCTCCGACGCTGACCGAAAAGATCGTCTCAGCACCCGTCGGCGAAGGTCAGATCGTCGCCGCACCGATGGCCGGGACGTTCTACCGTTCGCCGGCTCCGGGCGAACACGCGTTTGTCGCTGAGGGAGATAAAGTGTCGATGGGGAAGGTCCTTTGCATCATCGAGAGCATGAAGATGATGAACCAAATCGAGGCGGACTGTGATGGAACGGTCGTCGAGGTTCTCGTTGCCAACGGTCAGGCAATCGAATCCGGTACGCCGTTGATGCGGATCATCTGACTTCTCTTGGCTTGGTTCCGTGTTCGGCTAAACGCGGTAGCCAGCGAGCTTGCTGAGCAATTGGCCGACGTTCTGGTGATTAACGGAGCGTTGGCTGTTTCGTTCTATGGGAACGACGGTGGGGATGTCCTAGAGCCCGGTCCGGGGGAGCTGCGCTTGTGGCCGAGCGTTGCTGTGGAGGCCTTGTTCCCCTTGGAGACCGATGTTGAGGGGGTCCGAACGCTTGTCCGAACGGCTGGGTTCGACGTGGTGCAACTCGATTTCTTGGGTGATGATGATTGGTCCATTCACGGCACGGCGACAGCGAGCGAACTCGATTTCGGTGGACTATCCGTGGTCCCGCGTGACGCGTCCCACGATAATGAGGCGGGCGTGATCCGGCTAGACCCCGGTCTTGCGTTTGGCACCGGTGGGCACGTGACTACGGCTCTGTGCCTCCGCTGGCTCGGCACGGCGGATCTTCGCAATCGAAGTGTTCTGGATTATGGATGTGGATCCGGCGTTTTGGCGATCGGTTCGGCCAAACGGGGCGCGAAGACTGTTGTCGCCGTCGACCACGACCTTCAGGCCTTGTCTGCTTGTCGCGATAATGCTGCCTATAACCAGGTCGCCGTCGAAGTCGGTGCAACCACCGCAGCATGTGCCAACGGCCGTTTCGATGTGGTGATTGCGAACATTCTTGCCGGGACGTTGATCAAATTGTCTTCCACGTTAATTCAACGACTGGGACACGGAGGCCAAATGCTACTGTCGGGAATACTCGTTGCCCAAGTCGATGAAATACGAGCCGCATACGGAGGGATCATTTTTGCGCCACCGGTGATTGAAGAGGGATGGGTCTTGTTACACGGCAGTCGCGCCTGAGGTGGGCCTTTTTGTCACCGAATCTATAAGCGTTATGATGGATGTTTACAGCCATTGGTGGGCTGCCCGTGGTCGCAATCGGTCCCTACAAATTAGCCAATTCGGTGCTGTTAGCACCGATGGCGGGTATTACCGATTTGCCTTTTCGGCAACTGGCGTGGCGGCTGGGCGCTGGCTTGGTGTACGGTGAAATGACTGTTGCTCGTCCCGACCTATGGCACACGCGTAAATCCATTGAACGGCGATCGCTGGATCGCCGTATTCAACCCGCCGCCGTCCAAATCGCGGGGGCCGAGCCAAAGTGGTTGGCTGATGCCGCGCGATGGCATGCGGACGATGGTGCGCAGATTATTGACATCAACATGGGCTGTCCGGCGAAGAAAGTGTGCGACAAAGCGGCAGGATCTGCACTTTTGCGGGACGAAGGCCTTGTTCGATCAATCCTAGAAGCGGTTGTCAAAGCGGTCGAAGTTCCTGTCACGCTAAAAATTCGAACTGGCTGGTGTCCTAACACGAAAAATGCGGTCACGATTGCACGCATTGCGGAAGCATCAGGAGTATCTGCGCTCACCGTACATGGCCGAACCAGGGCATGTCGTTTTAAAGGGTGTGCCGAGTACCAAACCGTGTCGGAAGTTGTCACCTCCGTCGCCATTCCGGTATTCGCCAATGGCGATATCGGCGATGTCGATAAAGCGAAGAGCGTCGTTGAACGGACGGGTGCTGCTGGTGTCATGATCGGGAGATCCGCGCTTGGGGCACCGTGGCTACCCGGATACATAGCTCGAGGCCTTGCTGGGAAGGTGGCGCAAGAACTAGATTTCGTTGAGCGCGTAGCGATCATGCGAGAACATCTCGATGCAATGCACCGGTTTTACGGTGTAGAACGCGGCGTCAAGATTGTCCGTAAACACGTCCAATGGTACTTGCAACGCCTGCAAGTCGATGAACAAAGGATCAAGTTATTTAACCGTCTCGACGACCCAGAGTTACAGCAACGCTTTCTAAGCGAACTAAATCCAACGCTGGATAAAGCTGCGTGATCGAGCCCAAGAGAACAAGGACTGAATTAACGACGTGACACAGTTGACCATTGCTCGCGCGCTCATAAGCGTCTCGGACAAACGCGACATCGAAATTCTGGTGAACCAACTCCATCAGAGCGGTGTGGATATTCTGTCGACAGGGGGTACCTATAAGGCGATTGAGGCCGCGGGGTTTCCGGTAAGGGACGTAGCTCAATACACAGGGTTTCCGGAGATCATGGACGGTCGTGTTAAGACGCTGCATCCCAAGGTCCACGGAGGAATTTTGGGCCGTCGGGCGTTGGATGAAGAGCTGATGAAAGATCACGGAATCGCTCCGATCGATCTCGTCGTCGTCAATCTATACCCGTTCGAGGCGACCGTTGAACGCGATGATTGCGATCGCGAATTGGCGATTGAAAATATTGATATTGGTGGTCCAGCGATGGTGCGTTCGGCGGCAAAAAACCATGGTGACGTTTTGGTGGTTGTCGACCCGGACGACTACGTCGAAGTAGCCGATCGGATTGCTAAGGGCATCATAGATCTCTCGTTTCGGGAAAAAATGGCCGCGAAAGCGTTTCGGCATACGGCCGGATATGATGCTGCGATCGCGGGCTATTTGTCGGTTAACGAACGTTTTCCGGAAGTGCTGAATCTAAAATTCGAACTGCGCGATGCGATGAGATACGGAGAAAATCCTCATCAGCAAGCGGCGTTTTACACCGAGAAAAATCCGTCTCCTGGGACCGTTGCGGCGTTGGAGCAGCACCAAGGTAAGGCACTTTCGTACAACAATGTGGCGGATACCGACGCCGCCATTCAGTGCGTGAACGTGTTCGATGATCCGGCCTGTGTGATTGTTAAACATGCGAACCCATGCGGTGTAGCGATCGCGGATTCGATCGGTGAAGCATACACGCATGCATTCGCAACGGATCCGACCTCGGCGTTTGGAGGGATTATCGCGTTCAACCGACCCCTCGATATGATTACGATGGCCGCGGTTGTTACAAATCAATTTGCCGAAGTGGTCGTCGCGCCGAGTATTGCGCCAGGTGTTCTTGACGAGGCGCAACAACGCAAGAATCTGCGCGTTTTAACGACGGGAACACACGAGAATACACGGCGAGGGATGGAATTTAAGCGTGTGGGCGGTGGCATTCTCGTGCAAGAGGCGGATGAACGATGTTTGGACGAGGCAGGCATTAGAATCGTTACAACGCGAAGCCCGACGGACGCGGAACGACGTGACCTCGAATTTGCCTGGCGTGTAGCTTGGTTCGTCAAGTCCAACGCCATCGTTTTCGCACGAGCCGGACGTACCGTCGGTGTGGGTGCTGGTCAAATGAGTCGAGTGATAAGTGCAAGGATCGCGGCCATGAAGGCAGCGGACGAGGGTCTTGCCGTGGTGAAGTCCGTGATGGCGTCCGATGCGTTTTTCCCGTTCCGCGACGGGATCGATGCCGCCGCCGAAGTTGGGATTAGTGCTGTGATACAACCAGGTGGTTCCGTGCGAGACGATGAGGTGATCGAGGCGGCGAATGAACACGGCATGGCGATGGTGTTTACCGGGGTTCGGCATTTTCGACACTGATTGCTCGAGCGGGATGGATTAAGGGGCAAGGACACATGAACGTACTGGTGGTTGGCGGCGGAGGTCGCGAACACGCACTTGCGTGGAAGGCATCGCACTCAACCCTAGTGGAGACCGTTTTTGTTGCGCCCGGAAATCCGGGAACCGCAGCTGAACCCGGCTGCCGGAATGTCAACATTGCGGTCGATGATTTTACTGCCCTTGCGACTTTTGCTGCATCGAACGACGTTGGCTTGACGATTGTTGGTCCAGAAGGTCCGTTGGTTGCCGGTATTCGAGATTTTTTTGATGCGCGGGATCTTCGCTGTTTTGCACCGTCGCAGCGGGCTGCTCAGCTCGAAGGTTCGAAAGCCTTCAGCAAGGAATTTCTCTCGCGCCACGAGATCCCGACGGCGCGATACGAAACGTTTACCTCGTTCATTGACGCGAATCGCTACATTCGAGCTGAAGGTGCGCCGATCGTCATCAAAGCGGATGGGCTTGCAGCCGGCAAAGGCGTTGTCGTTGCAGGGACGGTCGCCGAGGCAGTTGATGCGGCGCGCGTGATGCTGTCGGGCGAGCGATTTGGGGATGCGGGGAAGGAGATTGTGGTTGAAGAGTTTCTCCCGGGTGAGGAAGCCAGTTTTATTGTAGTTGCGGACGGGGACTCGGCACTGCCGTTCGCGAGTAGTCAAGACCATAAAGCCCGAGATGCTGGTGACACAGGGCCGAACACCGGTGGGATGGGTGCGTATTCGCCTGCAGCGGTGGTAACCGGTGACATCCACCAACAAATCATGGAGACCATCATTAATCCGACGATCCGGGGTATGGCCGCGGACGGAATTCGGTACCAAGGTTTTCTCTACGCGGGGTTGATGATCGATGAGACCGGGGTGGCAAGAGTGATCGAATTCAACTGTCGTTTCGGCGATCCCGAGGCGCAGCCTGTCATGATGCGGTTGGAGTCGGATCTGGTGGAACTGTGCCAACGCGCTCTTGATACGGAATTAACGACGGTTGAGTTAGCGTTCGCCGAAGACGTCGCGCTTGGCGTGGTGCTGGCATCCGGTGGCTATCCAAACAACTACGAGACAGGGCATGAAATTCGTGGACTTGCGGAAGACATCGACGGGACGAAATTGTTTCACGCCGGTACGCGCGAGGATGGTGCTCGCGTGATAACTGCCGGTGGTCGAGTACTTTGCGTCGTGGGGATGGGGAGTTCGGTGGGAGAAGCTCAAGCTCGAGCATATCAGCGCGTCGACGCCATTGGTTGGAAGGACATGTATTGTCGTCGCGATATTGGCCATCGTGCAGTACGACGAGAGTCGGGTTAGTCGTGCAACGTTGAGGTCAGTATGAAGGTAGATGCATCAACTGCCGTGGATCTGCACGGGATCGGACGACAAGCGGCACGACTCGAAACACTCGGTTACGACGGTCTCCGGGTCGCCGAACTCAACCACGATCCCTTCATGGCACTTGCCGTCGCGGCAGGACAGACCTCCAGAATCGAACTCGTGACATCGGTTGCAGTGGCTTTTGCCCGCAACCCCATGTCCATGGCCGTCCTAGCCCACGATCTCAACGCCTATTCGGGGGGACGTTTGGTGTTGGGTCTAGGCTCGCAAGTTAAACCTCATATCGAACGTCGGTTCAGCATGCCCTGGCACAAGGCTGCGCGTCAGATGCGTGAATTCATCGAGGCCATGACGGCAATATTTAACTGCTGGTACGAGGGTGCGCGGTTAGAGTACGAAGGTGAGTATTATCAACACACGTTAATGCCGGCGACGTTCACACCTGACAACACGGAGGGACTCCGCCCACCTATTGCGTTGTCCGCCACAGGCCCATTGATGACCCGTGTGGCGGCGGAGATTGCAGATGGCATGATCATGCACCCGTTCTCGTCTGCGAAATACATGCGCGAAGTCACGCTTCCCGCCATTGAGGACGGGCTACAGACCAGCGGTCGTAGTTTGAGTGAATTCGAATTGGACTACGCGCCGTTGATCGCAACTGGAGTGAATGAAGAGTCGATCGTACGGGCTATCGCCACAATACGAGATCGAATCGCGTTCTACGGATGCACCGTCGCATACAGACCGGTCCTTGAAATACATGGTTGGGGAGAGCTTCAGGATGAGCTTATTTCCCTGAATCGGCAGCATCGTCGAGACGAGATGTCGCGTCTTATCTCCGACGAGGTGCTTGAGACACTGGCGATTGTCGGTGATCCGCGATCGGTGGTAAAACGGATGCGTGAGCGGTTTGGCGGCCTAATTAGTCGGACTGGTTTTGCCGTTCCTAACATTTCTGATGATGAACTCGGGTCACTGTTGGAGCTACTTCGGAGTTGAGTTTGGGGAATAAATCCAGCGCATGCAGCACGCGATGTTCTAGCCAACGATCCCCAGTCCTTTGTATTCTGTTGTATACGCATCAAGGCACTAGCTTCGTATGATCCGACTGGGAAAGCGTCGATGATCGACCGGATGATTCGTGTATTCGATCGGGGATTGCGGACCGTCGCAGGTATCCATCCGGCAACGGACGATGTACCCGATGCCCCAACGTCGGATCTTTCCGGTGCCGAAAAACGCCGCGCGGGGTCGCTGATGCGCGTTAACCATACTGGCGAGGTATGTGCGCAGGCACTATATGAAGGCCAGGCATTAACGGCACGTGATGTAAAGGTCCGATCGGCTATGCAGCAAGCGGCGAAAGAAGAGGTTGTGCACTTGGTATGGTGTCGCAAGCGACTTCAAGAACTGGATACACACCCGAGCGTACTCGATCCAATTTTCTTTGCGACATCGTGCGCGCTGGGGGCGCTTGCCGGGGCGCTCGGGGATCGGGTCAGTCTAGGATTTATTGCGGCGACCGAGGACCAGGTAGTTGAACACCTGGATCGGCATATCGATCAACTGCCGCAAGGGGATGGTCGTAGCCGTGCGATTCTCGAGCGAATGCGTGAAGATGAACTGCGCCATGGCACGTCAGCGGAGAAAGCGGGCGGCTTGCCCTTCCCGATGCCGTTACGCCGTCTTATGACCTCGTTTTCTCGAATCATGACGGAGACGACCTACCGGATTTAAAATCAAAGCCGGGGACGCATGATTTTTGACATCGCGCGTTATCGATTTTCATCAAGCTCTTTTCGAAGAAATCTTTCAGTACAGCGACCTGGAGAAAGCGGTTGAACAGCGGCGCTACATGAAATCGACCATGCCGATCATGGGTGTTAACGCGACGGAGTTGTCGACCTTGTCAAAACGCGAGGCCCTCAAAATTCTTTTGAACAGTGGCGAACTGGACGAAATCCCCTGAATTCGTTCTTGGGCTTCTAGCCGCCAGCAAGGGGTGGGTGATAGATGAACTGGATAGTAACTCCGTTGGGATCACGACAGTAGAAACTCCTTGCACCGTCACGATGCGCACGCGGGGGTTCCACAATTTCGATGTCAGCGCTCGCCAAATAGGTATGCCAGGCATCGACATCGTTTTTGTCATCGATAAGGAATCCGATATGGTCCAGCCGTTGGTTAACTGAAGCCGATTCTTTCGCAACCCGGTGCAGAGCAATATTGTCCGAGCCCGAGGTCAAGTAAACGTTGTCGTTGTCGGGTTCCCACTCAACAGTGAGTCCGAGGACTTCGACATAAAATGCCTTGGTTTCTTCGAAGTTAGAAACGTTCAACGCTACATGGTGCATGCCGGTGGTTGGCGGTGGTCGAACTCCACGTGGCGTCACGGTGTTTCCCTAATTTCGTAGTCATGCGTGAAGCGAACACCGCCGCGCTGCATCATGATCGACGCGGAGCAGTATTGTTGTGCACTCAGGTTGATTGCGCGTTTAACTTTCGTAGGGTTGAGTTTGTGGCCCGTGACCATGAATTGGACGTGGACGTCGGTAAACACTTTCGGCTCTTTATCCGCACGCAACGCTGAGACTTCAACGTTGCAGTTCGTTATGTCTTGACGTCCCTTTCGAAGGATGTGTACGACGTCAAACGCTGTGCAACCCCCGAGCCCTATGAGGACGAGCTCCATTGGTCGAGCACCAACGTTGTTTCCGCCGTGTTCGGCTGGTCCATCCATCTTGACGGTGTGGCCTGTTTCGGAGGTGCCCGAAAATCTCACGTCGCCGTTCCATTGAACCGTCGCTTTCATACCAGACCTGCCCAAATTTCGACCATTTTCCGTGTATTCCGCTCAGACTGCGACCGTAGTTGGGTGACTGCGACTTACGAATACACGTCGTTTCGCATAACGCAGCCTACGCCATGCGTTCGATGAACGGCGTTCTAAGGGCGACCTTGTTGCCTGCGTACGCTGCGCTCGGTAACTCCGCCAAGCGGGACGCCTCCGCCAGGGTATCCTCCATCAATGCGTTCGGTTCGACGACGAGATCAAGAAAACCGGCATCAACGGCCCCGATCTGATCGTAAAGGTGGGCTTGGATAATGGCAGCCGTGTGGTGCCGTTTGGATAATCGATCATCGGCAAGCGCCAGCGCGAACCGGGGCAACACGGCTCCAATGGTGGTTTCGTTAAGCCCAATTTTGAAGTCACCGGCTGTTCCAATGCGAGAATCCGCCGCGAGGAGGATAAGTGCGCCTGCCGCGATAGCATGTCCGGTGCAGCCGATCACCAGAGGTTGAGGATGCGAGTAAATCGTTTTCAACATACTGCCGCCCGCGGTGACGAGAGTTTGTGCGGCAGTTCCGCCGTCGCCGACTACCGATAAGTCGAATCCGGCGGAGAAATGTCCGGGTCGACCAAAAAGAGCGATTGCTGATGCTTCGTTGCGGGAGCGTTCAAGAGCCTCCGTTAGTTCTTCGATGAATGCGTGGTTAATGGCATTCGCCTTCCGTCGTCTATGTGAATGACGGCAACTTCACCGTCCTTTTGGTAATTAAGCATTGAAATATTCCTAAGAGAAGAGTGTTTTAATTTGTTTGCCGGGATCTTCGGCCCGCATAAAGGCCTCACCGACCAAAAAGGCGTCGACACCCGCGCGGCGGAGGCGTTTGACGTCGTCGGGCGCTCGAATCCCGCTTTCGGTCACAACCTTGACGGTTTCGGGTATCCGATCTAACAGTTCAAGTGTGGTGTCGAGGTTGGTATCGAAAGACTCAAGATCGCGGTTGTTGATTCCGATCAAACTCGGTTCGAGGGCGATGGCTGCGCTCAATTCGGAAGCATTATGAACCTCAATAAGAACGTCAAGCTCGATCGAGACCGCGATTTCGTAAAGCGCATGCATGGTTCTCGAATCAAGCGCAGCGGCAATCAGCAGAACGCAATCTGCCCCGATTACTCGAGCTTCAAAGATCTGATATTCGTCGACAACGAAATCTTTTCTGAGAACGGGCAGCGGCATGTTGTCTCGGGCTTGGATTAGGTCGCCGTCGTCGCCCTGAAAAAAATGCCGATCCGTCAATACCGACAGGCATGTTGCACCACCCTCGTAGTAACTTGTGGCGATCGCAGCCGGATCAAAATTTTCACGGATTACTCCCTTGCTTGGCGAAGCTTTTTTGATTTCGGCGATGATTGCGGGTGATTGTTCCGCTAACGCTTTGACGAATCCGCGAGTCGGCTCGCAGGATTCTGCTAGTTCTCGAAGTAGGTTTTGGGCTCGGTATGCTTTTCGTTGCTCGACTTCGAGTCGTTTGTGCTCGAGGATCTTCGAAAGGATGTTGGCGGTCACACGGTCTCCATTAAGCGTGAAACTCGAGTCAGTTCCGCAAGCTTTTCGGCTGCCAGTCCGCTAGCGATGGAGTCTTCCGCCATTGCGACACCGTTTGCGAGTGTGTCGGCAATCCCTGCCACATAAATGGCGGCGCCAGCATTCAGCGCCACGATATCGGCTGCACCAGTAGCATCGTCGCCGCTGAGCGAATGCCGTACGAGTTCAAGACTACTCGCGGGAGAATCAGCTTGTAGGTCCGCAACAGTTTGTGTCGCGATCCCAAAGTCCTCCGGTTCGATGGTGTATTGTCGAATCTCACCGTCTTTAAGTTCGACGATGTTCGATGTGCCGGCGATTGATAGTTCGTCAAGGCCGTTGGCATGTACCACCATCACATGTGTCGACCCCAGCAACTTAGCGACCTCAGCCATGGGTTGTTGCCATTCCGGCGCAAACACGCCAATGAGTTGGCGTTCGGCCCCAGCCGGGTTGGTAAGTGGTCCAAGCAAATTGAAAATTGTCCGCACTCGCAGCTCTTTTCGAATGGGTCCCGCATATCGCATGGCCGAATGATGTGCCTGGGCGAAAAGAAAGCCCACGCCGATCTCTTTAATACATCGAGCGATTTGCTCGGGAGTTAGCGCAATGTTCACGCCGGCAGCTTCGAGCAAATCGGCGCTGCCGCTCTGACTTGTCATACCGCGGTTACCGTGTTTGGCGACGTGACCTCCGGCCCCGGCGACGACGAAAGCGGCAGCGGTCGAGATATTAAATAGCTTGGAACTCCCCGAACCACCGGTGCCGCAGGTGTCCACCAGGTTCGCCACGTCGACCGTAACCTTGGTAGATACTTGACGCATGGCCTCGGCGGCCCCTGCAATTTCCTCAGGGCTTTCGCCCCGGACGCGTAAGGCCATCAAAATCCCACCAATTTGAGCGGGCGATGCTTCGCCCGCCATGATCGTGTCAAAGATAGCCTTGGTATTTGCTTGGTTAAGCTTTTCCCCGTCAATGATGTGCGTGAGCGCTTCGCTAAGGTCCACCGGTACTTTCTCCGAGAAAATTGTTAAGGAGCTCGTGTCCAGCCTGGGTTTTGATCGATTCGGGGTGAAATTGAACGCCCTCCACGTCAAAGTCACGGTGCCGAAATGCCATTACTTCATCGAAGGTGCCATCCTCCAATTCGGTCCATGCTGTAATTTCGAGACAGTCGGGAACGGAACTTTTAGAAACGACTAACGAGTGGTAGCGGGTCACCTGGATCCGATTAGGCAGGTTATGGAATACGCCCCCACCATTGTGATGAATGCGGGAGAGCTTACCGTGCATCACTTGCCGTGCACGGACGACATCGCCGCCGTAGACCTGCCCGATGCTCTGATGTCCTAGACAAATCCCGAGGATGGGGATCGACTGTCCAAACTCCCGGATGACGTCCATCGAGATACCCGCTTCATTAGGCGTGCATGGCCCCGGGCTGATTACGATCTTCTCGGGTTTCAGCTGGTTAATTTCGTCTAAGCTGATCTCGTCGTTTCGGTGAACCTCGACGCTCGCGCCCAACTCACCCAGATACTGGACGATGTTATAGGTGAAAGAATCGTAATTATCGATCATTAGAATCATGGCGCGCTCCTTCCATCGACTCGAGCAGAGTTGCAAGGAAGTAAACTCGATACGTGTGGCTTCAGCATAAGGTGCATTTTAGTCGGAACAAGGTAACTTTGAGCTATTGTCGATAGAAAGGTTTTTTGACGAGTTGGATGATCCCAACCGAAACTTGTTTATTCGATAAGTGCTTCGTAGGCAGCCAAGGTTTGGTCTCGACTACGTCCCAACGTCAGATTTTTCTCGGCGTAATCAAACAGCGGAGCGAACGATTGTTCGAGTCTGTTCACGCTCGAAAGCGCGGTCTTCAATAACAGGTGAATGGCTTCGACGTTTTCGATCGCGCAGATGTATTGTTCGGGTAGCACTTCGTTCGGAATAGGGACATCGGTCGAAATGACCGGCGTCTTTTCTAACAAGGCCTCCGCGAAGACGTACGAAAATCCCTCGTTTCGCGACGGGATGACCACGAGATCGGCAGCACCGATGTAATCTAGGGCAGAATGCTTGTGGCCTATGAGAAACACGTTCTCAGCAAGACCTCGAGCGGCTACAAGGGCTTCAAGACTTCCGCGTTCCGGCCCGTCACCGACTACAAACAAATAACCGAACTTTGATTCCCAAGCGGCGATCAGTAAGTCGAAACCCTTTGCTGGTACCAATCGACCAATCGCGGCCACAACGGGATTCTGACTTTCCGCAACCTGCTCATACTCGGGCGGCGTCACAGCCACCCGTTTAGCGTCCCAATTGACTCCGTTGTAGATCGAGATTTTGTTGGGGCAGGGCAACGTATCCCTGACCGTCTTGCTAACGCCAATGGCCAAATCGTAAGCCGATAAGAAGGGTATATGTTTTTTAATGTTGTGCACGGTTGCAACGGTCTTTGCGGAAAGAAATGGTTTACAGAGCGCGACAATCGATCCCGCCTTACTTGCGTGCGCGTGGACGATATGCGGATTCAATTGGCGTATCACTGTGGCGACCTTGATTAGATTTCCAGGATGTAGCCTTGGTTTCGATAAATCGATGCTGATGTGTTTCACGTCTGCACGTAATCGGGGGGCGTACTTTGCGTGTGCGATTGTTGTCACGTTGCAACGCGCCGTTAATGCGTTACTCATTTCAATGAAATGATTCTCGAGCCCGCCTTCTTCGTCGCCCGCCATGATTTGAATAACGTTGAGTAGTGCCACGACCCCTACACTCTTAACATCTCGCCAGCGATATCAGTGCGTTCGCATCGGTTTGCTAGCCGTCTGGTGTTGAAGATTGAAGACGTTGTTGTGCCAATTCCGCGAAAAAAGTCGCTCCGTATACCGAGGCGTCGTCATTAAAGTCGTAACTGGGGTGATGGACGGGATGTCGCGCGGCGTCGTCGCCATTGCCGATGAGAAGATAACAGCCGGGCACCTGTTCGAGCATGAATGAGAAGTCTTCAGAGCCAGTTCCTGGCGGAAGATTAACGTGAACGTTGTCTTTTCCCACGAGTCCTGCGCAAACGCTGGCCGCGAACGCTGATTGCGTCTCGTCATTTACGACCGGATGAAAAATATCGCGAAAATCGAAGCTGACTGTTGCGCCATAGCCCTTCGCTGTTGATTCAGCGAGAACGCACATCCGTTCTTGAATATGTGTCATTACAGAATTGGAGAATGTACGGACCGTACCCGAAAGGTGTGCGCTCGCCGGAATGACATTGTAGGCATCACCCGCATGAAATTGCGTGATAGAGACGACTGCGGCTTCACGGGGCCTAACATTCCTCGAAACTATGGATTGGAGTGCCGTAACCACCTGGGCTCCGACGACGACCGGATCGACACCGTTTTCCGGATGAGCCCCGTGCGCACCGACGCCGTCGATCCGAATATCAAAAAATGCGCCGGCCGCTGCGACCACCCCCGCCGTCGCAGAAAACTGTCCAACGGGTAGTCCGGGGGCATTGTGCATCGCAAAAATGCTGTCACAAGGGAACTGTTCGAATAGTCCATCTTCGATCATGGCACGAGCACCACCGATACCCTCTTCAGCTGGTTGAAAGATGAAGTTGACTTGACCGCGAAAGTTCTTGGTTTCTGAAAGGTAGCGCGCGGCGCCCAATAACATCGTGGTATGACCGTCGTGACCGCAGGCGTGCATCTTTCCGTCGTGGATGGAACGATGTTCAAAATCGTTGGACTCATGCATCGGAAGGGCGTCCATGTCTGCGCGTAGACCGATGGTTTCGGGCTCGTTCCCAACCCGTAAAACGCCAACCACTCCCGTTTTCCCGATTCCGCGGTACACGTCGATGCCGAACGATTCGAGGCTTGTCGCAACAAAATCGGCGGTTCTTTGCTCCTCAAACCCGAGTTCGGGATGTGCGTGGATGTCGCGTCGCCAAGATCTCATGTCGTCTGCGTAGGTTGCGATGGTGTCTTTAATGCTCACATGGGTTCTCTTGTCTAAATGTTTTCGGCGACCCAACTGATCGACCAGTTATGTCCGAGACGCTGTCCCCGGTAAGTTTCGGGTAGCCGCGTTACGACGCTTCCCGGAATATCTACGACTTGCGGATCCTCCGGCCAATCTTTAAAGGCATTGTCGAGGGCTTGAATCGTACGCCACTGCGTCACCTCAACATATGGCGGTAGTACACGTGGGAGCTTGTTGTTGCAACCGTTTCCTGTACCGGCAAGGGGAGCGGCGACAGCGTGTACTTGGGTTGATATTTCTTGTGTCCAATGCTCGATAAAACCGACCGCCATCAATCCCCCGTAACTGTGACCGATTATCTTGACACTCTCAATGTGCGGGTAGCTGGCGAGTACGATTCCGAGCGAGCGTGCCATATCGGCACTCGCATTGCTCGAGCATTGAAAAGTGTTCCAACGATGGAAGAACGCTAGTGTGTTTTCATCGTCAAACGTTTGTAGCGGGTAAACCCACTCGTAACCCTTGCTTCCAAATCCGTGAACGCCGACAAGTAATTTCGTCACTCGCCCTGTGTTGCGCTTCAAAGGATGCAAACCGGGATCGAGATTCATAAGGCGGGGTCCCGAAGCCTTCACACCTTGGGCGGCATGGAGTTCCGCAAGCCACGGGTAGTCGTCTGCAGCAAAGGTAACGCCAGCGAGGCAGACGACAACAGCCGACCAACTGCGGATGAGGATGACATTAACGTTGATACTGCATTTAAAAGAGATCAATCGGGGAGTCCTAGAACCCGCTTCGCAATAATGTTGAGCTGCACTTCATTACTACCTCCTGCGATTGAGCGGGCTTTTCCGCCGAGCCACGACCGGGTTATTTCCTGTGCCTTAGAGTCATCCGACTCCCAACCAATCGCGCTGGTACCCAACATAGCCACTTGCATCTCTGACCGCTCCTTCGCGAGATTCGCGCCATACAACTTGAAAATTGAGGTTGCTGGTCCTGGCGTACTCCCTGCGGACTCTTCGACTGATCGACGTTGAGTCAATCGGAATGCTTGTGCGTTGATGTAATGCCTAGCGATTTCAGTCCTTACCGATGGATCATCTATTTTTCCACCGATTTCTCCAAGACATGCCTTGGCGAGCTCATCAAGCTCAATCCCGACTTCACGGTTCGTGCCCGACGTAAGGGCCAGCATGCCTGACCGCTCGTGTTGTAGTAATCGTTTAGCGACGGTCCAGCCTTTGTTGAGGTCGCCGACCAAATTGGTTTTTTGAGCAATAGCGTCGTCGAAAAAAGTTTCACAAAAGGGTGACGCTCCTGAGATAAGTCGAATGGGCTGCACCGATACACCCGGTTGGTCCATGCTGAAAAGTACAAAGCTAATGCCATCGTGCTTGGGAACGTCCGGGTCGGTGCGAACTAAACAGAATATCCAATCCGCAAATTGAGCTCCGGATGTCCAAATTTTTTGACCGTTGATGACGAAATGATCGCCATTGTCCTCGGCACGAGTCCGCAGGGATGCAAGGTCTGAACCCGAGCCAGGCTCGGAATACCCTTGGCACCACCAGACTTCCCCTCGAGCGATGCGTGGTAGGTGGGCTAACTTTTGCTCTTCCGTACCAAATTCTAGAAGTGTGGGTCCGATCATCGAGGTGCCCATACCAGCGACCGGCGTCCTCGCACCCAGTCGGCGCATCTCTTCCAAAAAAACAACGTATTGGTCTTTGGAGAATCCTGCTCCGCCGTACTCGGAAGGCCAGGTGGGTACCGTCAATCCCTCGCCTGCGGCACGTTCGATCCACATATGCTGATCGTCAGTCATGCGAACTCTTGTGCCACCCCCAGGGACTTCGCCTGGGCCGATACAACTTGCCGGGCAGTTTTCCTCGATCCAGGTGCTGATTTCCTGACGAAATGCCATCATCTTCTCCCCATCTCCTCGAGAGATTAGCGCAGGTTTTCGGCGAAACCTAGCGCCAGTCGGTTGCCGTTATTCGTCGTTTTCGAATCCGCTTTCGACCAACCGCACCGCTTGAAAAATAGCGCGACCCTTATTCATGCTTTCTTCCCATTCAAGCCTCGGTACCGAATCGGCAACAATTCCACCACCAGCCTCAATATAGAGTACGTCGTCTTTGATGACGGCGGTGCGAATGGCAATGGCAGTATCCATGTTACCGTTCCACGCAAGGTAGCCAACGGCGCCTCCATAGATACCGCGCTTGACCGGCTCCAATTCATCGATGATCTCCATAGCCCGGATTTTGGGTGCGCCAGAAAGTGTGCCGACCGGAAGGGTTGCTCGAAGTACGTCCATCGCCGTTTTGCCAGACGCCAACCTAGCCTCTATTTGCGAGGAGATGTGCATCACATGCGAATAACGCTCGACGGCAAACTGTTCCGTGACTTCGACGGTTCCTATCTCGGCCACGCGGCCGACGTCGTTGCGTCCAAGGTCAATCAACATCAGATGTTCAGCGATTTCTTTTGGATCTGAGAGCAATTCTTGTTCGAGTGCTAAATCCTCTTCGTCCGAGTAACCACGGCGGCGAGTCCCGGCTAACGGCCTATTGACGATGTTGCCGTTATCGACTCGGGCCAGGATTTCAGGAGACGAGCTAACAATATGGAATTCGTCCAAGTCCATGTAGTACATGTAAGGAGAGGGATTGAGGCTGCGCAAAGCGCGGTATAAATCGAGTGGAGCCGACTTGAACGGCGCTGACATACGTTGTGCAAGGACGACCTGCATGACGTCTCCGGACCGTGTGTACTCGCGGATACGCTCGACCGCTTGCATGAAATTATCCTCGCCGAAATCGGACGTGAAGTCCTTTTCTTCGGTTGGCGAATCGATGTCGACTCGGGGTATTGGCGGTAAAGGGGAGTCTAACTTGCCTGCCAAAGCATGGAGATCTTCGATCGCTCGCTCGTATGCATGTGGTGCGGTTGGATCGGCCAAGCTAATTAACTGCAGCCGACTCGAAACGTTGTCGTATACGGCGACGTCGTTGGAGACCATCAGGAGAATATCGGGAGTGCCAACTGGATCCGGTGGGGCGGACGACCGCAGCCGGCGCTCCACGTATCGGACCGTATCGTAGCCAAAGTAGCCGACCAGGCCTCCGTAGAATCGTGGCAGGCCTTCAACCAACGGTACTCGGAACCCGGCTTGGTACGTTTCTATGAACGAGAGCGGGTCTTCGGTGTCGATGCGCTCAACTATTTCGCCATCGGTCGTAACCGTGAGCTGGTTCCCGGATACGTGGAGCACGGTGCTTGATGGCAATCCCACGATCGAATAGCGGCCCCATTTCTCGCCGCCTTGTGCGGCGGATTCGAGCAGGTAGCTGAACGCACCATTCGCAAGTTTCAGGTAAACAGATAGGGGTGTTTCCATGTCGGCAATGACGTCGTGCACTACGGGAATGCGGTTATAGCCGTCATCGGCATATGCAGCGAATTCCTGCGCGTTCACGAAAAACGTTCCTCACGTAAAAGATCCATTAATGAGCCGATGATCGCGTCCGCGCCGAGATCCTCAAGTTTCGTCACATGGTTATATCCATCCTTGACGCAGACAACGTCGCAACCAGCTGCACGGGCACACCCAATGTCCGTTTCGGAATCACCGACAAAAAGCGTCTCCGATGGAACCGTATCAAGTTCGTTACACGCGTAAAGAGCGGGCTCGGGACCTGGTTTGCGAACCTGCATGGAATCGCCGCCAACGACGACATCGAAATATTGTTCTAGATCCAAGTGGTCAAGCAGTAATCGCGTTAGATGAATGGCTTTATTGGTCACTACGCCAAGTTTGAATCCGCCGTCTCGAAGCGTTTGGAGAGTCTCCACCGTGTTGGGATAAGGAACACTGTTATCCGCGATATGACTCGCGTAACGATCCAGAAACAACCGATGCACGCATGTGAGAAGTTCTTCTGTTGTATCGTCCTTACGGACGTACTTCAGTGCGTGCTCGATCATAACCTTCGCTCCGTGTCCAACCCATCGTCGAGTGTCGGCCTCCTCGACCTTTGGATGGCCAGTTTCCCGAAGCGCGTAATTGAGGGCGGCACTTAGATCGGGCGCGGTATCGACCAAAGTTCCATCCAGATCAAAAAGATAAGCCTGATACACGGAGCGTAGCCTTTTAGGCGTTAAGAGCCCTGCGCATAGCGGAAATGGTATTAGCGTAATTCGTACTACCGAATATGGCGGAACCAGCGACAAACATATCCGCGCCCGCGTCTTTGGCCGCCCGAATGTTGTCGATTTTGATCCCGCCGTCGATTTCAAGCCGTACGTCGCGGCCGGAGTCGTCCACAAGGGAGCGTACGGTGCGGACTTTGTCGAGGCTGGCCGGGATGAAAGCTTGACCCCCGAACCCGGGGTTCACCGACATGACCAGAACAAGATCAAGCTCGTCCAATAAGGTGTCCAAGACGTTGATGGAGGTTCCGGGGTTTAATACGAGCCCCGCTTTGGCTCCAGCGGCACGAATGAGACTTACGGAGGCATGGGGATTCTCGGTTGTTTCGGGATGAATAGATATGTAAGTTGCGCCCGCTTCGGCAAAGTTGCTAATCAGTCGATCGACCGGTTTCACCATGAGATGGACGTCGATTGGACTATCTATTCCATGATCACGAAGCGCTCTTAGGACAATCGGTCCGATTGTTAGATTGGGCACGTAATGATTGTCCATCACATCGAAATGAATAACGTCTGCACCGGCCTCAAGAACAGCATCCACCTCTTCCCCTAGGCGGGCAAAGTTTGCCGAGAGTATTGAAGGTGCGATGAGGTCGTCCATAGAATCAATTCTACAGCACCGACCCATGATCAGGTTGGTTTGAGTTTGCCCCTGGTCTCAAAAATATCGACGTCGCACTGCCTTTAATTGATCTGGGGAACCGATATCGAACCAATCGCCGGCATAAATTTCTCCGGTTATTTCGTCATTGGTCAGACGTTTGAAATAGACGTCTTTGGTGATCGAGAAGATGCCCTCAGGCGCGTGTCGCAGTGTGTTTTCAGTCAGGACGCCAATGCCACAAAAAACCAGATCGTTCTTGTCGCCGCGTCTCACCAAGTTGCCTTCAAGATAAAAGTCGCCCGACTCGCGGGGGCTAGGCTTCGGCGTCAGAACGAGATGCGTAGTGTCTGGCGTTCGTTGTACCAGTCGTTTAAAGGGGTAATTGGTCCAGATGTCTCCGTTGAGGACCAAGAAAGGCCCCGGCAATAAGTAGGGAAGCGCGTTCACAATCGCGCCGCCGGTGTCCAAGAGCTCTGCTTCGTGACAGTACGTAATGTGGACGCCGAGATCGGCCCCGCAACCTAATTTGTTTTCGATCTGCTCTCCAAGATGATGGAGATTGATGACGATTTCGCTGATTCCCGCATGCCGCAACCAGCGTATTTGATGCACGATCAGTGGCTCGCTTGCGATTGGAATCATGGGTTTGGGCATCGTTTCGGTCAGGGGTCGCAATCGTTTGCCCTTTCCCGCGGCTAGGATCATTGCTTTCATCGAAGTCGTGCGACAGCATCCCGGATAGGGCGGAGTGTCGTGGTTTCTAACCATTCCGCACACGCTATAAGCTCCCCGTGTTTCGTCATTAGTTCGCATACTCGACGCATGACGGGCACGATGTTTTCGAGGTGACTAGCTCGATCTTGCTTTAGCTTGAGGCGGGCGAAGATGCCGACTGCTTTTAGTTGCCGTTGTACCGCCGTGATTTCAAGTACCCGTGTAAAGTCCTCCTCACCATCGGTCGTGGAATGTCCTGCCGCGCTCGCCAACTGCAGGTACCGCGCTATCGAAGCCGCAATGGTCGCGTCAGGAAACTGGTAGTAACAGTCATAGAGAATGGAGGCGAGGTCGTAGGAAATTGGACCGACGAGCGCATCTTGAAAGTCGACAGCACCGATCGTACCGTCTGGCTTAAGCAATAGATTGCGGCAATGAAAGTCGCGATGAATCGTGACTTTAGGTTGGGTATCGCACGTACGCACGAGGAAATTGATAACGTCATCAAAAGGGAGGGTGGACACACCGATAAGCTCTTGGAGCACCCACTTCCGAAAAATCCCTAGCTCTGCAGTAAACCTTTCTGTGGTGTAAGTCGGGATAATCGGATCTGATATACCTTGAATGCGGACCAACATAGCAAGTGCGAGACCCAGGACTTTATCGTCTTGACCACGCCCATACGTCCGTTCGAGGAGGTTGTCACCAAAGTCTTCAACCAAAAGGAATCCTCGCTCCAGATCGCTTGCTAGGACTTCCGGAACAGATACCTCGGCATGGCGAAAACAATTTGATAGCGCAATAAAATGTGCGTTGTCTTCAGTGTCGGGCGGGGCATCCATAACCACCACAGAGCGCTCGCCAAGGGCCGTGCGGTAAAACCTACGGGCACTTGCTTCAACTGGTAACGGCACCAATCCATCCTGGTTGCCAGTTACGTCGCTGACCCATTGAGCGAGGGCTTTAACGCGGACGTTCTTCACTACGGGCTGATATCACGGAAGTTCACACGTCCTGTTCGGGCGAGCCCAAATTGACTATAGTCGCCGCGCGTTGGAATGCAAAGCGAAGTACACCGGTTACACAGGTAAATTCGCAATACCACGTGAATGTCCTAGAGACTGAACCGAAGCTTCGCTGCAGCTAGAGGCCACATCAATTTGCTTCGGAAGACACGCTCCCTCGCTACCTTTTGGTTTATGGGCCTTTCCATCGGGATCATGGCGGATGGTCTGGCCTCTACATTTTGGGTCCATCGTGATGATCTTCTTCAGGAAGGTGCGGATATACCTGCGTATTGTGACGGAGCGTATCGCGAACCCAAACTATTCCTGGAGGAAGACGGCCGATCGATTGGTGGCCAGATTCGAGCTCGTGCTGACAGCGTCGTATACCGAGAACAAGGCGACAGCCTGCTTACCGGTAACGTTCGCTTGGTAGAAGGTGAGCGCCGTATTCACACGGATTTGGCAATTTTGGGTCGCGACGCCAATCGCGTTTCGATTCCCAATGGCGCGACTTTCTTTGAGCCCGGAATCGTAATCGAGGCGGCCCGAGGGGAAATGTCCTTGAGTGACGATCGGGCGGTCATGGAAGCGGCAGAATTCGTATTCTTCGAATCTGGGATTCGAGGCCACGCCGATCGCATCGAGCGAATTGGCAATAAGCTTGTGCTTGAGGGTACATCGTTGACGCGATGTCAGCCGGGTGGCGGAGCCTGGAGATTTCGAGCTCAAACCCTTGAGATGGATGAAAACGCCGTTTTTGCGGTAGCCCATAAAGTGAAAATTGACATGTTTGGTGTTCCCGTCGTCGCTGTGCCGCGGTTTCGGTTTCCCTCGCGAGACGCTCGTGTTTCGGGTTTTTTGTTCCCCACTGTTGGGTATGGGTCGGACGACGGTGTTGATATAGGTTTACCCTACTATCTAAATCTCGCGCCCAATTACGATGCGACGTTGACGCCGCGATTAATGACTGAAAGGGGCATCGAGGCCGCTATGGAATTCCGTCACAAGAGTCGTTGGGCGGAATCGGGCATCAACGCATCGATCTTACCCAACGATGATCAATATAACGGCAGCTGGACCCGTGAAGATTTTCTTGGGAGTGGCGTCGCTGGGGCATTTGATCCCGCCGATCGTTGGATGCTTGGCATCAAGCACGATGGACGCGTTGGACGGTTTCGAACCCACGTTGACTACTCTGCGGTCAGCGATCTGGATTACTTCAGCGATCTCGGTACCGATATAGAGATCACGAGTCGTTACGCGCTCGAACGCCGCGCCGAACTCGGTTATTTAGGAAATGATCTAACCGCACGATTACGATTACAGCGCTTTCAGCTGCTCGAGACCCGGGCTCGTCCCTATGAACGAATACCGGAATTTGAGGCCTCCTACGCTAGACATGTAGGACGAGTATCTCTTTCGCTGGATGCTGCATGGGCCCGTTTCGATTTGGATCGTGCGTCAGTGGGGTTGACGGATGGAATTAGAGGTGACCGAATTCATCTCGAACCAGAAATTCGGTTCCCGATGTCGCGTTCTTGGGGGTTCTTAAACCTTACCGGACGTATGCGACATACCCAGTATGATTTGCGTGGCGCGCAGGTAGACGGTGAAAGTCGGAAAAGCCGCACGCTCGGGATGGCCTCAGCGGACGTCGGGTTAATGTTCGACCGCCAAACGCGATTTCGGGGAACAGACGTGGCGCAGACGATCGAGCCACGTCTCTTTTATTTATATCAAGAATATGAGAACCAGGACGATCTCCCGCGGTTTGACAGCGGACCGGTCGCATTTCGTTATACGCAGCTTTTTCGTACCAATCGCTATGCCGGTCTTGATCGAATAATGGACGCGAATCAGCTCGCTGTGGGAATTACTTCGCGTGTGATAGGCAACCGCGATGGTCGCGAGTACGCACGTTTAAACGTTGGTTCCATCATCCACTTTTCGGATCGACGAACAATGTTGTTCGGGGAACCGACGACGTATGAGTTGGCGAGAACGTCAGAGATTGTTGGATCGTCTCGCGTACAGATTAGTCGGAGGGCAAGCACGAGGGCGCACGTTGTCTGGGACCCAAACGAGAACGCGGTGGGTGAGGCGGGGTTTTCTTTTGATTTTCGCCGTAATAGCCGACAGGTCTATCACCTAAGCTATCGGCGTTTTGTGCCCCAAGATATAGAACAGACGGATCTAGGCGTATATTGGAGATTGAGTCGCCATTGGTACGTGTTTGGGCGTTGGAATCGGGACTGGCGATACGGGCGCAGCGTCGATTCGTTCGCTGGACTGGAGTACACCAATTGCTGCCTACAAATACGTGCGATGTGGCGCAACTACGTTGTTGTACGCGACAATCGAGCGCTGGGTGACGCTCAGCGCGAACAAGGCGTGCTCGTACAGATGGTGTTTAAGGGACTGGCTGGGTTCGGGGGTCGCTTGGAGTCGCTGCTTTCGAATGGCATTCGCGGTTATGGGAAGGAGAACGGTGAAGAAGATGGGATACTCTTTTAGATCGGCGGTTGCAAGACTGGTTTCTAGTATGTTGGTCTTGGCCGTCGTGAACGTTCACGCGGTCATCGAAGAAGTAGACGCCATCGCAGCGATCGTCGATGACGATGTGGTACTTGTATCTGAATTACTCAACCGATACGAGCTTTTCGTCCAGCGTGCGGAACAGTCGGGTGCTACAGAAGTCCCTCCACGGGAAACCGTACTCAATCAGTTGATGGAGCGGCTGATCACCGAGAGTTTGCAAATTCAAGAGGCGGAGCGTCGCGGAATCATTATCGACGACGAAACGCTGACGGACGCCGTGACCTCATTTGCAGGGCAGAACGGGATGGACTTGGACGGCTTTCAGCAGTCGTTAGCAGATGAAGGAGTTTCTTATCGCAGCTTCCGCGAGGAAATTCGCAGGGAAATGCTCCTCAGTCGTGTTCAGCGCGATATGGTGAATCGGCAGATCTATATCACAGAGCAGGACGTTGCAGACCTACGAGGATCTCCATTTTTTAAAGAATGGGTTTCAGACCAATACCGCGTCGGCCATATTCTATTGCGAATTGAAGATCCGCTATCCGATATGGCAGTCAGCGCTGCGAAAGATATGGCCGTCGATATATTAGGCAAACTCAGAGTGGGGGAAGAATTTAGCAGACTGGCGATCGCCCATTCCGCGGGTTCAACAGCACTGGAAGGAGGGGATCTTGGGTGGCGACAAGCGGCAGAGCTGCCCTCGTTATTTAGTGAAACGGTGATTGAGCTTGAAATTGGTGAGACGCCGGACCCAATCACCAACTCGCTCGGAATTCATATTATCCAGTTGCTCGATAAGCGCGGTGCATCCATGCAAAAGGAGCTACGCACTCAGGTTCGCCATATTCTTGTTCAACCATCGGAGATCAAGTCTGAGGTGGTGGCGCGAAGTGAAATTGATCGCGCCCGAGAACGGGTACTTGCCGGTGAGGATTTTGCCGACTTAGCGCGCGAGGTATCGGATGATGCCGGTACGGCGCTCGCTGGCGGGGACCTTGGATGGAGAGATAGCGCGGACTTTGTCGACGAGTTTCGAGCCGTCATGGATGCGATCCCCGAAAACGAGATTTCGGACGTATTTCGGAGCCAGTTCGGCTGGCACATCCTCGAGGTGCTTGAGCGCCGGGAGGAAGATATGAGTGAAGAATCGCTAGACGATATGGCACTTCAAATTCTGCACAACCGTCGTTACGACGAAAAGTTGGAAGAATGGTTGAAACAGATTCGAGACGAGGCGTATGTCCAAATACGCTTGAACGATAATTGAAAACGAACTGATCACGTAGCCTATGCCGGTACGTAAGAGATTTGGGCAGCATTTTCTCGTCGACGAAAGCGCGATAGATCGTATTCATGCAGTACTGGCTATCCAGCCACACGACCGAGTTCTAGAAGTAGGCCCCGGTCTCGGGGCGTTAACGACGGGTCTTCTTGAGTCCGCGGATAAAGTTGTTGCAATTGAAATCGACCGTGAGTTGGTTGGGGTCCTTAAAGATCGTTACGAAGCGCTTGAGGTCATTGAGGGCGACGTATTGGAATTAGAAATCGATCAGTTCTCTGGTATGCGAGTCGTGGGCAATCTGCCCTACAACATCATCTCGCCGTTGCTAACTCGATTATTTGCGCACGCGTGTTTGATTCGAGATATGAATTTCATGATGCAACGGGAGGTGGCACTTCGGCTGACCTCTGATCCTGGAAGCAAAGCGTGGGGACGGCTTTCTGTCACCGCTCAGTACCATTGCGATATTACGTATTTGTTCGATGTGACTTCCGAAGCGTTTCGACCGCAGCCAGCAGTTCAATCAGCGTTCGTGCGACTTGAACCTCGGCAAAGGACAGTAAATCCAGTCGATATGGCAGGATTTAACTTGGTCGTAAGGCAGGCTTTCGGACAACGCCGTAAACGTGTTGCTAACGCTCTAAAGGACCTCAAAGTCCCCTGGCAAAAGGTCGGTATCGATCCCTCGTTACGTGCAGAACAAATTGATGTTGATGGCTTCGTCAGAATCGCGAATAGTTGCGTTGGCAACGCGGCTACAATCACGGGGAGAAGGTCTTGAGTGACATCGTTGTAGCGGTCGAGACACGGTTTATTCAGGCAGAGTCTGACCCATCAGCAAATCGCTATCTTTTTGCCTACACGATCACCATAACGAACCATAGCTCTACCCCGTCGCAATTGCTCAACCGCTATTGGTTGATTACGAACGGAGACGGAAAAAAAGAAGAAGTCCACGGGCCCGGTGTCGTTGGCGAACAACCTAGGCTGAACCCGGGCGAGGCGTTTCGCTATACCAGCGGAGCGGTGCTTGAAACCGCTGTGGGGACAATGGAAGGTCATTACGAATTCCAGGGTGACGATGGCGCTCTGTTTCAAGTCGCCATCCCACCGTTCAGCTTGGCGGTTCCAAACGTAGTTCATTAGGGTTTTGGCAACCTACGCTATCGGGGATGTGCAGGGTTGCTACGAAACCCTCCGGTACTTGTTGGAGAAGATTAACTTTGACCGCGATCTCGATCGATTGTGGTTCGTTGGGGATCTCGTGAATCGAGGGCCGCAGTCGCTTGAAACGCTCCGATTTGTACACGATCTTGGTAGATGCGCAATCATGGTGCTTGGTAACCACGATCTGCATCTCTTAGCGATTTTCTACGGTGGTCACGAGACCAGAAACGGCGATACTTTGGATGATATTTTGCACGCACCCGATTGTGAACAACTCGCAGATTGGCTGCGAACCTTGCCGTTAATGCATGAGGACGAAAAACAAGTGATGGTGCACGCGGGGATCCCGCATATTTGGGATTTGGGGTTCGCCCGGTTTGCGGCTCGAGAAGTTGAGACGGTGATAGGTGGCTCGGCCTGCATAGAATATTTTGAGAACGTGTATGGCAATGCCCCGGAAGTCTGGAAAGACTCCCTGTTCGGAATGGATCGGCACCGCGTGATCACCAATTATTTCACGCGGATGAGGTTGATTTCGGGGGATGGGGCGCTCGAATTTTCGCATAAGGGCGCGTTGGTTAGTGTCCCAGAAGGTTACGAACCGTGGTTTAGATTCGAACGACGTGTTGATAAACCCATCATTTTCGGACATTGGGCAGCACTTGAAGGGGAGACGGGCGTGGATCACATTTCGGCGATCGACACGGGTTGTGTTTGGGGTCGCAATTTAACGGCTCTGCGTCTTGACGACGGGCGACGATTTCAGTGGCCGGAGCGAGCTGATCTCGACGATTTATGTTGATGAATATCGGGTCTGTTGCGCTGGACCCGATGTCGTGAGCCGTGCTATTCGTAACCTGGATTTGCGAGCAATCTGGTAGCTTATTTGATGCAAACGTATCTCGTCGGCGGCGCTGTTCGCGACCAGCTCTTGGGGCGACATGTTAGAGAGCGGGACTGGGTGGTGGTCGGTGCAACCGAGCGTGACATGCGCGGCCGAGGATTTCGGCAAGTCGGACGCGATTTTCCCGTGTATTTGCACCCGGAAACCGGCGAGGAATACGCCCTAGCTCGAACAGAGCGAAAGCAAGGTCGGGGCCATAAGGGGTTTGATTGGCAGGTTGGGTCAGAAGTAACGCTCGAAGACGATCTCCGACGTCGGGACCTCACTATCAATGCGATGGCTCGAAATTCAGATAATGGTTTGATAGATCCGTATGGCGGTTGTAACGACTTGGCAAGCAAAATACTCCGACACGTCTCCGACGCATTTAGTGAAGATCCGTTGAGAGTCTTCAGGGTTGCCCGGTTTGCCGCGACATTCCCGGAGTTTACGGTGGAAACGGAAACCGCGGAGCTTATGCGAACGATGGTCAAGGAACTCGCAGATCTTCCCGCGGAACGGATATGGATGGAGTGGGCGAAAGCCGCGGACCAAACTGCGCCGTGGCGTTTTTTTGCAACGCTTCATGAGGTGGATGCGCGTCAACCGTGGTTCGACGATATCGATCTAGAAGCGCTAACGGAGTTGTTTAGACGCCAAGATTTACGGGGATCGTTCTCGCTAGCGACGGTCGGTTGGAATCATACTGAGACAGTCACTTCGCGCTTCGTTAATCGACTGAAGGTACCTCGCCGGGTCAGTCGCGCGGCGACCGTGCTGGCACGCCGGGGCCGACAACTCATTGAACCTTCTAAACTTGGATCGGAGGGATTTCTGGAGCATTTACAGGGTATTGGAGCATTCCGTAATGGAGACGGTGCCGACGATATATTCAGTCTCATCGAGTCGTGCGAAAAAATCGATCTGACGGAATTACGCTATTTCGCAAAAGAACTTGCAGGACTGAAGGTCACTGGAGCGGAAGGGCGTGCGTATGGAAAAGCGTTGCGAACGGCTCGCCTGGAGATGATTGAAAAGACGCCCCATGAACGATTTATTAGTCTTGTTTCGCGATCTGCTGCAACGTAGTCGAATCTGACGGTTTTAAATATTTATGAAGATCCTTGCTGATTGTCGGGAACCTTGACTTCGGGCAATTCTTCCATCGACCACCTCGCATGTGTCCGAATGACGAGCGGTTCCGAAAACCCTGCTCGTAAACGCTCGTGCCCAGCGAAAGCGATCATCGCCCCGTTGTCGGTACACAGGCTCGCAGGGGCGTAGAAGACGTGTTCTACGGATTGGCTAAGACGTTCGCGTAGTCGCTGATTTGCAGCCACGCCTCCGGCGATCACCAGGTCGGATAAAGACGCCTGTTCCAAAGCGCGTACGCACTTAATTGTCAAAGTCTCTACTACCGCTTCCTCAAAAGCGTTCGCAATATCGGCTCGGTCACTTTCGCTGAGATTATCGATGTTACGTATGGTCGTCATTGCCGCGGTTTTAAGACCGCTGAAACTGAAATCCAGACCCGGTCGATCCGTCATGGGTTTGGGGAAAGTGAAACGACCAGGCCGGCCAGATTCGGCGAGAGCTGCCAACGCCGGTCCGCCGGGATAGCCGAGACCGAGCAGCTTGGCTGTCTTATCAAACGCCTCCCCGGCGGCGTCATCAAGGGATTCGCCCATCAAGGTATAGCGTCCAATGGCGTCAACTCGGACCAGTTGGGTATGACCGCCGGAAACCAATAGAGCAACAAATGGCAACGAGGGTTTTATTTCTGAAAGCAGAGGGGCGAGTAGGTGGCCTTCCATGTGGTGGACTCCGATAGCCGGCAGACCGCGAGCCCAGGCAAAGCTTCGACCGATTGTAGCGCCGACCATAAGCGCGCCTACTAAACCGGGCCCGGACGTATAAGCGACTGCGTCGAGATCGCCCTTCTCAAGGTTACCCAAAGAGAGAACTTCGCGAATGAGAGGAAGAGTCTTACGAATATGATCTCGTGAGGCGAGCTCCGGAACGACTCCACCAAAGCGCGCATGCATTTCGGCCTGGCTATAAATCGCATCGGCGATCAATCCCTCATCCGAATCGAAAACGGCAATACCGGTTTCATCGCACGATGTTTCGATTCCAAGAACGCGCATGTGGTTCCTCCGTCAGATTTACATTTTGCCACCTTTATGGGTACACTCGCGGCCCATTTTTCGAGCTGACGCATGCCGACCGTAAAAGTCCGAGAAAACGAGCCCTTCGATATTGCCCTGAGACGATTCAAGCGCTCGTGCGAGAAAGCCGGCATCCTTTCCGAGGTGCGCCGTCGCGAATTTTACGAGAAGCCGACTGCTGTTCGAAAGCGCAAAGCTGCCGCAGCGGTCAAACGCCACCTGAAGAAATTGCAGCGCGAATCAAAGCGGTTCGAAAAGTCGTACTAAGCCGGAGTCTCTTCCGGCCCCGCCATGGGTAGCCAACTGAAGCAGTGTATCCAAGACGCGACCAAGCGCGCGATGCGTGCACGTGAACGCCAGCAGCTCGGTGCACTACGTCTAATCAATGCTGCTTTAAAGCAGTTTGAGGTGGATGAGAGGAAGACGCTAAGCGATACGGCGGTACTCTCCATTCTCAATAAGATGCTGAAACAGCGACGCGATTCGTTGGAACAATACGAGGCGGCGGGGCGTGAAGATTTGGCGGGACAGGAACGCTTTGAGATCAATCTCATCGAATCATTTATGCCGGCCCAAATGTCGGAAGCCGATATAGTTATCGCGGTAAAAAAAGCCGTTGAGGTGACCGGTGCGGAAACAATGAGCGACATGGGTAAAGTTATGGCGCATCTTAAAGACGCGCTAACGGGTAAAGCAGATATGGGGGCGGTAAGCCAACGGGTAAAGGCGCAACTGAACCGAGCGTAATCTCGGCGACTTAGGTAAGCTGAGTTGATGCCTGGACGGATCCCTCAATCGTTTATTAACGATCTGATCGAGCGGGTCGACATTGTCGAGGTGATTGATTCGCGGGTTTCGCTAAAACGTGCCGGCAAGAATCTACAAGCCCTTTGCCCTTTTCACGAAGAAAAGACGCCATCGTTCAGCGTTAACTCGGAAAAGCAGTTCTATTACTGTTTTGGTTGTGGTGCGACCGGGACTTCGCTGCGCTTTCTTATGGAGTATGAGCGCCTTGAATTCGTTGAAGCCATTGAAACGCTAGCGCGGATAGCGGGAGTCGAGGTGCCCCGCGAGGCGGGGATACAGAAACCCGTCGACACCGATTTGTACGAGATTCTGTCATCGGCGGATCGTTACTATCGATCCGTTATTCGTGATCATGTTTTGAGTGGAAATGCTATCGAATACTTACGGGATCGAGGAGTGACCGGTGTCGCCGCACGTGATTTCGGCATTGGATTTGCGCCCGCGGGTTGGGATGGCTTGAAATCGGCCCTCGCGCAGTTCCCTGAGAACAAGCTTGTTGATGCGGGATTACTCGTCCGCAACGACGCGGGACGCGTTTACGATCGCTTCAGAGAGCGAATTACCTTTCCAATCAGAGACACCCGGGGGCGGGTGGTTGGATTTGGGGGTCGGGTCCTCGGTGACGAGAAGCCCAAGTATCTCAATTCGCCAGAGACTGAAGTATTTCAAAAGAGCCGAGAATTGTATGGGCTGTTTGAGGCACGCCGCGCGTTGCGAGAACTGCCAAGATTGCTTGTGGTCGAAGGCTACATGGATGTCGTAGCGCTGGCCCAACATGGGGTTCCCAATGTCGTTGCCACGTTGGGAACGGCTACCAGCCAAGTACATTTTGAGAAGTTATTTCGGTACACGCGGGAAATTGTCTGCTGCTTTGACGGCGATTCAGCAGGTCGCGCCGCTGCCTGGAAAGCACTTTCCTCGGCCTTTCCTGTGCTGCACGAGGGTCGCCAACTTCGTTTCATGTTTGTTGGTGAGGGAGACGACCCCGATACGCTCATTCGGTCAGAAGGCGAGGCGAAATTTAAACAACTTGTTGAAGCTTCGGTTTCGGCTGGGGATTATTTTTTTAAGGAGATCGGCGCCGGGCTCGACCTTTTGAGCATGGACGCTAGGGCCCGACTAGCCGATCTCGCGCTACCGTTGATCGGAAAACTCCCGAACGGTCTTTACCGGCGCATGATGGTCGAACGATTGAGTCAAGAAGCGCAAATATCGATCGCCGCGATCGAAAAGCAGGTGGGGGTTTCATTTCAGACACGTCCTAACCAATCCACAACGGTCCCTCCCGAGTCAAAAATCGCGCGGAAATTGATGGGCTATCTCCTGCACGAACCGGCAATCGCAGAAGATCTTTCGCCAGAAATTCGAGAGGAGCTATTTGCGGCCTCGAGCGACACGCTATTTCCCCAGTTATTAAAAAGGGTGTTGGAGAAAAATTTGACGGATACCAGCACAATCCTCGCGAGCTTTGTCGGCGAACCGGCGCACGAAGTAATGGTTGGGTTAACCGCCACGACCCCGTCGCTGGCAGGTGCTGCGTTGCGAAACGAATTTATTGACGGGGTGTATCGGTTGCTAGAAGAGCGTAGTAGAGATGCTCATCGAGCTCTGGCTCGGGATTTGCACGAAGACGATTCATCGGAACGATTGGCCGTTTATTGGAAGGCGCGTCGTGCAACCGATACAGGGAATGTTTCTGAGACGCCTTAGAATTTTTCTCATTGGGGCTCAAAAACCAACGTGTCAACGGCTATAATGGGGGGTTTAGCGGGCTGAGTTTGGAAAATAGTTGCTTCAGCCGACGTTCACCTTGAGGTTATATGGCCACACAGAAAGCGAAAGAGACAAAGAAAGCGAAAGACGCAAAGAAAGCGAAAGACGCAAAGAAAGCGAAAGAGGCAAAGAAAGCGAGAATATTGCCTGCATTGGTTCAAACGGGACAAAAGGAAGAGTCGCGTTTGAGAGATTTGATTGCAAAGGGTAAAGAGCAAGGGTTCTTAACCTACGCTGAGGTGAACGATCATCTTCCCGAGGATGTTAGCGATCCGGATCAGATCGAAGACATCATCCGGATGATCAATGACATGGGGATCACAGTTTATGAGACTGCCCCAGACGCCGATGACCTATTAAATGCGGGTGATAACACTGCCGACGAGTTGGCGGCGGAAGAGGCTGCCGCCGCGCTTGCCGCTGTGGAGACGGAAGTTGGCCGAACAACCGATCCTGTACGGATGTACATGCGCGAAATGGGAACCGTCGAACTTTTGACCCGCGAAGGCGAAATCGTCATTGCTAAAAGGATCGAAGAGGGCATTCGTGACATTCTTTCGGCGTTGGCTCTCTTTCCTGGACCGGTGGAGTACATTCTTGACACATACGATGAGGTGCGCGCCGAAGATCAACTCAGTGACTTGTTGATTGGGTACCTGGAACCGACCGATGTTGTCGCGGCCGCTCCGCAAGTCGACCCAACGGCTAAAGATAAGAAAGATGATGACGACGAAGAGGAAGGACCGAAGGGACCGGATCCGATAGAAGCGAAGCGGCGATTTACCGCCCTTAAACGCGCTTATAACAAGTCTCAGAAGACGGTTAAGGCTGAAAAAGGAAGAACCACGAAGGTAGCGAAGGTCGATCTTGATAAGCTGAGTGTCGCCTTTTCACCGTTCAAACTGGTTCCGAGACATTTCGATCTGATCGTGATGCTCGCGCGTGGAACCTTGAATCGCGTACGACATCACGAACGCGCGATCATGTCGCTTTGTGTACGCGAAGCGTGCATGCCGCGCAAAATCTTTCTGAAAGAATTTCAGGGAGGAGGCGAACTGTCGATTGCTTGGGTTGCTCGCCACATCAAAGGAAAGCACGGTTACAGCAAAGGATTGGGCGCGGTGAAGGACGATATCGTCCGTGCTCAGAAAAGACTTAAGCAGATTACGGACGAATGCGAACTGAGCGTGGCTGAAATCAAAGACATTAATCGCCGTATGTCGGTTGGGGAAGCCAAAGCAAGGCGCGCAAAGAAGGATATGGTCGAAGCCAATTTGCGCCTCGTCATTTCCATTGCCAAGAAGTACACGAACCGTGGTTTGCAGTTTCTAGACCTCATCCAAGAAGGAAATATCGGCCTCATGAAGGCGGTTGATAAGTTCGAATACCGCAGGGGATACAAGTTTTCGACCTATGCGACTTGGTGGATTCGTCAAGCGATTACTCGGTCGATTGCTGACCAGGCACGGACGATTCGGATTCCCGTGCATATGATTGAGACCATCAACAAGCTAAACCGGGTATCGCGCCAAATGCTCCAGGAAATGGGAAGGGAACCTACGCCGGAAGAGCTGGGTGTGCGGATGGAAATGCCGGAGGATAAGGTCCGTCGTGTGTTAAAGATTGCGAAAGAACCGATTTCCATGGAAACGCCCATCGGCGATGACGAGGATTCGCACCTCGGCGATTTCATCGAGGATGCAACCATCGGATCACCGATCGAATTGGCTACCGACGAAGGATTGAAAGAAGCGACCCGAGAGGTGCTTGGTGGTCTGACAACGAGAGAAGCCAAAGTTCTGCGAATGCGTTTTGGTATCGATATGAATACTGACCATACCCTTGAGGAAGTAGGTAAACAGTTCGACGTGACGCGCGAGCGGATTCGTCAAATCGAGGCCAAAGCCTTGCGGAAACTTCGTCACCCGAGCCGGTCCGAACATCTTCGCTCCTTTTTGGACGAACTGTTTTCCGAAAATCAGAGCCCTGTTTAAGGACGGTTCGGTTTTTGCGCCCTCGGACGGTCTGAGCGCTGTTCCGTGCAGCATGCTGCCTTAACGCTGCAGTTTAGTTCTGAGGATGGATCGGTAGATCGATCAAGGGCCCCAAGTGGGCTCTATGTTCAGAAAGCGAATCCTAAAAATTCGAACAACGAGATGCCGTAGCGGTCTCGGTACGTAATCCAAGAGAGAACAACAAAAAGGGCGGAAACGGACAGGCTGAAAACAAGTACCGCGATCAGGGCAACCAAACTTTCGCTAAATAACACGTCGATGAATCGTTTACGCGAAGGTTTTTCCATGATCACGTAGTGTTGAACTGGCGACGATTAACCGGCGGGCAACGTCTGAGCCCATTGGGTAACGCGGCTGCGCATGCCCGGTACATCATCGGCAAGAATTACTCCTTCTTCGACGCACCGGTCAACTTCACGTTCATACTTCTCGAGGAAGACGCTACGGTTCGGATATAACTTCGCGAGTTTTTCGGCATCGAAGTCTTGCGACAAGCCGTAGAGAAACGCGAAGCGATTGTTGCCGCCCCCTCCAAATCGGCCGGCGCCACGATGACGGGCGGTTGGGACAGCTAGGTCGGGTAATCGAATGCCGCCGACGGCGTTGCCGTTGGTATCACGCTCGATAGTTTTTCGACCGGTTTGCACGTTGGTCATGGCAATACGGGGCATCCTTGGGGGCTCAACGTCAGAGACGATCCAATTGCGGGTATGCCGTATGGCTGCTTGGTACGCGGGTTGGTAAGACATCCAATTGGGTCCTTCTGCGCCTCCGGAAGCCGCCATGGATCGGGGTACGGTGACGTGCGAGGTGCCCGCGACTTCCCAAAGTCGAAAGGTTTTTGAATCAGGCTGTCTTGCGGGTAGATAGGCTTCTGCCTCGGTCTCGGAGTTGACGACAAAAACGGGGACATTGATATCCGTTCGAATCGGGGTGCGTTG
>DCBA01000075.1:5775-5895 GCA_002313255.1 Gammaproteobacteria bacterium UBA1119 | reverse complement strand
CCAGTACTTTCCGATGTGCGATTACCTCGGCGAAACCCAGTTTAAATCGCTCGTTTCTGGCCGCGAATACGTCGTATCCGCGAGCTGCAAGGTTGCCGACGCAACGTACATGGACGTCGT
>DCBA01000075.1:0-5448 GCA_002313255.1 Gammaproteobacteria bacterium UBA1119 | reverse complement strand
GTGCCGGCCATGCGCACTCCTCCGTTTTCGGTTGACGCCGATATTCGCTGTATTGCATTAAACGACCTCACCCGTATCGACGCAGCGGCGCGTCGTTACGTTGTGATCGGCGGCGGAAAAACAGCCATGGACGCGTGCTTGTGGTTGCTCGAAAACTCTGCCGATCCGGACGCTATTTCTTGGGTCATGCCACGAGATTCATGGATCCTAGATCGAGCGAACATCCAACCCGGCGAACTCAACACCGGACGTATCTTGTCGGGGGCTGTGGAAACCATGTCGGCGATTGCCAAGGCCGAGTCAGTCGAGGAACTTTTTGACGATCTGGAAGCTACGGGTCAATTAATGCGTCTCGATGCCAACGTTCGGCCCACCATGTTTCGGTGCGCGACGGTGACCGAAACCGAACTTGAGGCATTACGGAGCATTCACAATATCATCCGGATGGGTCGCGTCACGGCACTCACCAGTGGGGAGATTGAGCTCGAACATGGCACCGTGGCGGTTGAGAACGATTCACTATTTATCGATTGCGCCGGCGATGGTCTCAAACGCCAACCCGCGATGCCCGTTTTCCAGGAAAACAGCATTACGTTGCAGTCCGTACGTACGTGCCAACAAGTTTTCAGTGCCGCATTCATCGGCCACGTCGAGGCCAGCTACGAAGACGAGCAACAAAAAAACGAACTATGCGCCGTGGTCCCGCATCCAAATTCGGATATCGATTGGTTGCGTAACCGGTTTGCCGACAACGTGAACACGTTTCGTTGGAACCAAGACTCGAAGCTCGTGGACTGGCTTCGCGCTTCCCGACTCGACCCGTTCAACCAGCCCAGCAATGGGGCCGATCAACCCAACGGCGACGACGCCAAGCGTATCGACGAAATGATGCGAAACGCGCCGCTCGCGATGCAGAAACTACAACAATTGTTGGGCTTTGGTTAACTGAGGAGGCGCGAACGTAACGCACCTCCGTATTCCAGCATCGTTCTTCTATACGCGCATCTCTTAGCGCAAGCGGTCGACCAATTGATCCTCGTCTGGGAATTCGCCGGTTTCGTGCTTGGAGTACACCAGGTCACCGTCGACCACCACATCGAAAATGCCACCGGCGCCTTCAATAAGAAACGCATCGGCACTAAACGCGTCCTTTAACTTAGCCGCCAAACTGACGGCTTTCGGTTTATACGATCACTCGACGCAATAAGTAATGGTGATGTCCATTCCGGCAATCTCCGCTGGCCAAGGAGTTCTCGCATCATAACCGATGCGCGACCCCACCGTGCGTTCCCTTTGGAGGTCCAATAAGGCACGGCGCTTACCCAACGAATTCAACGCATGGAATACACTGCGCGACTATGCGAGCAAGCCGAAGAAAAATATGGGTCGACGGTGATGCCTGTCCCAAAAACGTCAAAGAAATTCTATTTCGCGCCGCGGAACGCGTTCGTATCGAGTTGTTTCTGGTTGCCAATCAGTTCGTTCCGGTACCGAAATCGCCTTTGCTCATATCCATTCAGGTTCCATCCGGCATCGACGTCGCTGACAACTACATCGTGGAGCACGTCTCACCCGGGGACTTGGTGGTTACCGCGGATATTCCGCTAGCAGCCCTCATCGTCAGGGAAAATGCAGTCGCCCTCAACCCGCGTGGAACACTCTATAACGAGGAAAATATCGGTGCCCACCTAGCCCGACGTAATTTCATGGACGAATTGCGGTCCACCGGCGCCGTCACGGGCGGGCCAGACGCATTCGGCAAAGTCGATCAACAGACATTTGCCAACGCGCTCGACCGCTGGCTGGCGAAAGGAGAATGAACCAATGCAGTTTACCGGCCAACGACCGGTGGCTTTGATCCTTCATCGACGCTGAGCAGTTCAAGTCCCGACCGATGGAGGCCGGGACTCTAATGACTACTGTCGCAACAGGTCGGGGCTCAATGCTACTCGGTGAACGGACCCGTGATCTCGTAGGTGATGCCGTCGGCCGAGTCACCCGTCGGACCACGTTGTGAACTGAAATAGAGCCGTGTCATGTCCGACGTAAACGCAGGGCCCGTCATTTCCGAATTGCCCTGACCAATGATGCGAACGATCGGCACCACGTAATCATTAGCAATGGCAACCAACTCCATGTTGCCACCGTCTTCCGCGATGATGATATCGCCCGCCGGGCTCATCTCGAGATTATCGAGACCCGAAGCGAGTCCGCCGTTCAGATCCGTCGTCTGATCGTAGATGATCGTCATCGTGTCGTTATCAATGTCGTACTGATAGACGCGGTTATCGTTCTTGGTCGTGAAATACATCGACCGAGCGTGATAGTCGAGTCCTTCCCCGCCATTGAACGATGTGGCCGGCCCGTACTGGTAGCGTGTTTCAACACCGTTCGCCACGGTTGGGTCGCTAATTGCTCCCCACGTGACGTTGTTGTCAGCATCCACCACGGCGACTTCTAAGGCTCCCGAGCTAAGATCGGAACGCGCAATGGTTGAGGCCGCTAGGCCCGCGTCAAAGCTGATATCCGAGCTCGCGGTTTGATTCTGATGCACTTCCACCGCCAGCACATTCGTACCAGACGTCGTCGCAACCAGTTCCGCATCAAAGCTGACATCTGAGCTCGTGGCACTCACCTGATGCACTTCAACCGCCAGTACATTTTCGGCAGTCGTTGTCCTCGACGCGATGAACTCGGGATCAAAACTCACGTCCGAGCTACCCGCGCTGCTTTGATGGACTTCGACCGCCACTACGTTCTCGCCGGCGACCAGACCGTCGAGTGCGACATCGTACATATAGGCCGTACTTTCACTCCCGGCATCGCCCGACGTCGTCTGGAACGTAATGACGCCGTCACCCATATTGAGCGAACGTGCCACTTCAGTACCATTGAGGTACACAACGCAACCATCGTCGCGTTGGGTTTTCATGCAAAGCGCGGTGATGTCGGATATATCCGCGACCGTGAATGTATGCCGAAAGTAGTAGGTGACATGACCGCTCGTGATCAGCGTGTTCTCGTCGCCCTCGGTGAAGCCCAACTCGGCAGCACCCGTCGTCCAACTGGAGTCGTCAAAATCGCTCGCGGTCCACGCCGTGCCTTGGTCGGTGCCGTCGTCGAGATAGCTCCAATCCGCTTTTCTCGCAATCAAAGCCTCCGTCGTCGGTGTCGCATCGCCCGCCAACAAGAGGCTCGCATCGACCGTGAACGGATGAAAGTTATTGCCGTCATCCGATGCATTGCTTGCGTAATCGCCCGCGCCAATCGTTCCCGCGGCAAGCCCGTCACGGGCCACCTCGGTACCGTTCAGATAGACGATGGCCCCGTCGTCGCGCTTGAGGTTGACCGTTAAGGCGGAAATATCGCCAAGGTCAGCGACCGAGAAGCTATGACGGAAATAATACGTCGTCGCACCACTTTGGATGAGTGTGGCTTCATCCCCTTCGGTGAACCCAAGTTCCGCAGGTCCCGTCGACCAGCTTGAATCATCAAAGCTAGCCGCTTGCCATGCAGTACCTTGATCCGTGGCGTCATCCAAGTAACTCCACGTCGATCCTTTCGAAACAATCACTCTGGACGGATCCGCAGACGAGATCAGCGATCCCATCGCGATTGACGTCGCGGTGTAACCGACCGGATCAGCTCCATCACTCGTCGATTGTGACGCATAAGTGATGGTTCCCGTTGGCATCGCTGTCCTATGCACCTCGGTGCCGTTGAGGTACACCACGGCGCCATCATCGACTTCGAGTGACAGCGTCAGCGCCGAAAGATCGGTCCCCGCCAAGTCCGTCGAAAATTCAGAGCGGAAATAGTAGGTATTGGCATTACTGTCAGTGATCAGCGTGTTCTCATCGCCCTCGTTAAACCCAAGTTCACCGGCTCCGGAAGACCAGCCCGAGTCATCAAATCCAACCTGCCGCCAGGCCGACCCTTGATCGGTGTTGTCGTCGAGATAGCTCCAGGTCGCCTCCTGCGCCACGAGATCTTGGCTACCGGCCACCCGAACGGTCGTCGGGGTAAACCGATAAAAATTTCCATCTGATCGGTCTTCGGTTTCGTACACGATGCCCGTGTCTGGGTCGACTGCCGCGGCTTCGTGATTAAACTCCCCCAACGCTTCGCGCTTGGTCGCCGCCGTCGCACCCGTGACATCGCATTCATAGGTATAGCCATCTGCCATTTCTTCGCACGTGAGCCAGGTCCCCCACGGAGTAGTGCCACCTGCGCAATTACGTCGGGTATTCGTACAAATGGAGTAGGCGTCCGTGATGTTTCCACTCGAGTCAAACCGGATTGCGCCAACGCCGCCTTGGCTGCCACTCTCGGCATTCGATACGTAAATCCAACCGCCGTCATCGGTATCAAACACGGCACCGCCATCCGGCGCCCGAACCCAAGGAAAGTCGGTACCCGCAACATTTTGTGTCGTCTGCGCAATGACGCGTGACGTAAAACCTTCGGGCAACTGCAGCCCGTTGTCATCAGCCCCTTGAAGCGCACCAAGATTCGTGAGGTACGTGCGAGGGAGCGGGTTGCCCTCAGCCTCCTCCGCCGCAGCCGCATCGGACGATGCCGTTGGTACCAACGTCCAGTCCGACGATCCATAAGGCCCATCCGGGTCTGGTTTGCCGCCGTCACCACCGCCGCTACAAGCGATAATGATTGGCGAAGCCGCCGCATAGGTTGCATAACGCGTCGAAAGCTTAAGGAACTTCCTGCGATCAAGGTCCGTTTGGGTAGTCTTCATTCCCCTCTCTCCCCGTATTACTTTTGTTTATTGACCTCCAATTCACACCACCCGTTCAACTCCGTTAGGTCGAAAAACGATCAACTAACGTCAGGAAGTCATTTCCTCACCTTAAACTTACTACTATTGTCACAAGAATGTAACAAATCGAAAGTCGCACTCGTCACTCGCCTAAATGGTGACATTCGGGATTTACAAGGGGGATTTAATCGCTCTGGTTAGAAAGGGTGCCCGTGCATGTTTCCCCGGGTCGTGTTTGCTCCCAATTCGAGAGCTGAATACCATGGGGCCACGCGGGTTCTCGCGCGATTACCGTCTGAAATCAGTCGGTTTTTCGAGCTCGAATACCGCTTCACCAAAATCCTCTAGGCGTCGTTCAAGGATCGCTTGGGCGTCATACAACGCACGATTATAAAAGTACGCGCCCATTTCCTCGGCAAAGAAATCGAGAAGGAACTCGGCATCAAAACCGCCCAACTCCTGGTTGAGCTCTTCTCGGAAATACGTCTGGATTCGACCGACAATGACTTTTTTTTCGTCACCGGAGAATTCAACGATGGCCATGTGCCCTACTCACGTCCTCCGATCATGATATCCAAGCGACGAAAAATGAAGACCGCAGACTCAACAGCCGCTTAGTTTTGCACTTCGGCGACAACAAGTCGTGAAGTTCGACCCCCATCGCATCAGTAGTC
>DCBA01000022.1 GCA_002313255.1 Gammaproteobacteria bacterium UBA1119 | reverse complement strand
CCAAATTCGAATTGTTGGGCGACTACTTTCTCAATACCACCGCCGTTAGCTTCTTTAATGACCGATCGCATCTTGGTACCAAACACATCAAGAGCTTTTGCCCGAATCAGTCTCTCGTCCAGATCAGGAATCGGCTTCATGATTTGCACACCATCAGCCAGGTCGTCCATCCCATAATCCACTTTCAAAAACGGGACAATTTGCTTTTCCCGCCACAGATACTGACTAGTCGGTTGACCCAAAACCTCTCGGTCTAGGGTGTTTTGAAACAGGATCGCACCCAGTACATGGGTCCCAGTGAACCGCGAGTCCGTCATGATGCGGGTCCGCATCGCGTGCACCGTGTCAAACATCTCGTCATCCGAGCTATACGCAGAATCATCGACGCCGTATAACTGCAGTGCCTTAGGCGTACTTCCGCCACTTTGATCAAGCGCGGCGATAAACCCCGACCCTCGACCCATACGTTCAATCTGTTCGCTCATCCTTTCCGCCGTGTTAACCGCCATAAGAGCACCCCCATTCTAGCGTGAGAAAAGCGATACACCTACGTTCTGACGATTTCGTCCACGGCAGCTCCTCACGCGGCCGCGTTTGTCTGCAACCCCGTCACCTCAGAAACAATCTCATAGGAGCGCAATCGTTTCGGGTGCTCGTAGATTTGACACGAAACAATCAGTTCGTCCGCACCTGTCTTTAAAAGAAAGTGATCGATCTCCTTGGCAACGGTTTCGGCAGAACCGACGGCTGAAGCACTGCGCATCTCATCAAGCATTTTCTGTTGCACGGGCGTCAATTCAAGATCATCCACTGGCGGGGGTAAGCGACCGGGAGTCCCGCTGCGCAACTTGAGAAAGGATTGGATCGCAGAAGTTCGCAGAAACCGTGCTTCGTCATCTGTTTCAGCTGCACAAACGTTGAACCCAAGCATGACGAGAGGACGTTCTTGCTGCTCCGACGGTTCGAACCGCGACCGATAGATATCGATAGCCTGCATCATTGCGGCGGGCGCAAAGTGAGATGCGAATGCGAATGGCAGCCCGAGCAATGCCGCCAGTTGAGCGCCGTAGAGGCTCGACCCGAGTATCCATATCGGTACCTGGGCACCGCCGCCTGGCACGGCGTGTACCCGCTGATTCTCTTTCGGCGGGGCGAGGTAGTGCTTGAGCTCCATCACGTCGCGCGGAAATTCGTCAATATCGCCTTGGAGGGTCCGGCGCAGAGCCATTGACGTCTGCTGATCGGTACCCGGGGCTCGACCAAGACCGAGGTCAATTCGTCCCGGAAACAACGCCTCAAGCGTACCGAATTGCTCAGCAATCACCAGCGGAGCGTGGTTGGGTAGCATAATCCCACCCGATCCGACCCGAATCGAGCGCGTCCCCTGGGCAACGTGGCCGATCACAACGGCGGTCGCCGAACTCGCAATACCCTGCATGTTATGGTGCTCCGCCAGCCAGTAGCGCGTGAATCCCCAGGCCTCGGCATGACGCGCCAGGTCAACGGTGTTTGCAAGTGCCCGTCCAGCGTTACTCCCCTCCACGATGGGGGCGAGATCAAGAACCGAAAAGTTCGTCAAAGTGCGTGGACTCGAACGGGTAGTTCACGGAAACCGTGGATAAAGGTTGAATAGTTTCGGCGGGCCTCGCCGACGACCTCTATCGTTTCGAAACGCTTCATGATTTCTTCCCATAGCACTCGCAATTGCATTTCCGCCATTCGATTACCCATGCAACGGTGAATGCCAAAACCAAATGCAAGATGATGGCGCGCGTGGGGTCGATCGACTTGAAATTGATTCGCGTTCGGAATGAAGTCTTCGTCTCGATTCCCCGATATGTACCACATCAAGAGTTGGTCACCTTTCAAGATTTGTTTATCGCGGACCTCACAATCTTCGTTCGCGGTACGTCGCATATAGGCAATCGGCGATTGCCAACGAATAATTTCAGAAACCATATTCGGTACGAGCCCATGGTCGGCCCTGAGTTTCTCGTACTCGAACGGATTTTCGTTGAGGGCCAGCACTCCACCTGTGATGGAGTTTCGCGTCGTGTCATTGCCTCCGACGATCAACAGCAAAAGATTGCCGAGAAACTCGTACGGCTGCATATCTCGGGTGGCGTCACCATTGGCAAGCATCGATACCAAATCGTTGCCTGGCTTTCCAACACGTTCATGCCACAACCGGGTGAAATACTCCAAACAAGAGAGCATCTCTTGGCGACCTTCTTCCCTTGACTCGACGATGCCTTCTTCCTGCCCTGCAGTCACAACATCGGACCAGCGCGTCAGCTTTCGTCGATCCTCAAACGGGAAATCGAATAAGGTTGCTAGCATTTGGGTGGTCAGCTCGATGGAAACGGTGTCGACCCAATCAAATGTTTCGCCGACGGGCAACGCATCCAGAATCGCTCCAGCCCGTTCCCGAATAGTGGATTCAAGTAGCTTGAGATTCGGAGGTGCGACCACGGCGGATACCGTCGCTCGCTGCTCGTCGTGTTTCGGTGGATCTGTTGAGATAAACATATTGAAGGCGCTTGGTTCGGCGTGCGAATTCAAGTCCACGCGTGGCCCCAACGCGATGCCGTGGGCAGAAGAAAATAGGCGATGGTTGGTGTCGATCGCCATAATGTCGTCAAATTTAGTAATCGACCAGAAGCGGCCGGCATGTTCACGCTCAGAGAGATGGACGGGGTCTTCCTGGCGTAACCGCTCAAAATAACGCCAGTGTTTGTCTTCATGAAACAGTCGCGGATCCATGACGTCGATCTCATCAAGCGCAATCGAGTAGGGATCCGGTATCTCAATGCGTTGCTCTGTCTCGCTCATCGCTCCCTCACCTTATTTCTCCGACGCGACTGTAGCGCACTTAATTAAAAGAAGCTTCGTGTGACCCGATGTCGGCCAAGCTATACTGGTCGAGTAGCACAGGGCTAACGACATGGAAAAAATTCTGCTGTACCACAACCCCGGTTGAGGGAAATCACGCGGCGCAATCGACATATTGCGCGAGCGCGACGTCGAGTTCGATGTCATTGAATACCTCAAAACGCCGCTGAGCCGCGAAGATCTTGGGCGAATCGTCGATCTTGTACCGGAAAGTCCCCAAGAAATGGTTCGTAAGGACAAAAGCTTTACCGAACTTGGGCTTAACGCCGATGACTACACGTCGAAAGAGGCAGTAGTCAATATTCTTCTCGAACACCCCAAACTGATGCAGCGACCCATCATCACCCGGGGCGGACAAGCGGTCATTGGGCGACCCTCGGAAAAAGTCCTAGCGCTCCTCGATTAGGGGTCACCGGTAGGCGATGCTCGGGCCGCGGACGTTTTTCCGTCGCATGCACCTTCGGGGTCCTCTGACGATCAACGTCGCCAGAGATCATCATTTACCTAGGCTACGAAGCGCTCAGTTGCCTTTGTCCGCCGCTATGAACATCTCAGCGCCCCCAATCAAACGTCCGATCCCGTCAGCGACCGTCGCCATACGTTCATCGGTTGAATCACCGACAACCCACCGGTGGTGAAGCTGTTGGACGACTGTCGCCGTTTTCCACCGGGCGAAAGCCGCGTACCAGTCGGCGCGCGACACGTCTATCCCGGACAGCTCGCCATAGCGCACAACGACTTCGCGACGGGAGGACAAACCCATTCGTTCCATCCCTACATGAGCGAGGCCTACCACCGAAGAATCGTCATCTGGGTCGGGCCAATAATTGAGTAACGTACCTAGATCGATGAGCGGATCGCCGAGCGTCGTCATGTCCCAATCGAAAATCGCGACGACATGATCGGGGTCAGCGGGATCAAACATACAGTTGTCGAGCTTGAGGTCGTTATGGACCAATGAAACCCGTTGCGGGCCAGGCATCGTGGCTTCCAATGCATCAAAAATACCCGCCATTTGGGCAGCGTATCGCTCATCCGCGACCAAATCCCATCGTTTTTTCCAACCCTGCAGTTGACGTAAAACAAAACCTTCCGGCCTACCTAGGTCATCGAGATCCGACACGCTCGGATCAAGGCGGTGAAAACGCGCCATTGCATCCACCAAAGCGAAGCCGATCCGTTTCCCGACGTTTGTGTGTTGGCGCATCGTTGCGGGAATCACGCCGCGAACGACCTCCCCTCGACACCGTTCCATGACGAAAAAATCGGCGCCCGCCACGACGTGATCGTCACAAAATACATATGCTCGAGGAGCCAACTCAAACTGTCGCCACAACGTCGATAGGACCTTGTATTCTCGACCCATATCGTGAGCTCCTGGCGCCAGGGTGCCGAAAGGGGGGCGCCGAAAAACAAGCTCGCTAGTCCCAAAAGCAATCATGTAGGTGAGATTTGCGGACCCATTGGGAAACTGCAGAACACGGAATGAACCGCGAGTATCAATTTCGGGTGGCAGCGTGTGTCGTAAGTAATCCGCTATCGACGGCCAATCAAGCTCCTCACCCGATCGAACAGCTTCGAGCTCGGGTAGGGCCACGTCTCGAAAGGGATCAACATCTTCCGGGATCACGGCCACGCCCTATAACACCGCGATGGGGTTAACCGGGGAGCCAGTTCCCCGAACAACTTGAAGCGGCGCGATCGAAATGAAAAATTCCCAACGTCCTCGTTCAACACAAGCATTGGCAAGTGCATCCAGCCGCAAGTTGTCAAGCAAATGAAGTCCGATCGCTACGATGCCACACTGATGTATCGGCATCGGCCACCCTTCCGTGTCGGTGTTGGGGATCGCATCTGACACCCCGTCCGACCCAAGCATCGCGATACGACGGTCATGCAGCCACCGAACCGCACGTCCATCCAATCCGGCCAAACCTTCGGTAGGCGCCCACGATCCCTTCGATTTCCGTCTCGCATCACGTCCTGTCGCGATTAGTAGGATATCCCCCTCGCCAACGGTGACGTTCTGATCGCGTTCTGCGGCTTCGAGATCTTCGGGGGATACGCGTTCGTCAATGTCGAGCCAGTCGACACCTTTTAGTCGAGGTATATCTAACAAAACACCGCGACCCGCGATGCCTTCCTTCCCTGCCATGATGCTATTTCGGGTTGCACCGGTACTTTTAACCTCAGTTGCTTTAAATCCGTTGTACATCGTCTCTTTCACGAAAACGTGGCACAAGGCGTCAATGTGTGTCACTGCCATCCCATGGAACGCCACCCCTATATAATCCATCGCGGATTCCATACCGGGAATACCGGTTTCAGTGCAAGCATCCCCCGCCACAACCATCATGTGCTGTGCTGGCCTCGGATTATCAGGTCCCGGGCGCGTTGGAAATTCAAGCGAGCAACTGACGGTCGTGCCATCTTCTATCAAGCTGGCCGCGGCTGCGACTCGTGCCGGTGTGATGTAATTGAGTGCACCTCGTTCATCGTCGTCACCCCATTTACCCCAGTTTTTTACGTCTTCAAAGAGTGTTTCTAGTTCGACCGTCGACATCGTCATTTTCGTGCTTGCTCCGTTCTATTCGACCGTCCAAGCATACTCGATCGTTCTGCCAACCCGATGCCTGCTACCACAAGAATCAATGCTGTGAGGTGATGCATTTGCAACTGTTCGTCCAATACAAAGAACGCCAACGTCACGGCAAACAACGGAACAAGGTTAAGAAAAATACCGGCGCGAGCAGGGCCAATCAGTTGCACGCCGCGAATGAAAAATATTTGCGCTAACAGCGACGGGAAAATAGCGACCAGCCCCGCGATCGCCCATCCGAGAGACGTCGGTGGCTGCGTCCAACCCAATCTCACCTCCATGAGCAGCATGGGTAACGACATCAGAAAGGCAGACGAAGCCAACGCCATAAAGAGGTTGACCGCGCCTGTCTCCGGCCGGTGACGCAGCCCAATCGTGTAGGCCGCATACAAGGCACACGCGAGCAGCACCAGTAGATCACCCCGGTTAAACGAAACCGTTCGAAGCTGATTGAGATCTCCTTCTATGCCAACTACCACGACGCCCAACATCGTGATGCCGACCCCTAATGCTTGATACAGCGAAATACGCGCTCGGTATAGCCCAACGGTGCCAAGTAAAATAAACATTGGCATGACACCCTGAAGGATCCCTATGTTGATTGCCGACGTATGATGTGCAGCCCAGTAAAAGATCCCATTAAAGACGGCAAGCCCCAACGCGCCCATCGTCATCAAGTATGGCCAGCGTGCACGCAACGCGGCCCAATCCGAAGCCACTGATCGGATAGCAAACGGCGCTAACACCAAAACGACGCCTAGCCATCGCATACTCACCAACGCCATCGGCGAAATTTCGCCCACAGCCAGTTTCGCTAGTACCGCGTTTGCACCCCAAAAAAACGTCGTCAGGATCAAAAGTCCGTATGCACCAGCCGCCCGCCGGCCGACGGCCGACGCCGCCAAAGCGCTTTCATTTTCATCCGTCACTCCTCCCAACACCCAACGCCGTTGTCCTCTCATTGCTCAAGCCCCGTCAACATTCGAAGGCAATAATGCAACCAGACAGAAATTTTCACCGGGCGCACTCAAGGCCAATCAAACCGTCGTTTCCAGTGGAGATCTCCCATAGTCCCCATGAATCAATCGTCACAGTCGCCCATTCCTGAGATCCATAACTTACGAAACACACACCGTTTCCGTACATATAAGCGCAAAGAGCATCCAACACATGACTTTTTGTTAAAACCTAGGGACATAGGTAGTATTGAGCATTATGTCAGGCGCCCTTCGCTTTTGAAGGTTACGCAACTGAGTTTATTGGGAGGCCGGGCACCTGCGCTCAGATCCCAGGCTCGTCTTACACGGAGGAACTTATGGCTCACGACATCGTTATTCGAAATGGAGACATTGTCGACGGCACAGGCGCCGAGCCCATCCCTGGTGATCTCGCAATTGATGACGGTCTGATTTCCGCCATCGGCAAGGTCGAGGGGAAAGGCAAGGAAGAGATCAATGCAGAGGGTCATGTGGTAACCCCTGGTTTCGTCGATCTCCACACGCACTTGGACGCCCAAATCGGTTGGGATCCATTGATGACACCCGTCAGCTGGCACGGTGTAACCACGGCCCTGATGGGTAACTGCGGCGTCACCTTTGCACCATGCAAACCCACCGACCGAGATTTGCTTGCCGGCATGATGGAAACCGTCGAGGATATTCCGAAACACGCGATCCTGACCGGGCTCCCATGGACTTGGGAAGACTACGGCGGCTATTTGGACGCGATCGATTCACTCGATCCTGCCCTCAACGTTGCTGGCATGGTCGGTCACTGTGCCGTGCGCTTCTACGTCATGGGTGAACGGGCGGTGGAGGAACAGGCCACACCAGAAGAACTGAGCGAAATGGCCAAGGTGGTGGGTCATTCCATTGACGGAGGTGCGATAGGATTTTCGACCAACCGTTACCCGCCCCACAAACTACCCGATGGGCGGTCGATCCCCGGGACGTTTGCGGATCCGAACGAGCTGGTCGAAATTGGCAAGGAAGTTGGTGCACGCAACGCTCTGATGCAGGCAGTCGGGGCGGATTTTGAAGTGCTCACGAAAATGGCGAATACGACCAAGGGTCGTATACTTTTTAGCTACGGGACCGGCCCTCAGGAAGGTGCTGGCAAAGCTTCCGCCAAGGGTCTAGAACAACTCTGCTCAGGTGGTGGTGACTTCACAGCCATAACCCAAGTACGTGGATCGGGTTTCATGTTTGGGCTTCAATCCAACCTTCCAGTACAAGGAGAAACATGGGATGCGATCCGCAAGATGGATCTCCCGGGACGCCTGACCGCCATCAACGATGCGGAAACAAGCACCAAACTTGTCGAGGAGGCCCGCGCGCAAGACGGTCGAACCATGCCGATGCAAAACGTGTTCTACCTCGGTGCAGGCGATTCGCCCAACTACACCTTAGCACCGGAAGAAAATCTGAAAGCGACCGCCGATGCAGCTGGGGAGCACTGGTCTGAAACGTTCATCCGACTTTCCCGCGAAACGAGTGGCCGAGCGCTTTTTAACCTGCGAATGTTTAACCAAAGCCTCAAGGAACTGGGTGATCTCCTTAAGAGTGAGCACATCTTTCCAAGCCTAGGCGACGCAGGCGCACACGTCTCCCAGATCATGGACGCAGGATGGACCAGCTTCATCCTGTCTCACTGGATCCGCGAGGCCGGCATCTACAGCATGGGCGAAGGTATTCGGCGAATGACATCGGGACCCGCGCGGGTACTTGGCTTGTCAGACCGAGGGACTCTTGCGACCGGAATGCGAGCAGATGTCAACGTCTTCGACCCGAATACGGTTGCCGAGCGTCAACCCGAACTGGTGCACGATTTCCCGGGCGGCGCGCCGCGTTATATTCAAAAATCGATGGGTTACAAGGCGACTTTGGTGAACGGACAAATTAGCGTCTCGGAAGGCGAGCACACCGGCACACGAGCCGGCAGTGTTTTAAGGCATCAAGCCTAAACCTTCAACATGCCATTGGTGAGAAGTCGACGGCGACGGTGCCTTCGACTTCGTTGATTGAACCATCGCCAACGGGTGCTGACTTTGGGCCAAAGGCGAAACGTTCCCTATTGAGCCGTGGTGCTTGATATGGACCTCTCCTCGCCACGCCGCGTCGGGAAAAGCGACCTGTACGTCACGCCGTTGGGCTTCGGAGGAGGCACCATCGGGAGTGCCGACGTACCAACTCAGACCAGCCTTGATACCGTGAACGCCGCTTGGGCCAGCGGCGTTCGTTTCTTCGATACCGCGCCCTGGTACGGTCTTGGTCGCTCGGAACGTCGGTTGGGATTAGCACTCGCCGGTATCGATGACCGAGACCGCTACTGCATCAACACCAAGGTCGGTAAATCCCTGGTGCCAGAGCCCCAAAGGGATGAAGGCAAACGTACGCTGTCGCCTGGCGGGCAAGTTCGAACACCACGGGATCCGATCACCGGTTTTCGCGTCGAATTCGACTACACCTACCAACGCATTCAGTCTCAGCATCACGAATCACTGCAACGTCTCGGGCATTCGCGCGTCGACAGTTTAACGATTCACGACATCGATTACGGTTACCACCCGCCTAGGCAAATCGAAGAACACCTTGAAGAACTTGATTCCAACCGTGGGGGCGGCGCAACAGCGCTCCAAGAACTGCGCGCGCTTGGTGCCATCAAAGCCATCGGTTGCGGCTGCAACTTGGAATCACGCAACGCGGACAGTTGGCTGACAAGCGCGCACGAGGATCTCTGCGAACGCATCGCCGATCTTGTTGATCTCGACTTTTTCGTGATCGCGGGCGGCTACACGCTTCTCGAAACTCGCGCTTTACAGCGTGTCCTACCGCTTTGCGATAAACGAGGCATTGGCGTCATCATCGCAGCACCATATGCCAGCGGTTGGCTTGCTAATTCGTTCGGCACGGCGACCTACATGTACGACCAAGCACCCTCCGACATTATCGAAAAGACCCACCGCATGGCGAGCATTTGCACTGCGTACAACGTATCGCTGGCCGCAGTCGCTCTGCAATTTCCGTTAGCTCATCCAGCGGTCGCAGCCGTCATACCCGGTGCTAAAAGCCGTCGGGAAGCCGAACAAAACCGTGACTATTTGATGACCCCAGTCCCAACCAATGTATGGCACGAGTTGAAAGACGAGGGACTCTTGGATCCGAACACTCCCACGCCCGATCGTTAACGACACTGCGATCAGTCGGCCGAATTTCGTTCCAAGACGCGTTCGACGACGCTGCGCTAGAATGCCTCCCTTATGCATGAACGACCCTTGAAACTTGTGCACACGTCGGACGTGCACCTGGATAGTCGCTTTACCACCGATACCGCTGGCGAGTACCGCAACGGTGCTGAGCGCGCCTTTGCTGCCGTTGTACAAGTCGCGCTCGACAAATCTGCTGACTTACTCTTAATCGTTGGCGACCTCTTCGACAATAACCGCGTGCCCAATGAAGATTTCGAGTTTGTCTGCAATCAACTGCAGCGACTGTCGTGCGCGACCGTTCTTCTCCCGGGGAATCATGACGTCCACGATGACTATTCGGTTTGGTATCGAATCGAACTAGCTACGGCCGGGAATCACGTGCACGCCGTCCTCGACCATCGGGGAGATATCATTGAGTTTCCTGAACTCGGTGCCCGTGTATGGGGTAAAGCAATGGCCGAGCACGCCCCTGAAAATGCCCCGCTGGCCGGGACGCCTGAGCCCGTTGCCGACCGGTGGAATATAGGCCTCGCGCACGGCCAAGTCGTTGAGAAACGTGCGGGAATCGGTTCCTCACAAATCACCAAAGAAGAAATCCGTAATTCGGGATTCGACTATCTAGCGCTTGGCCACATCCATGTTTGGGGCGACAAGTCAGCCGGGGCAACCACCGCCTGTTATCCCGGTTCACCGGTCGCCGCATACGCGTCTGCGAGCGGCGGGCATGTCGCCATTGCTCGCCTTTCAGCCGATACGGGGGTCTCTTTGACACAACATCTCGTTGACCGGCAACGGGAGCAACGCGGCGTTGAAGATCCATTAGCGGGGATTGTTATTTAGCGAACGCGATTGAGCAAGGATATCTAGGGGGCATACACAGCCCGCGTTTCTCGGCTCGCGGTTACACTGTCGATGAGGAAGGGGACCTCATGCAATTCACCTTTAACGAAGAACAGGATCAGCTTCGGGCAACGGCGCAAAAGTTCTTGGCCGATAAATCACCAACCGTCGAAGTTCGCCGGCTTATGGAAACGCATCAAGGCTACGACCCCATTGTCTGGGCACAACTCTCTAGCGAACTCGGTTTCACGGCGACTCACATACCCGAGACATACGGCGGACTCGGGCTGTCCTATGCCGAACTTGGAATTCTGTTTGAAGAAATGGGGCGAACGCTTCTCTGTGCACCGTTTCTCGCGACTGCGCTAGGCGCGACCGCAATTATGAACGTCGCCACCGAATCGGAGAAATCCGAACTGTTGCCGGATATAGCGACTGGCACCCGTATCGCAACCCTTGCGGTGTTCGAAAGCTTCGGGAAGTGGGACACCGATTCGATCGAGCTTACGGCCAAAAATAACCGATTAAACGGGACCAAACGTTATGTCCTTGATGGGCACATTGCCAACTTCATCATCGTCGTCGCTCGGACCACCAACAGGAACGGGGCCGACAACATTGGATTTTTCTTAGTAGACGGTGATGCGCCAGGATTAAAGCGGCGCGTCGTTAAAACCATTGACTCAACTCGCAAACTAACGCAACTCGAATTTGTCGATGTCGCCGCACGACGTCTTGGCGGGAACGCTGATCAATCGGCCAAGTTGGCGGAGACGCTCGATCTAGCTGCAATCGGTCTCGCCAACGAAATGGTGGGAGGCGCGCAACACTTAGTTGACGAAACCGTCAAATACGCGGCGGAACGAATCCAATTCGGTCGGGCGATCGGATCGTTCCAGGCCATCAAACACAAATGCGCCGACATGTTGCTCGACGTAGAAATGGCCAAGTCCGCGGCCTATTACGCGGCGACGGCCGCTGCATCTAGCGACCCAGAGTTGCCCGTACTCGCGAACCTAGCCAAAGCAGCGGCCTCCGAGGCCTACATGCGAATCGCAGCTGAATGCATCCAAATTCACGGCGGCATCGGATTTACCTGGGACAACGACACACACCTTTGGTTCAAACGCGCCAAAAGTTCCGAAGTATTTTTTGGTGATCCCTCCTATCACAAAGAACAATTAGTCACGCGGTGGCAGCACTGATGCAACCCCTAGACGGCGAGAAGCTTCGTAATGAGCTAAGGCTTTGGCTCGAATCCAATTGGGATCCGAATGCCTCATTAATCGAATGGCGTTCCAAACTCGCCGAATCCGGTTGGGGAATGCCCACGTGGCCATCGCAGTGGTTTGGGAAGGACTTGTCCTTGGTTTTTAATCCGATCGTGGATGAGGAATTCGCCCGTATAAACGCGGTCACCGTGGCCCGTAGTGGTATCCGTCTGTTGGCAGCAGCGACGATTCTTGAGCACGGTAACGATAGCCAAAAGTCTCGATACCTAAGACGCATTCTCACGGGCGAAGATACATGGTGCCAGTTGTTTAGCGAGCCGGGAAGCGGTTCCGACCTTGCCGGCGCCATCACAAGAGCCGACTTCGATGGTAGCCAGTGGATCATCAACGGTCAGAAAGTCTGGACCACGAGCGCGCACCATGCCGATTACGGGCTACTGCTTGCGCGCACCGACTGGGAAGCGCCCAAACATGACGGACTTTCTTACTTCGTCATCGACATGCATCAAACCGGCGTGAACGTACATCCGCTCAAGCAGATGAACGGCCATGCGTCTTTCAATCAGGTGTTTTTTACCGATGCCGTGGTTGCTCCAGAGGACCAAGTGGATCGGATCGGTAACGGCTGGAAAGTTGCCATGACCACGCTAATGCACGAACGCCGTAGCGCCGATACGCTGCGGTCGGTGCATCGGGACCGCGACCTCGAGGGTCGTATATACGACGAAGAACGCGATGAAACAGCTACCGTTATGGAACCATACAAATGGTATCCGCAACGTGCTGGTCGGGTGGACCTGGTCTTCGAACGAGCTATTGAAACGGGAAAAATTGACGATCCCGTCGTCAGACAAGCCATCGCCGAACTGATGATCAAGGCCAGGACGGCCGAGTGGACAGCTCGCCGTGCTCGCGCCGCCCAACAGCAGGGTCGACCCCAAGGGCCTGAAGGTTCCTTAGGTAAGTTGGCCGCGAGTCATGTCGCCCGGCAGGCTTCCAAGGTACATACCATGATCAGCGGAAGTGACAGCATGCTGGGAGACGAGGATGGGCCGTTAGCCGGCTTGATCGCGGAAATTCTCATTTCGGTCCCAGCCACGTCGATTGCGGGGGGTACGGACGAAATTCAGCGCAACATCATCGCCGAGCGCGTGCTCGGGATGCCGAAAGAGCCCCGCATGGACACCGGTCCGTTTCGCGACGTCATGAAGAACCCGGGACCGGCGGCTCCATAAACATTGACGTACGCCCCCCGTCCACGACGAGGTCATGACAATTGACGTAACTGCCCGCATCACTCGCGAGGAACAGCGCAGCTTCCGCGATATCCATCGACAACCCGCTCCGAGGTAGCGGTGTGGCACGAGATAAGTTGGCCTGCAATTTCTGCATCTTGCGATCATTGTCTTCATCGGTAAGCGTATTGGCTCGAGCCGAACCGCCCCAGAATATAGGCGTCGCAATCGCACCCGGAGAAATGGTGTTCACCCGAATGCTGTGCGGACCAAGTTCGATACCGGCCATCCTCGTGTAATGTGAAACCGCCGCCTTGAGAACAGAATAAAGCACATTACCTTGTCGGTATCGGAGACCCGCAATACTCGAGTTATTGATAATCGACCCACCGCCAGAAGCTTTCATGGGTTCAATGGCGTAGCGAATCCCCAGCGCGACGCTGGTGAGCAAGAGGTCAACGCCGTATCGAATTTGCTCGGGAGTAATACCGTTCACGTCCCCTGGCGTTGGACCTCCCGCGTTATTGAATAAAATGTCGAGTTTTCCAAATCGGTCCAGTGCCTGGTCGATGGTCGCCTTGACGTCCGCTTCTTGCGTCACGTCGGCCTCATGGTATACGGCCGCGTTCCCTAGTTTTTCAGCCAGGGCGTT
>DCBA01000007.1 GCA_002313255.1 Gammaproteobacteria bacterium UBA1119 | reverse complement strand
CCGTGGGATACCTCCATCGCAAACGGCATTGGCAGATTACTTAGAGTTTCCATCATCATCGCAACCGCCCTCGTCGTACTGCAAACCTTGGGGATCAGCGTCAGCGGCGTGTTGGCATTTGGCGGCATTGGGGGACTGGCTATCGGCTTCGCAGCACAGGACCTCCTCGCCAATTACTTTGGTTTCTTAATGATCCTCTTTAAACAGCCATTCAAGGAGGGTGACTGGATTCGTTCCCCTGATCGGGAAATTGAGGGTACCGTTGAAGAAATCATGGTCCTCACTACAAGAATTAGAACCTTCGATAAACGTCCGCTGCACATCCCAAATTCCGTTTTCACTAATCTAATCGTGGAAAACCCTAGCCAAATGGATAACCGGCGGATCAAGGAGACAATCGGCGTACGTTACGACGACATCAACGTATTACCAGGCATCCTTGAGGATATCCGTCATCTGCTCCGTAATCACGACGCCATCGACACGGACCAAACATTGATGGTGAATCTACTCTCCTTCGGTTCCTCGTCGGTTGATTTTTGGATCTACACGTTCACTAAAACAAAGGGATGGACTGAATTTCACGAAATTAAAGAATCCATCCTCTTCGAGATCGCAAATATCATCGAGCGGCATGGGGCCGAAATCGCGTTCCCAACACAAACACTTCACGTCGAGGCATCCGAGTCGAACTTAGAACCGCGAGAACAACAGAGTTTGTCGTGACGACAATACCCGAGGAATACGAACTCTTGTTCGACGCAGCCACGGTTGAACACGCCGTCGACCAAATCGCCGTTCGAGTCGCCCTGGAGCTTGCAGATGCGCTACCTATTTTCGTCTGCATCATGAAAGGCGGTCTCCCGTTCATGTGGGATCTAACAAAAAGGTTGAATTTTCCACTGGCAATGGATTTCTTGTACGCGACACGATACGGCGGGATGGAGGGCGGAGAAGTTCGGATTCATACGTGGCCTCGATCAAATTTACGAGATCGTAACGTCGTGGTTGTCGACGACGTGATCGATCATGGGGTAACGATGCAAACTGTCGTCAATGAGTTTGAGGGAACTGCCGCTGCAGTATGGACAGCGGTTTTGGTTGACAAGTCCGAACGGTCCGTTAGCACTGATTGTCGGACGCTTGAACCAGACTTCGTCGCTCTAACAGCACCAACTCGGTTTCTGATCGGGCGGGGGATGGATTTAGACGGTTTATATCGAAACCTTCCCGGAATTTACGCGCGCGTCGTTTGATCGAATCCGTCAAGCCGATCCATGAAACAAAGCGATCATAACGAGATACCCTTTTTAATCGGCGTTCTTGGTGGAACAATTACCACCGAGGATACCGATCGCATTAAAACCGCAGATTCGCCGCCAACTCCCTTTGGCGAGCCCTCGGCAGCGCTGCAGAACTTAGACATTGGGCAGGCTAACGTGGCCTTCATGGCCCGGCACGGACTTCCGCATGCCATTGCGCCCCATGACATCAATTACCGCGCAAATCTTTGGACATTATACGAAGCCTCGGTTTCGGCCATCGTCGGGATGTATGCCGTTGGTGCTATCGGAAACGATCTCGCGATTGGCGACATCGTGATACCAGATCAGATCATCGACTATACCTGGGGGCGAGAAGGTTCCTTCAATGCGAAGTTGGGCCTAAAGCACTTCGACTTCAGCGAACCTTTTAACCCCGTCGTTCGGCAGCACCTTTTATCCTCAGCAAAGGAATCCGGACATTCGGTTCATACCTCGGCAACGTATGGCTGTACTCAAGGGCCTCGGCTTGAAACGTCCGCAGAGATCGAGCGATTGAGAAGGGACGGTTGCGATCTCGTTGGAATGACCGCGATGCCCGAAGCGGCGCTCGCAAGGGAACTGAATATCCCCTTTGGTGGGATCTGTTTAATCGTAAATGCCGCTGCAGGTCGTGGCGACGGACCAATCCGACATCAAGAGATCAGTCTCGCTGTTGCGCAGAACTCCGCGAACCTCCTCGATATCGTCGGGCGCTCGGCCCGAGCGCTCGGAGACATCCTCCGCTAATTCCGTAACGTCAGCGGGCACGATCTTAACCAACATACCGAGTACGGGGTGGTCAAGGTAATGAACCTCGCGACTACGCATGCGCCTGCTCTCTCGGAGCTCGATATAACTATGTCTCTCTCCGATTAACGGTCCCAGGTTGTTCTTCCACAGTTGGACATCAATATGCAAATAGCGACCGCGGGTCACGGATACCGTACCTTCGACTTCATACAACCCGCCGTCTGCCCGCTCTCCCAGTTGCAGTAACAACGGAATTGCTGTGCCCCGATCAGGAACGGGCTGAAGCCACATGCCGTGACCAATAATTCGATATCCGCCCCTCCGTATACGGGTAGCCGTTGATACGAAACCAAGTTTCTCGGTATGCCACACAAAACTAGAAGACGCTAACCATCTACCGAGCTGACTTAAAGGACTTTCATTGCTATCCCGGACAACCGTCGGTGTCCCTACGTTAACCTCTCTAGTCGAGACAAAACCGTCAAGTTCAACGTCCATCGACTGCAATCTGTCTATTGTGACTGAAGTATCTTGTCCAACCGGTGAAGCATTTCTCTTTGTTGCAGGAAATTGCCACAACGTTCCCGTGTCGCTCGATCGCGCCTGAGCGTCTGTCATCCACCATCCTGCCGTCTCTTCCGATACGTAATCAAAAAGATTGGTATTAGGGCCCACCCAGTCGGGTTGAATCGGCAATAGGAATCGAGAATAGGTTCTGAGATCGTTAATGGCAATTTGTTCGACGAAAGGGTCGTCATCCGTCTCGGATGGTTGTGCTTGGGTGCTCGAGAAAATCATGGCCTCGACGCAATACCAGTTATCCGCGAAAGGATCTATATCTGTTGCTGCCGTTGACGTCACCGACAATCCCAACGTCGATATCAGAAACAGTTTCCTCACGCACTCTTCTCGGACGGCAGGCCCTCCCCACGCAGAGCTTCCATGAATTTTTCGACGAATCTAAATCTAGCCGCCTCGGTTTCTAAATCGCGATTTATCTTCAACCGATTGCCATCAATTAACTCATAAGTTTCTGGCGATTCCCGCACGAGTTTTATGAGCGCACGAGGATCGACGGTAGTGTTGTTTGCGAATTCAACACGACCTTTGGCAGGTCCTAAATCAATTCGTTTGATGCCGAGAGCTAAAGCAGAAAGTTTTATTTGCGTTGAGAGAAACAGGTTCGCGAGCGCAACCGGTATATTGCCGAAACGATCCACCATCTCTATCTTTAATTCATCTAGCTCTCTATCGGTAACTGCACCCGCAATGCGCTTATAAAGAATCAAGCGCATATCAACATCTCGAACATACTCTTCCGGTATGAGAGCAAGTGAATGTAAATTCACCTCGTGGACGTCCGGGAGAGGCACATCCAAATGGGGGATTTTCCCCGCTCGAATAGCCGCCACAGCCCGCTCCAACATCTCCATGTACATTGTGTATCCGACGGTCTCAATCTGGCCTGATTGGTCGTCACCTAATAACTCGCCCGCACCTCGAATTTCCAAGTCGTACGTTGACAACGTGAAGCCAATCCCGAGCTCTCCAGAAGCTTCGATCGCGTCGAGCCTTCTTCTTGCATCACGTGACACGGCCTTCGGATGCGGTGTTAAGAGGTATGCGTATGCTTGCCTAGTGGACCGACCCACGCGTCCCCGGAGCTGATGCAACTGCGCCAGGCCAAATTTGTCTGCGCGCTCAATCACGATCGTGTTCGCATTAGGAACGTCAATGCCGTTCTCAATGATCGTACTGCAGACGAGAAGGTTACATCTGCGGTGGTAAAAGTCCGCCATCGCCTTTTCAAGGCGACGCTTCGGCATTTGTCCATGAGCCACTGCAATACGTGCCTCGGGGTATTGCTCCGACAGTTCTTCGGCTGCTTGTTCGATTGTTCTAACGTCGTTGTGTAAATAAAAAACCTGTCCGCCACGTGAGAGTTCGCGTTCTATGGCCTCGCGTATGAGCAGCCGACTCTTCCTTATCACAAACGTCTTGATAGCTAGTCGTTTGGCCGGCGGCGTTGCGATGATGGATAGGTCACGCATACCACTAATGGCCATATTAAGGGTACGTGGGATCGGCGTCGCCGTCAGCGCCAGGACGTCAGCCGACTCTCGCACACTTTTCAGGCGTTCTTTCTGTCGAACCCCGAATCTGTGCTCCTCATCGATAATGATTAACCCAAGATCTTTGAAGTCAAAATCCGACGTCAACAATCGATGTGTTCCAATGATGATATCTACAGTCCCTCCGGATAGTTTTTCCTTAATGCGCTTTACCTCTCCATCCTGGCGCATTCGTGAAACGACTTCGATTTGATGTGGCCATTGAGAAAATCGATCGCAAAACGTCTCGTAGTGTTGTTGCGCTAAGAGAGTCGTGGGAACTAATACGGCGACTTGTTTGCCGGCTTGAGATGCGATGTACGCAGCCCTCATGGCGACTTCGGTCTTGCCAAATCCAACGTCGCCACAAATTAGACGATCCGCCGAACGAACTCGGGTTAGATCTTCAATCATTGCGTCAACGGCGTTTCGTTGATCCAATGTCAGTTCAAAAGGAAACTCATCGCAAAACCTCTCGTAGTCCGCATCCGGTCGCGGAAATGCGAAGCCCTCTGCAATTTCGCGACGCGCATATACATCTAGCAGCTCTGCCGCAACATCACGGACTTTCTCCGCAGCCCGTTGCTTATCCTTCGCCCATTTATCGGTACCAAGCGTATGAAGCGGAGCAGATTCGTGGTCCGCTCCGGCATATCGTGAAATTAAGTCTAGCGACGCGACAGGCACATATAACCGTGCGCTCTCGGCATACTCCAACGTCAAGAACTCCGCCGGACGTCCATCGATAACCAATATCTCTAAGCCTTTGTATCTCCCGATCCCGTGTTCAACGTGAACTACAGGAGCGCCGAGGCTTAGTTCCGTCAGGTTTCTTATAACCAATTCGGGGTCAATCGTACGCCGCGAATTCTTGCTCCGACCTTCGAACTCGCGACCGAATATTTGAGCTTCACTAATCACGACGACGTCATCAAACGCAAATCCACGATCAATCGGCGCGATCACGAGCCCAAGGGAAGTCCCAGCATCCAACCAATGAGAGAAATCTTGGGTTTCGCTCGCGACGATCGCGCTACGACGTAAAAACTCGTCCAGATGCGCGAGACGCCCTGCTGATTCGGCCGTGAACAACACGCGGCTGGAAGTAGTCTCTAAGTATCGACGCAGAGCCGCACCGGGATCGTTACGCGTTAATTCCGCACGAACATTGGGCCTTGAAAGAGTGCCAAGTCCAACCACGTGCCGTTTTTTCTTATGGGCGGGATCTAGTTGAATTACGCCGTGCTGTTTCAGTAGTTTTGACACAGCCGACCATTGTTGAAAGAGCCTTTCGGGAGGAAGTATGGGGCGTTCTAAGTCGTGGCGTAGGCTCTCATAGCGGGCTTCCAGTTCTTTCCAAAAATGCTTTGCCGACTCTTCGGCTTTGTCGGAAACCACGAATGCACAATCCTCAGGGAGGTAATCAAATAGGGTTTCTGTACTCTCGAAAAAAAGAGGTAAGTAGTACTCAAGTCCTTGTGCCGCGACCCCGTCGTTGACCTCTTGGTATATCGGGCAGCGGCGAACATCCACATCGAAAACGTCGTGCCATTTTTCTCGAAAGCGAGCAATAGCGCTCTGATCGAGTGGAAATTCTTTGGCCGGCAATAATCTGACAACGTCGAGTCTCGCGATGGTTCGTTGCGAGTCAGGATCAAATTTTCGGATCCCGTCTATCAAATCGTCGTCGAGATCGACACGGATCGGTCGATCACTACCCATAGGAAAGATATCCACAATCGATCCACGAACCGCAAATTCGCCACGCTCCATCACCAGTTCCACATGCCGGTAGCCCGTTTGTATCAATCGTTGACGCTCTAGCTGGATGTCAAAGCGCTGGCCAGGTTTAAAAAGAAACGATTGCGATCGAACGAACCGACTAGGTGGCATGCACTGCAACAGACTACGTACTGAAACCACTAACACGCCTTTATTTGCACGAAGTAGTTCAAAGGAGATCGAAAGCCGTTCTGATATCAGATCATCGTGGGGGGAAAAAGCATCGTAAGGTAGCGTTTCCCACTCCGGAAAAGTCAGAACATCTGATTCTGGTGCGCCGAAGAACCGAAGCTCATTCGCCACCCGTTCAACTTCTTCCGATCCTGAGGCCACATAAATGAAAAACTGATCCGAGTTAGAAATTAGTCGCGCCAATAAGCACGAGTCAGCACAGCCAGCGTCTCCCTGCCAGTTATGAACCAGGTGGCGAGCCGGAACTCGCACTTGTTTAATGAGGTTCTCTAGTTCCATCGATATAACTTCGAGTGGTATCTCAATTCTCGGCGATTACATTCGATTCTTCTGGTAGCAAGCCAAAAGAAGGGCTAAAGTCCGCGTTTTGAAGAGGGAATTCTAACCTTCCTTTGCGGCTGCATAGTCCGCGCAGCCTGTATTCGAATGAAAGCAACCAACATTCTGGATCCCAACTACTTCCACAAGGTAGTCGACTGTCAATGGGCCTGTCCCGCTCATACCCCGGTACCCGAATACATCAGGCTCGTCGCCCAGCAACGCTATACCGAAGCATACATGATCAATTGGGATTCGAACGTTTTCCCAGGAATACTAGGAAGAACGTGCGACCGGCCCTGCGAACCAGCATGTCGACGTGTTAGGACAGAGGAAAAACCTGTCGCAATATGCCGCCTAAAACGAGTTGCAGCAGATCACAAAGGTGACATAACTGCATTCCTTCCAAGGGTGCCGGTAGAAAAAAACGGTAAAAAGATTGCGCTTCTTGGAGCGGGCCCTGCGTCACTTGCGGTGGCCAGAGACCTGCTACCGTTTGGATACGAGATCGACATGTTTGATCAGGCTTCGGCCGGTGGTGGAATGATGCGTAGTCAGATACCCGCTTTCAGACTGCCGGCCGACGTTTTAGACGAAGAAGTGGATCTCATTCTTAACATGGGAGTTAACACCCACTTCGATTATGAGATAACGAGTATGCAAGCCATGCTCGACATGAATTATGACGCTTATTTTGTCGGTACTGGCGCACCCCGAGGACGCGATTTAGACATACCTGGCCGAACCGAGGTCGACGAGCACATCTCTATTGGCATTGATTGGTTATCGAGTGTCGCGTTCGGTCATACGACAAATATTTCAGGAAAAGTTATCGTTATGGGAGGCGGTAACACCGCGATGGACTGTTGCCGAACGTCGACTCGATTAGGCGCGGAATCCGTAACCGTCGTTGTCCGCAGTGCGTTCGAGGTGATGAAAGCCAGCGATTGGGAAAAAGAGGATGCGATGAACGAAGACATCCCGATCATTAACAACAGGCCTCCGAAAGAGTTTATTCATGAAAACGGCAAATTGAAGGGCGTATTGTTTGAATGTGTAACGCCAGTCGAAGAGAACGGCCGTCTGAAGTACGTCCCCAGTGACGAACCCGATGTCTTTATCGAGGCCGATCATATCCTCATGGCGATTGGGCAAGAGAACCACTGCCCCTGGATTGAGCGTGACATCGGCATTGAATTCGACAAGTGGGATTGCCCCATACTCGACGAGGACACGCTTCAGTCGACCAATCCCGAAATATTTTTCGGAGGTGACTCGGCATTGGGTCCCGAGAACATCATCTGGGCATCCGCTCACGCACACACGGCCGCGATCTCCATGCACCTGTTTTGTCAGGGAAGAAACGTTAAGGGGGAGCGTCCACCGGAGGGAGTTAACCTGATCAGCCAAAAAATGGGAATCCACGAATGGAGTTACGATGCCGAACACGACCCATCGATCCGTCACATTGTTCCGCACGCCCATAAAGAAGCCTCTTTGAAGAACATAAAGGTGGAGGTCGAGTTAGGTTTCGACGAAAAACTCGGATTCGACGAGGCACAACGTTGCCTAAATTGCGATGTGCAAACCGTGTTCACCGACCAGCTTTGCATCGAGTGTGATGCTTGTGTGGATATATGCCCAATGGACTGCATTAGCTTCATCGACAATGCCGAGGAAAGTTCGATGCGTCCAGCCCTCATGGCTCCAGCAACAAATCTCGAGCAAGATCTTTATGTGTCGGGGCATCTCGAAACCGGCCGAGTCATGGTTAAAGACGAAGACGTCTGTCTTCACTGTGGACTCTGTGCAGAACGGTGTCCCACAAACGCCTGGGACATGCAAAAGTCTGTGATACATATCCCACAAATGGGTTCATATGCGGAATGACAACGTATAACGATTTTGTTATCCGGTTCGCCAATGTAAACGGATCAGGCTCGGCAAGCGCAAACGGTATGTTTGCCAAAGCCCTTTTCCGGATGGGCATTCCCGTCGCTACCAGGAATATATTTCCATCAAATATCCAAGGCTTACCCACATGGTTCGAAGTGCGAGCCTCGGAAAAGGGTTATCTGGGGCGCAGGGAAGGGGTCGACATCATGGTCGCCATGAATGCAGAAACCTACGAAGAAGACCTCGCATCCATTGTTCCAGGCGGATTTTTGTTGCACGACAACTCCCAAGGTGGAGATCGTCGCTTAAACCGAAAAGATATTAACGACCTGGGCATACCATTATCGAAACTCGTCCAATCCGAATTTGAAGATCCCAAACAGCGCCAGTTATTCAAAAATATTGTCTATCTCGGTGCCTTGTCTGCTCTGCTAAACATCGATTTCGAAATCATCACGGGAATGGTTTCTGCTCAGTACAAAGGAAAAGATGACCTCATTCAGCCAAATATTACGGCAATGGAAATTGGACGGAGCTACGCGCACGATTACATGGATTCGCCGTTACCAATCCAAGCCCGAGCATCTGAGGGGGTAGGGAACCGAATCCTAATTGATGGCAATGCCGCTGCAGCGCTTGGGGCAATCTACGGAGGCGCAACCATTTGTGCTTGGTATCCGATCACACCATCGACGTCGATGGCGGAAGCGTTTGAACAACACGCCTCCAGGCTCCGAGTGGACCCTGACACCAAGCGAAAGAATTACGCAGTGATCCAAGCCGAAGACGAACTGGCTGCGATGGGGATCGTTATCGGTGCAGGTTGGAACGGTGCCCGGGCTTTCACGGCTACATCGGGCCCTGGCCTCTCACTCATGACGGAATTTCTCGGTCTTGCCTATTTCGCGGAGATCCCCGCCGTTCTTTTCGATATCCAACGGGCAGGCCCTTCAACCGGAATGCCGACTCGAACGCAACAAGCGGACCTTCTATCCGCTGCGTATGCGTCGCATGGAGATACTCGACACCCTCTGCTTTTTCCGGCGTCACCGAAAGAGTGCTTTGATTTTGCTGCGTCATCGCTGGATCTAGCCGATCGACTACAGACCCCCATCATTGTGCTGAGCGATCTTGAACTCGGCATGAATGACAACTTGTCCGAACCTTTCACGTGGGACGATGAACGCTGCTATGACCGAGGGAAAGTACTAAGCCGTGAAAGTCTTGAAGAGATCAGTGAATTCGGACGTTATCTCGATATTGATGGTGACGGAATCGGTTACAGGACGCTTCCCGGAACTCATCCAACGAAAGGCGCTTTCTTTACGCGCGGTACGTCTCGCGATGAGTACGCGGTCTATACGGAATCCCCGGAAGCCTACACGGCCAACATGGATCGTCTCCTAAAGAAGTGGGATACCGCGAAAACGATCGTACCAACACCCGAAATTGTCAATGGCGATGCACAAGCTGGAATTATCTACTTCGGGACAACCGCAATGCCCATGGACGAAGCACTAGATCGATTGAGCGACGATGGCATTCATTTAGACACGATGCGATTACGGGCATTTCCGTTCGGCGAAGCAGTCGAAGCTTTTATTGATCAACATGAAATTCTTTTTGTCGCTGAACAAAATCGCGACGCCCAAATGCGTACGCTACTTGTCAACGAACTAGAAATCGATCCCGCTCGATTTATATCCATTCTCTATTACGGCGGCTTCTCAATCTCTGCGGATACGATACACGAACAGATCTTGGCGTATTACACGGACCACAACTTGCCACGATTGAAAGAGGTGCAATCATGACGTACGTCAGTAAACCCGAGATTCACCACCCTCTTTTAAAAGTAAACGAAATCGGCCTGAATCGTCGGAATTACGAGGGCTCGGTGTCAACGCTTTGTGCAGGATGTGGTCATGACTCCGTCAGCGCGGCGATCGTTCAAGCTTGTTCCGAACTCTCGATACCGCCGCACCGCTTCCTCAAAATCTCCGGAATTGGATGTTCATCAAAAACTCCGAGTTATTTCCTGGGCAATTCCCACGGATTCAACTCAGTTCACGGACGCATGCCATCGGTAGCTACCGGTGCAAATCTAGCCAATAGAGACATGTATTGCGTCGGTGTATCGGGCGATGGTGACAGCGCATCCATCGGCCTCGGGCAATTTGCACATATCGTTCGTCGCAAAATCAACATGCTGTATATCGTTGACAACAATGGAACCTACGGACTTACAAAAGGTCAGTTCTCGGCGACGAATGACCTTGGCTCTACGAGTAAAAAAGGTGCGCCAACCCTTTACTCGCCAATAGACATGGTATCGATCGCTCTACAAATCGGTGCGGGTTTCGTTGCCCGAAGTTTTTCGGGAGACAAGCGACAACTGGTACCGCTGATCAAAGCGGGGATCATGCACAAAGGTTTTGCATTTATCGACGTCATTTCTCCTTGTGTCCTGTTCAACAATCACGCTGGATCGACGAAAAGTTACGACTACGTAAGGGAGCACACCGAACACGTCATTGATGCCGACGTCGTCCTCCCTCATGAGGAAATTACTGTCGATTACGAACCTGGAACGAGCGAATCAGTGAATATGCCCGATGGCTCTCGATTACATTTAAACAAACTATCGAACGACTATGACCCATTCGACCGAGTAAAGGCTCTTAGTCATGTCCAAGAAGCACAGGAACGGGGAGAGGTTGTCACGGGACTATTGTATGTTTCCCGAGATCCACATGACTGCCACGAAATATTAGACACGACGGATATACCTTTGAATGCCCTCGAAGAATCCGTACTCTGCCCGGGCGCAGGGAAACTGGCGGATCTTAATCAGAGTTTTAGATGACCAATTCGGAGGTTGTTTTCATGGGTGATTGTTGTCACGTCGTACACAACTCACGGGTCTGCACGCTCGCTCGAAAAATTTGAACATGAATACGCCGTGGCAGTCTTTACTGCGCGCAACCTTGTACCTATCATTCCGCCCGCTCTGAAATCGTATTAAGGACAGCTCGTGGCGCTCGCCAGCCTAGATGATTATTTCCCCGACTGGAAAGAGCGTGAAGCGCTCGCCGAATCGATGGTTCCGATTATCGGGAAGCTCTATCGACGCAATGTCGTCACTTATTGTTATGGGCAGCCTCTGCACAATCAGAGCGTCCTCGAGATTATGCAGACCCATCGGTTTGTGAGACAGGTAGCGCATAACGAACTTTCCGAATTCGAGAGCTTTCCCATTTTGGAAGCAATGTCCGAGCTCGATCTAGGGCCGTCTCATGTTGACGTAGGAAAACTCGCGAGCGACTACATGGATCGTAACGGCGATGACCCAAATTTATCCGCCTTCGAGTTCACCCAGCATGCCTGTGAGGAAGTAATCGGACGCCATGTAAAACCACTAACAACACCCCAAGATATCGTACTTTATGGGTTCGGCAGAATAGGGCGGTTATTGGCTCGCCTCCTCATCGAGAAAACAGGAGGGGGCGATCAGCTGCGGCTCCGGGCCGTCGTCGTGCGCAAGAACTCGGAAGAAGACCTCGAAAAACGAGCCGAACTTTTGCGTCGCGACTCCGTCCATGGTCCTTTTCAAGGCACCATAAGGACGGACAAAGAGAATAATTGCATTATTGCGAACGGGAATGTTGTTCAGCTCATCCATGCTGACAACCCAGGCGAAATCGACTACACCTCCTTCGGTATTGATAACGCTATCGTTATCGACAATACCGGCGTATGGCGCGACACAGAAGGACTTGGGCAGCACCTCGAATCAAAAGGCGTCGATCGCGTCATATTGACGGCGCCGGGCAAAGGGGCGGTTAAAGACTTCGTCTCCGGAATCAATTCAAACGAGCTCGACAAATCGGACAAAATTATTTCCGCCGCATCTTGTACGACCAACGCGATCGTACCGGTGCTTAAAACGATGAATGACCAATTCGGAATCAGTCACGGGCACGTGGAGACAGTACATGCGTATACCCCTGACCAAAACTTAACCGACAACTACCATAAGAAAAATCGGCGAGGCCGCGGAGCGGCACTTAACATGGTTATTACAGAAACAGGGGCGTCTTCAGCTATCGCGAAATTATTGCCGGAGCTAGGGGGAAAAATCACCGGGAACGCGATTCGAGTTCCCACGCCAAACGTGTCTCTCGCCATACTCAATCTCACGCTGTTAAAAGAAACGGATATCGAAAGCGTCAACGATCACCTTCGTTACATAGCATTGCACTCAGCGTTACAGCGTCAAATTAATTTCACCGAATCGATGGAGGTTGTCTCTTCAGACTTTATAGGTGATCGTCACGCGTGCATCGTGGATTCTGGGGCGACCATCGTCGATGGCAACCGAGCCATTATTTATGTCTGGTACGACAATGAATACGGCTACTCATGCCAAGTTATCCGAGTCGTACAAAAATGGTCAGGCATCAGTTATCCCCTTATACCTACCGACGTATCCAAATCAGGATTCTGAATGAAAGTAGCTTCGTGGATCGCTTAACTAGAAGAACGCTTTGAGATTTTCAACGAATAGACAAAAGAAATCAGCACGAACGTAAGTAACTCCTAAGAAATATATTTTTAGTCGATGCATGCCGAGTCCCTTCAAATCGATTTTCATCTACCCGGTTGTCGCTCGCTCAAAGAGAAAAGGCGCCGCCTTGCTCGATTACGCGATAAGTTCGGTCGCGTCACGAATATGGCTGTCTGTGAATCCGGCCAAAACGATGTGCACGACCGCGCGCAGTGGACGTTCTTGGCAATAGCCAGCAGTGAAAAGATCGTCCACAAGACCATCCAGGAAGTTTGCGAGTGGTCTGCTCACACACTTGATGCAACCATCGTATGTGTCCATAGAGAAAACATTGCGTAGAACTGAAGCAAGCGCGACGATATACCGATGAGTCAAATAACCGTCGTCTTAATTGTGGCGTTGGTTGCCCTTTGGTTTAGATCGGCCCGCAAAACCCGTGCCCGCTGGTTGGAGCAATTAAATCTTCCTGGCGTGTGGGATCTCGACGATGGTCACTCGCGCACCATCTCCCTCGAAATGCGAGGTACGCGATCAGCAGGGATCTACCGATTTCGAACCGACAATCGAAACGAAACAGGCAAATGGCGAATCGCCAGCCAGTCGATCGTTTTTTCTGTTGACGCTGGTGGCGAAGAAAGGTGCGAACTCCGACTTTTTGACGTGGGTCGAATTGGTATCAACGGCCCACAACACATACGCCAGATTTACGTAAAAAGAGCGGATAATGTCGTTCCATTAAGGACCAGCTCATGAGGGGTTCAAGCATCAGGCTTTGGATCCGAGATGATTCCCTTCACTCGTACTGGACATTCGACTAACGACATATATAGCTGTGCAAGCAAGGACGAATGCTGGCAATATTTCGTACAGTTCGAAGATTCCACCTGACAGATTTCGCCAAAAGAAAATAGTCGAGCCGCCAACCAACATTCCCGCGATAAGACCTTCGCCAGTTGTGCCCTTCCAGAAAAGACAATAAAGCACACATGGTCCCAAGCTCGCACCCAGACCAGCCCACGCGTATGCAACCAGATCAAGGACTTTATTTTCTGGATTTAGGGCGATTCCCCAAGCAGCCAGGGCCACCGCTACAACCATGACCCTACTCAGACCAAGCGGATACTTTTTAGAACTACCCACATCTAATACTAGGGAAGTTGATGCAACCAAAAGTTGCGAATCAACGGTACTCATCACCGCGGCAAGTATAGCCGCGAGTACGATACCGGCGATCCAGGGATTAAGCAGTAAACGGGCTAGCTCGATCAGCACCACTTCGGGATCATCCAGAGAAACAAAGTACGTCGAGCCAACGAAACCCACCGCGATAGCTCCAATTCCAGAAATTAGCATCCAACTTATACCGATACGTCGAGCCTTCGGTATGTCAACGGGGTTAGCAACAGCCATAAACCTGACGAGAATGTGAGGCTGTCCAAAATAGCCCAAGCCCCACGCGAGCAGGCTAATTACTCCAACCCAGCCCATTGAAGGAACATGCGAATTACTTACAGTTACCGAGACATCCATTGAACCGATAACCGGCAGTATAACGAGAGCACCCATCATTAAGAGGGCCTGAAAAAAGTCGGTCCAACTCACTGCAAGAAATCCACCAAAGGCAGTGTACGAGACGATAACCAGCGCGCCGATCGCCAACGCTCTTTCATAAGATACTCCGAGAACAATTTCAAAAAGCTTAGCTCCAGCCACAAATCCAGCGGACGCGTATAAAGTAAAAAACACAATCGTTATAACCGCGGTCACAACACGCAGAAGGGGTCCTGAGAATCGAGTTCGTCTCACGAAAAATTGGGGGAGAGTCAAAGCATTATGTAGAGCAGCTGTTTCTTGTCGCAGACGGGGAGCGACCAGTCTCCAGTTAATCCACGCACCGACGACAAGGCCTACAAGAATCCATGCCTCCTGTAATCCACTTATAAAGACAGCTCCAGGTAATCCAAGCAAGAGCCAACCTGACATATCCGAGGCTCCAGCTGACAGCCCAGCGACCGGAGCAGAGAGATTTCTGGACCCAATCGCATAATCAGTAATGCTCTTGGTTCGCCTTGTTGCGATCACACCAATGGAAGCCACAGTTACGAAATAACTAATGAACGCGATAACCGTTGCTTGGCTCATCCCCCCTCCCTACATTCGAAGACTGATACGTTATCGCTACCAACTGCAATATCCCACAGCGGTTACAATGATTTGGGTTAAAACTTCGAATCTACCTTCCGTGAAGAATAATATCGAAAAGGCAGTAACCCTCGGCATCGACGTGCTACGTCGCATGAGTCGGTATCTTCCTGAGAGCAATCCTATAGATTGGAAGGAAACTGCGGCCGCCGTGTGGATTCGTCAAGGGTGGTCAGGAGCTCTGACCCCTGTAGTCGAAAGGAACAGCATCACCCTAGAAGATCTCTTAGAGATTGATCGCCAAAAAAATTCGGTGGTCGCAAATACGGAACAGTTTTGCAAAGGTTTTCCCGCGAATAATGTCCTTCTTTGGGGTGCAAGAGGGACAGGAAAATCTTCTTTAATACATGCACTTATTAACTATTTCTACAACCATGGTTTAAGATTTATCGAAATCGATAAGCACTCCCTTAGAAACATCGCTGTTATCGTAGAAGAAGTTAGAGCTGAGCCATATCGATTTATCGTCGTGTGTGATGATTTGTCTTTTGAAGCAGACGACCCATCGTACAAAGAGCTTAAGAGTGCGCTTGACGGATCGATTCTCGGCACCTCATCAAACATTTTAATCTACGCAACCTCTAATCGACGTCATCTTCTCCCCGAAAAGATGGAG